>NZ_CP046509.1:1046413-1350870 GCF_009738185.1 Erwinia sorbitola | reverse complement strand
CTGACAAAGCAGTGTCTGCTGCTGTGGCGGCAAGCTGGCTGGCCAGCTGCGCATTGTCAGCATTCTGTTTCACCGTTGAACTCAGTTCCTCCATACTGGCAGCCGTCTCAACCACGGCGGCTGACTGCTGTTCAGTACGGGCAGAGAGCTCATCATTGCCTTTAGAAATATCATCGGCAGATTCACTGACGGAATGGGAGGCTCCCCTGACCATCTGCATCGCTTCCGCCACACGCGCAACCAGCTGATTAAACGCGCTGACCGTCAGGCCAATCTCATCCTGCCGTCCGGTAGTCAGGCTCTGGCTTAAATCCAGCGTTTCACTGATGGAGACGATACCCTTAGTCATCGAATTCAGGCGGCGTTTTATATTCAGAACCGTCATGATGGCAAACGCGCCCAGCACTAAAGTTGCCAGCAGCGTGGCCACCGCTGAAAGCGTCATCGAATTATTAATCAGATGACCGCTCTTGAGGTTAGCTTCAGTTACCAGCTGGTTATTGTAGGCCACCTGTACTTTAAAATCGTCTACCAGTTGACTAATTTGCCCGGCAACCAGGCCACCATTTTGCATTGCTTTCGCGATGGCAACCCGGTCATTAGATTCAGAAATTTTAAAATATTGGGTCATAACCTCGCCGAACTTCTCAAGGTCTGCCTGCGTCTTTTTAGACTGACTAAGATCGTTCTCATCAGAGGTCAGATCATTAAGATAATGGTGATGCATCCCCAGCAGCTCACTGTAAAGCGCCAGTGACTTATTTTTCACTTCAGTCATTTCTGCCGGGTCTTCTGTTAAACCATGCAGATACAGCTGAGAGCGAATGTCTGTGACCTTCCTCATTTCATTATTGATTAAAATGATGCTCGGCAACGAGTTTTCCTGAAAGTACTTTGCATCCCGACTAATATTAGACAACGAATACATAGAAATTACGTTGGTAACTATCAGACTAAAAATGAGTAGTGAGAATGCAAGCAGTAAACGCTTGGTAATATTCATAACATGCTCCCAATTTGTGCAGTAACACCTGTTTTGATTGTTATACAGACTTCGTCGATATGACGCGGAACCTTTGCTGGCGTGTTGCGACCCGCCAGCAAAGGTTCACCCAGAAAAAAACTCATGTTTTCAATGATAATTATCTCTGTCAGGAGTGACAGAAAGAGATGTAAAAAACCCTGGTGCTACCAATATACTAACTCTAAAGATCACGTTGAAAGAGCACGTTGATCACATTACTGCACAGACATTTCAATCTTCTTGTGAGTTAATTTATGCCAGCATATAATTAAGACAACCTTAAGATAAGAAATAATTACCCAATAAAAAATATTTAATTTCAGGTATAAAGATCTGCAAAAAATTGACGATAACTATGACTCATCGATGAAATAGTAAAGCAGGAGATAATAAGGTGAATATGATTAAAAATAAAAATACCATATATGATCTTTTTCACAATATTTAATTGTTATATCTGTTGAGATAGCTCTACCGAAACAACACATACAATTTCTATAGTAACGCCACCACCAGGGTTTTTACTAAAAAAGAAATCACCAGGGAATTATCTCAACTTACATTTTTTAAACATTGCCAGTTTCAGGCTTAAAGCATGCAAAAATCAACTCAATCGGACATTATCCTCGACGGTCAGACCAGTGGGCTGGTAAAACAGCCCATGATACTGATGCTGCTGCTACTTGCTCTCTCTTTCCTTGTGGCCATAATTGCACTGTTCTATATAGCAAATAGTCAAAATCATCATGAGGATGACCACAGCCGTCTGCTTATGGCGAAAGCGATTGAAAATCGTCAGGAGATTAATAACTCTCATATCACCGATAACGCCGACTGGGGTGAAGCCTGGAAAAATCTTCATCTGACGACCAATACCCGCTGGGCCTGGGATAATCAAAACCTGGGTGAGTCGCTCTATCATACCTTTCACTATGAAGGCATCTTTGTTGTCTCACCGGACGGACAAACGCGTTACAGCGTGCTGAAAGGTCAGCTGCACCTCGAGTTAATTGGAACATGGCTGGGTAAAGATCCTGTCCCTTATCTGAAACAGCAGCTTGCTGAATCAGACGGAAAAGCCGTTTCCAGCCTGGTCGTCTCTGAGGGGCAGGTAACCATCCTGAGCGCCGCATGGATCACTCCCGGCGGTGATAGCAGCGTCGTCACGGATGACGGCCCCCGGTCTTTAATGATCTTCGCCGACAGACTTACTCCGGATAAACTCAGTAAGATGGCCCTTGAATACGGCATCCAGGATGCCCATGTTCTCCGGCCACAAAGCTCAACTGTAGCAGGAAGCAGCAACCAGCTTGAGCTCCCTGCGCTTGATGGCCCGGTCATTTTTACATGGCAGAGTGATAATCCCGGCGAGGCGCTGGTGATCTGCATACTTCCGGCACTGGTATTGCTGATGTTTGCCACCCTGTTGACGGCATTTATGCTGATGAAAAACGTCCTGCGCAGGGCGCGCATGAGCGATGAAAGTCATTTTCTGCTGGCACAAAGCCAGCAGGCGCTTTACAGCAGCGAATGCCGTTTCAGAGACGTGGCGGAAACCACCACCGACTGGATATGGGAAGCTGATGAAAATTTGAGGTTTACCTGGATATCGGAACGTTTTCCGGCCATTACTGGCTATCATATTTCAGACTGGATTGGTCGTCCGGTCACCGAATTCTTACTCAACGACAGCGATGTATCATCGCAGCTTGCCTACCTTTGCCAGTCCGGTGGCCGTATCACGCTGCCGAACAGCCGCTATCTCTCGGCACAGCAGCACCCGCGCTTCTGCAATATGATTGTTAAACGCGTCTTTCTTCCCGGCGGGAAAACCGGTTTTCGCGGAACGGCAACCGATGTCACGCAGGAAGTGGAAGCGCTGGAGCGGGTTCGCTATTTGTCGCACTTTGATGAGGTTACCGGTCTGCCGAATCGCGTACAGATGAAAGAGTTCCTTGAGGGAAAATTGAATTCTGAATCTACCGGTGAGCATCAGCTGGCGATTATCATGATTGATCTGGATAAATTTAAGCCGGTCAACGACACCTACGGGCATAGCGTGGGCGATGCGGTGCTGCATGAGGTTTCAACCCGGCTGCGCGCCTGTCTGAAAGACTCTGGTCTGGCGACCCGCCACGGCGGCGACGAATTTATTATTATTCTGCCTGATGTAAAGAACCAGGAAGATATCGAAGCGTTGTGCCGCGAAGTTATCCGCGAGATTAATCAGCCCTTCCTGATTGAAGGATGTGAAATCTATGTCGGCGCCAGCCTCGGTATTGCCCTCTCCCCTCAGGATGCCCGTACCGCCAGCGATCTGCTGCGCTATTCCGATATCGCTCTGTATAAAGCCAAAAATGAAGGGCGCAACCAGTGGGCATTCTTTCAGCGGGATATGGACGAGAAAATTGTCCAGCGTCGGGAAATGGAGCAGGAGCTGCGCGAGGGGATCCGTACCGGCCAGCTGCGCATGGTTTACCAGCCGCGTTACGACACGCGATGTGCCTGTATCACGGCGGTGGAAGCGCTGGTCAGGTGGCAGCACCCTCAGCACGGGCTGCTGATGCCCGATCAGTTTATCCCTCTGGCAGAAGAGACCGGGCTGATCAACGCACTTAGCGACTGGGTTTTATACACCGCCTGTAGCGAAACGCAACGCTATCTGCCGGGTTTAGCGGTCTCGGTTAATCTCTCTGCGGGTGAGTTCCAGGACAACGGCCTGTACAACAGAATTAAGGATGTTCTGGAAAAAACCGGGCTGAAAAGTTCGCGGCTGGAAATAGAGGTGACGGAAAATGTAACGTTGCAGGATCCGGTCAAAACGCAGAAAACCATGCTGCAGCTTAAAGCTCTCGGCGTGAAATTCCTTATTGATGATTTTGGCACCGGGTTCGCCTCCCTGAGCTATCTGCGAACCTTCCCGTTTGACGGTATCAAGCTGGATAAATCTTTTATTTTCCCCATTGATGACTCTGTCAGCGCCCGTCAGATCGTGGAAAATATGATTGGCCTTGGTAAAGCCTATGCGCTGAATGTCACCGCAGAGGGTGTTGAGACGCAAATACAGCTGGAGCAACTCACGCTGTTACAGTGCGACAGCCTGCAAGGCTATTTCATTGGTATGCCGGTCCCTATTGAGAGCCTGCGAGATCTCAATACCTGCCGCATATAACAACGCCTGCTGGCAGGCTATTACACATGAAGCCAGCCGAGGATCTCAGCGCCATGACTGTCATACAGCAGTTTGGCGCTCATCACCGCAGAAACAATCACGATCATCGGGCGGATCAGGCTCTGCCCTTTGGTCAGCACCATACGGGCACCAAGACGCGCACCGCATACCTGCCCGGCCAGCATCACCAGCCCCGGCAGCCACACTACTTTCCCCCCCAGCATAAACAGCAGCAGGCCACCAAGGTTAGAGGTGAAGTTAAGCACTTTGGCGTGTGCAGTAGATTTCGCCAGGTTATAGCCGCACAGGGTGACGAAAGCCAGCGCATAGAATGAACCCGCGCCAGGGCCAAAGAAGCCGTCATAGAAGCCTACGCATCCCCCTGCTACCAGCGCAAACGGCAGGCCGTGCAGGCGACGCTGGCGATCTTCTTCGCCAATCTTCGGCATCAGCAAAAAATAGAGGCCGATGGTAATCACCAGCAGCGGTAACAGCTGACGCAGAATATCGCCCTGCACATGCTGAACCAGCAGAGCACCGCTTACCGAACCTAAAAAGGTCAGCGCGATATTTAACTTCTGTTCGCGTAAATCCACCGCTTTACGGCGAATAAAATAGAGACTGGCAGAAAACGATCCGCCCACTGATTGCAGTTTATTGGTCGCCAGCGCCTGCGCCGGGGATAGCCCCGCCGCCAGCAGCGCAGGTACGGTTAACAAACCGCCGCCGCCTGCAATTGCATCAATAAAACCTGCCAGCAAGGCCACCAGAAACAGCACGCCAAGCAGCCATGGCGCAACGCTAATCCATTCCATTTATTCTGAACGCCTTACAGTTGATGGTTATCCAGCAGCGCCTGACAGGCCGGTGGCAGCGGTGGTGGTTCGCGTTTCACCGGCGGCTTAGTGCCCGGTTTCGCTGGCACAAACCAGCTTTGCAGTTCAGCACCACAGCCATCACCCGGCGGTGGCAGCGGCTGATCTTCACATTGCAGACTGCCAGCCGGGCAGCGCAGGCGCACGTGCATATGCGCGCGATGCTGGAACCATGGCCGTACCTTACGCAACCAGTCACGATCGTTCCCGGCGTCAGCACAGAGCTGCTTTTTAATCGCCGGATTAACGAAAATACGTGTGACATCGTTATCTTTCGCCGCCAGTTTGATCAGACTGTCGATTTCCGGCTGCCAGTGTCGGGCCACCACATTTTTACCGTCGGGGGCCACCAGATCGAGCGGCTGCGGCTTCAGCAACATCTGCTGAGTCCAGCGCTGTTTCGGCAGCTGTAACCAGATATCCACATCCAGCCCGGATTGATGGCTGGCGTGGCCGCTGCTGAAGCGCCCCCCTGCCGCCATCCCCATATCCCCCACCAGCACTTCACCCAGCCCGAGCTGACGGGTCTGGGTGCTGAGACGAGTGATAAAGGCAATCAGATCCGGATGACCAAAATAGCGACGCTGATCGGTACGCATTACCTGATATCCGTCCGCATCGAGCGGCAGCGGCTGTGCACCAACGATACATCCGTTAGCAAAAGCGCCTATCGACTGCGGCGCACCGCCGATCGGATGTTGAATGGTCTGCCACGGCGTGGCGCCCTGCGCCGTCGCAGTGGATATCAGCAGCGCGCACAGCGCCATCAGCCTCTTTTTCATCAGTTACCAGCGTGGATAAGTGGTTGCAACATCTGCATTCTGCGCGCGATGGCGCAGCAGGTGATCCATCAGCACAATCGCCATCATCGCTTCTGCGATCGGCACCGCACGAATGCCGACGCACGGATCGTGGCGACCTTTGGTGATCATCTCCACTTCTTCACCGCTGCGGGTCAGGGTCTTACCCGGGACAGTTATGCTGGAGGTCGGCTTCATTGCAATATTGGCAATAATGCTCTGACCGCTGCTGATACCGCCCAGAATGCCACCGGCGTGGTTGCTCTGGAAGCCGCTGGCACGGATTTCATCACGATGTTCGCTACCGCGCTGGCTGACCACGGCAAAGCCGTCGCCAATCTCAATGCCTTTTACCGCATTGATACTCATCAGCGCATGTGCAAGGTCAGCGTCAAGGCGATCAAAAACCGGTTCGCCGAGGCCAGCAGGAACGTTTTCCGCCATCACCGTCACTTTGGCACCAATGGAGTCGCCCTCTTTTTTCAGGGCACGCATCAGTTCGTCCAGCGCTTCAATTTTATCGGGATCCGGGCAGAAGAACGGATTCTGCTCAACCTGATCCCAATCTTTCAGCTCGCAGGCCACATCGCCAATCTGCGCCAGATAACCGCGCACCAGAATACCGTGTTTCATCTCAAGGTATTTTTTCGCAATGGCACCCGCCGCCACGCGCATCGCCGTTTCACGCGCCGACGAGCGTCCACCGCCACGATAGTCGCGGAAGCCGTATTTCTGATCGTAAGTGTAATCAGCATGGCCGGGACGATAGAGATCTTTGATCGCGCCGTAATCCTGCGAACGCTGATCGGTATTTTCAATCAGCAAACCGATGCTGGTGCCGGTGGTTTTACCTTCAAACACGCCGGAGAGAATTTTCACCTGATCCGGCTCGCGGCGCTGGGTGGTATAGCGTGAAGTGCCGGGGCGGCGGCGATCGAGATCGTGCTGCAAATCAGCTTCGGTCAGCGGGATGCCCGGTGGCACACCATCAACGATACAGCCAAGGGCGATACCGTGCGATTCGCCGAACGTCGTGACCCGAAATACTTGTCCAATGGTGTTACCCGCCATGCTGGCTCCTCGCTAAAGTGGTGAATCAGTCTTTATAGATTTTAAAATGATGTTGTGCGTCGATAATCTGCTGTTTTGTCAGCATAAATACGCCATCGCCGCCGTTATCAAACTCCAGCCAGGTGAAAGGCACATCCGGATACTGTTCGATCATATGCACCATGCTGTTGCCCACTTCGCAAATCAGCACGCCCTGCTCGCTGAGGTAGTCCGGCGCGCAGGCCAGAATGCGGCGGGCCAGCTTCAGGCCGTCATTGCCGGCCGCCAGACCCAGCTCCGGCTCATGCCGGTATTCGTTGGGCAGGTCGTCCATATCATCAGCATCAACATACGGCGGGTTGGTGACAATCAGGTCGTACTGTGTTTTTGGCAGCTCGCGGAACAGGTCAGCGCGGATTGGCGTTACATGGTGATCCAGCCCGTGTGCGGAAATATTCTGCTCGGTCACTGCCAGCGCGTCGGTGGAGATATCTACCGCGTCGACTTCTGCATCCGGGAATGCGTAGGCGCAGGCGATAGCGATACAGCCGCTGCCGGTACACATATCCAGAATATGCTGAGGTTCATGGCTGATGATGCCGTCAAAATGGTTGTTGATCAGCTCACCAATCGGCGAGCGCGGCACCAGTACGCGTTCATCAACATAAAATTCATGCCCGCAGAACCAGGCTTTATTGGTGAGATAGGCCACCGGAATACGCTCGTTAATCCGGCGGATCACGCGCTCAACGATGCGGTGACGCTCGCTGGAGGTAAGACGCGCGGTGCGCATATCTTCCGGGATATCCAGCGGCAGGTAGAGCGTAGGAAGCACCAGCTGAACGGCTTCGTCCCAGGGATTGTCGGTGCCGTGGCCGTACCAGATATCAGCAGCAGAAAAGCGGCTGACCGACCAGCGCAACATATCCTGAATAGTGTGCAGCTCATTCACTGCTTCTTCGACGAAAATTTTGTCCAAAGTGCCCTCCGCAGGCCGTTCTGTTAAACCCGGGCGCTAGTTTGCCACGAAGCTTGAGATAATTCAGCGCGAGGGGATGAAAAAGCTGAGATTTGTTTCAGCAGCTGACAAGGAAAAGGTAGACTGACGGCATAAAGCGGATGAAATGACCGTTAACTGAATACAACGAATTGATAGCGATACCCTGAAATGAGTAAAAAAGACAAGCTGAATGCGGAAGATCTGGCGTTGTTTCGTGGGTTGATGAGCGGCACACGTAAGCTGACCCAGGACACCATTGTCCATAAGCCACCGCGTAAAAAGATAACGGAAGTGCCGCAGAAACGCCTGTTGTCCGAACAGATGGACAACAGTCACTATTTTTCCGATGAGTTCCAACCGCTGCTGGCCAGCGAGGGGGCGGTGCGGTACGTCCGTGCGGATGTGGATAATTACGAACTTAAAAAGCTGCGACGCGGTGATTACAGTCCGGAGATTTTCCTCGATCTGCACGGCTTAACCCAAAAACAGGCTAAAGAGGAGCTGGGGGCACTGATTGCCGCCTGTCGCCGCGAACATATTTTCTGCGCCAGCGTGATGCACGGGCACGGCAAACATGTGCTTAAGCAGCAGACTCCGCTATGGCTGGCGCAGCATCCCATGGTGATGGCGTTTCATCAGGCACCGAAGCTGTTTGGCGGTGACGCCGCGCTGCTGGTGTTAATTGAAATTGAAGAGTGGTTACCGCCGGAGCTGCTGTAAGCAGCCGAACGGGGTTTTGCATGGCGGGCAGACGCTGTTTCAGTATGCCCGCAGCAGAGGCGCACATTGCGGGCGCAGGCCGCCCGCCGTGACAATTACATCGCTTTGGCTAATTTGGCAGGGGAAACCTGCCATTCCAGCTTGCCGGCTGTCTTCTCCGCATTGAAGTCAACGCTGGCAATCGCCGAAGTGGAAAACATCGGTGGCGCTTCCTGCGGACATAACTCAGCCACCAGGTAGCCCACCAGCGGCAGGTGAGAGATCACCAGCACCGATTTTACCCCTTCGTTAGCCAGCACCTGCAAGTAGCAGGCAACCAGGCCAGGATCGCCACCCGGTGTCAGTTCTGGTAACACATCTTCACCGTCTGGCAAAGGCAGCACTTCACGAACCGTGGTCAGTGTTTGCTGCGCACGCAGATAAGGGCTGACAAGTACCCGCTCGATATCTACTGACTGGCCATTAAGCCAGGTCGCCATCTGGCGAGTCTCATCACAGCCGCAGTGGGTCAAAGGTCTGACAGAATCACTTGCTGCATCTAACGCTGCATCGCCGTGACGCATAATGAAAACTTGCATATAGCACCGCTGTTGTTAAACAAAAACGCCGGGGACAACGCCGTCCGACTCTTCATCCAGAGAATGAACGGTGTGTTGTACCCCAATGCCTTGAGTATAGTCAACCGATTGTTTACTTAGTGAGCGCCTTGCAGATTAACCCGCAAAAAGCATTCACCACCCCGCCAGACTAACCCGCTGAATCAGTAAGACTATTCAGCTTAACTTCCGGTTTATAGAAGGTTTCCTGCGCGTCTGCCATTTTTCTTAAACGGTCACAGGGGGTAAAACGTGCCCCGTGACGCTGCATTAATAACTCTAAACTGTTTACCACTTCCACAATGCCCAGTTGATCCATATAGCGGAAAGGGCCACCGAGAAATGGCGGGAAACCTATACCAAATACAGCGCCAATATCACCATCACGGGCACAGGAGATCACCTTCTCATCAAGGGTACGTGCAGCCTCATTCAGCAACATCATCACACAGCGTTGAGCGATATTCTGTGCGCTGAGATGGTGTTTTGCACTGATATTTAGTAAGCGATAGATCGCGCTATCAGCCTGCTTCCTGCGCCCTTTCTGCGGATAAAGATAGAAGCCACGGCCATTTTTCCGCCCTTTGCGATCGTCGTTCAACACGGCATTCAGTGCGGCGGGCAGCGCGAAACGCTCCCCCCAGGCCTGCTGTAAAATCGGCATAATATGAGTGCCGACATCGATACCCACTTCATCCAGCAGCTGTAGCGGCCCCACCGGGAAGCCAAACTCCACCAGCGCCCGATCGACAGACTCAATCGGCTCCCCTTCCAGCAGGCAGTGCAGCGCCTCAATAATATAGGGTGCCAGAATTCGGTTCACATAGAACCCGGCCTTGTCTGCCACCACAATTGGTGTTTTACCCTGTTGTCTCGCCAGCGATACCGCCGTAGCCACCGTTGCGGGAGCAGTACCCGCGTGGGGGATCACCTCCACCAGCGGCATTTTTTCCGGCGGACTAAAGTAGTGCAGGCCAATCACATTTTCCGGCCGCTGTGCGCCGGAGGCAATATCCGCAATCGGCAGCGAGGACGTATTGGAGGCGAACAGAGTATCAGGTGAACAGTATGCCTCAATCTCGGCAACCATTTTTTGTTTCAGAGCCAGATCTTCAAATACTGCTTCAATCACCATGTCACGCTGACGGAAGCCCTGGTAGTCGGTGCCTCCGCTGATTAACGCCATCTGCTGCTGGCGCTCGGCGCTGCTCAGGCGGCGGCGTTTTACCTGCTGACTCAGTACCTGCCAGCTGGTTTTCAGCGCACGATTGATACCGTCCGGAGAGACATCTTTAATGCGCACCGGCAGCCCGGCACGGGTGGCGGTAATACAGGCAATGCCTCCCCCCATCAGGCCGCCGCCCAGTACACCGATCCGGGTAAGCTTCCGTGGTTCAGCATCAGCCCCCGACTCTTTTTTTAACGCGTTGGTGGCGAAAAACAGGCTGCGCAGCGCGGCAGACTGCGGCGTCATTGCCAGTTCGCCAAACGCCTGCGACTCTGCGGCATAGCCGCTGCCGGTGCCCTGCTCCAGTCCGCAGCGTACCACGCTGAGAATTTTATCCGCCGCCGGGTAGTTACCGTGGGTTTTGGCCTGCGTCTGACGTTTTGCCAGCGCAAACAGTATCGCCCTGCCCGCCGGGCCGGTTAACAGCCGTTCACGCATGGGCAACGGTTTGCTGGCGCTACGCGGTTTCAGCGCCAGCCTGACCGCCGTCTCCAGTAAAATACTGTGTGCCACCGCATCATCCACCAGCCCGCATTTCAGGGCGGCACGCGCACGCAGTGTTTTTCCTGTCAGGATCATATCCAGCGCCGTCGATGCGCCGATCAGCCGAGGCAGGCGCTGTGTTCCCCCTGAGCCGGGCAGCAGCCCAAGCTGAACTTCGGGCAGGCCAAGCCGGGTTTTATCGTCAAGGGTGCAGACGCGATGATGGCAGGCCAGCGCCAGTTCCAGCCCGCCGCCGAGGCAGGCCCCGTGGATCGCCGCTACGACCGGCACCGGCAGTGCGGCGATCTCAGCCATAATGGCCTGCCCGGAATGCGCCAGCGCGCTGGCCTGCTGTGCTGTTTCGCAGGCGGCAATCATGCTGATATCCGCTCCGGCAACAAACGAGTCCGCCTTGCCCGAGATCAGCACCAGCCCGGCCAGCTGCGGATTGGCCCGCGCCTGCCGGAGAACCTCGCGGATTTGCCCGGCGAAAGCCTCTTTTAAGGTGTTCATCTTCTCACCCGGCACATCGATGGTGATCACCGCGACGTTATCCAGTCGCATAGTGAGCGTAAACGCACTTGTCTGATCCATTATTCAGCCTCCAGAACCATTGCGGCACCCAAACCACCGGCAGCACAGGCGGTTACCAGCCCAAGGCCCCCACCGCGCCGACGCAGTTCATTCAGCGTCTGGGTGATCATGCGTGCCCCGGTCGCCGCAAACGGGTGACCGTAGGCGATAGAACCGCCCAGCACATTAAACTGCTCCTGATTGACCTCACCCAGCGCATGGGGACGATTCAGCACCTCGCGGGCAAAGCGCTCATCGGCAAACATCTTTAAATTCGCCAGGGTCTGGGCTGCAAAAGCTTCATGCATATCAATCAGGGTGAGATCAGCGAGGGTAATTCCCGCGCGATCCAGCGCCAGCGGCGAGGCATAAGAAGGCCCCAGCAGCATATCGCGGCGCACATCAATGGCGGTAAATGCGTAGCTGCGCAGATAACCCAGCGGCACGAGGCCCAACTCTCTGGCACGGGATTCGGTCATCAGGATAACTGCGGCGGCACCGTCGGTTAAGGGCGTACTGTTTGCCGCCGTTACCGAGCCGTGCTTGCGGTCAAACGCCGGACGCAGGCGGGCATAGTCTTCCGGGCTGGAGGCGCTGCGCACGTTATTATCCTGCTGAAAAGGCTGCTTCCACGGCGGCGTGTAGGCGGTCATCACTTCGTCATTTAGCAGGCCCTGCTGCCATGCGCGGGCTGCATGCAGATGAGAACGGTGTGCCAGCGCATCCTGCTGCTCGCGGGTAATACCATGATCTTTAGCCATCTGTTCGGCGGTATCGCCCATTCGCAGACCGGTTGAGTATTCTGCCACCGCAGGCGGCACCGGCAGCAGGTCGCGGGGGCGCAGCTGGCTGAAAATTTTCAGTTTTTGTCCTAAAGTACGCGCTTTACTGAGATCCAGTAGCGCCCGTGCCAGCGTTTTGCTGACGCCAATCGGCAGCACGGATGAGGAGTCTGCACCTCCGGCTATACCTGCCTGGATGGTGCCCGCCAGCAGGCTTTCGCTCACATTTGCCACCGCCTGAAAACTGGTTGCGCAGGCGCGGCTGACGCTGTAGGCATCGGTATGGACGCTCAGGCCGCTTGCCAGCACAATTTCGCGGGCAATGTTGGGCGCTTCCGGCATCTGCACCACCTGACCAAAAACCAGCTGCCCGATGGCATCAACAGGGATTTCGCTGCGCGCCAGCAGTTCACTGACCAGCATACGCCCCAGCTCCAGTGCAGGAATGCCGTGAAAAGCGGTGGCCTGACGGGCAAAAGGAGTGCGCAGCCCATGGGTAATGGCGATACGGTCACCCTGACGTGTCAGCAAGGGTATGGCTTTACTCATTATTCTCACCTTGTTATTCACCGTGACGAGGTGTTGCAGACGCGTTGGCTGCAAGCACATAAACGGGAGCATAGCTTAGATAAACGGCATCATTGCCAAGAGGTCTGACCTGATCAGTGTTAACCAGAATAATGACGGGCGCTATGACAGAAGGGAAGAAATGAGATAACAGACACGATTCTGGCGGAGGGCGGATGCCCTCCACCGGGAGATTAGCGCAGGCCCAGCTGGAAAATCATCGTTTCTGCCTGGCAGCTAAAGGTGAAGTTAACGTCCAGCTGCACACCGTCCGGCAATTCGCTGAAGCGGCTCTCGATCAGGCAGGGTTCTGACTCAACGGCACGGGCTTTATCACTCAGCTCTTGCAGCATAGCTTCGGCCTGGTCGCGTCGCTCAAATTTATGGCTGTAGGTGGCGGTGCAGTCAGTATTATCCAGCACTGTTCCAACATCGAGACAGCAGCACGCGGCAGTTTCACTGGCATTACAGCGGTTAATAGCGTCGGTCATAGATCCTCCGGCTTGCCGTCACGGTGCGGGCGGCAAAAGTAAGTTAGATGGATATTAGTCTACGCCCGCCCCTCATTCAGCTCCAGCTATCGGGGAAAATGAACGCATTAAGTGATGAAAATCACACTATTATTTGATCCGAAACAAGTCACACTGAGGCGCAGTTAATCCAAGTGTAAGTTTTTTGTTATCCAGATCGCTTTTCCAGCATCATTTTTGAAATAAGTGGAAAACATTATTGCAACATGTGTACAGGTCAGACCTATACTTGGCCCACTGGTCTGATTTGTTCGTTGTCTGTCAGTCCCTAGAATCCGCGATCCCTTGTTACGTTGAGTAACAGAGTTTAATAAAAATCAGATAATGAGGTTGTGGTCATGAACCATAAAAACCTGTTCGCTAAGTCTGCACTCGCAGCAGCAGTGGCGCTTGTTTCTTCGAATGCTTTATCGGCTGGCTTTCAACTGAATGAATTTTCCAGTATTGGCCTCGGGCGCGCTTATTCAGGCGAAGGTGCGATGGGTGATACCGCCGCATCGGCCAGCCGTAATCCGGCTACCATGGCATTAATGGATCGACCTATGTTCTCCATCGGTGCGGTATTTATCGACCCCGATGTAAATATTCAAGGGCAGTCAGGCGCAGGTAATAGTCTGAATGCCGATAATATTGCCCCAACTCAGTGGGTGCCAAATATTCATTACGTCCAGCCGCTTAACGATCAGTGGTGGATTGGGGCTTCCGCTACCAGTAACTACGGTCTGGCGACGGAGTTCAACGACGGTTATGCCGGCGGCCCGTTCGGGGGTAAAACCGATCTGATGACGATGAATCTTAATCTGAGCACCGCCTATCGTATTAACCAGAACTTCAGCGTAGGCGTAGGCTTTGATGCGGTTTATGCCCGGGCGAAAATCGAACGAAATATCGGTGAGCTGGGCGGATTCTTACCCGCAGCGGGCCTGCCTGCTGCTCCGGCAGATACCCAAATCGCACATCTGAAAGGCGATGAGTGGGGATACGGCTGGAATGCGGGGGTTCTGTATGAAGTGGATGAGAATAACCGCTTCGGCCTGAGCTACCGTTCAGAAGTTAAAATCGACTTCGACGGGGATTACAGCAGCGATATTCCCGTAGCGTATAACCCAATCGGCGGTCAGTTTGGCCTGCCTTCCGGTACCGGCGGCAATACTGTTTCAGGCGCATTAACACTGAATCTGCCTGAGATGTGGGAAATTTCCGGCTACCATAAAGTGGCACCTCAGTGGGCGGTTCACTACAGCATGGCCTATACCAGCTGGAGCCAGTTCCAGGAGCTGAAAGCCACCGGAAGTAACGGCCAGGAGCTGTTCTACAAAGATGAAAGCTTCCATGACGCTTACCGCATCGCACTGGGAACCAGCTACTTCTACGATGAAAACTGGACATTCCGTACCGGTATCGCTTTCGATGACAGCCCGGTTCCATCGGATAAACGCTCTATCTCTATCCCGGATCAGGATCGCCTGTGGCTGAGTGCCGGTACCTCTTACGCCTTTAATAAAGATGCGTCAGTCGATGTCGGTATCTCATATATGCACGGCCAGAAAGTAACCGTTAAAGAGGGAACCGATCCGATTGCCACCGCGCAAAATGGGCAGGCAACGCCTTATACCTTTACTTCCAGCGGTAAAGCCTGGCTTTACGGTGCCAGCTTTAACTATAAGTTCTGATCGCCACGCTTATTTCAGATATAAAAAACCCCACATCGTGGGGTTTTTTTATTTCCAAAAGAGAGCGGTATTATCCTCTCTACTCAGCGCCTCTGGCTGTATCAATTACTGAGAATCAATATCACCCAAATCATTTTTAATCGCGTCAGCGTTTGGATTTTCCTGCGGAGTTAATTTTCCGTCACTGGCAAGGAAATCATGATGCTGGAAATAAGCCGCGCGTACAAATGCATAAGGATCGTTGGAATCCTTCAGGATGGAGTCCGAATCCAGCAGCTGCGCACGGGTTTCAATCCCTTCAAGCACCCATTTACCCGCAGACATCCACCAGGTCAGCCAGAGCAGCGGCGGATAGACATCATCCACCAGCCCGCCAATATCTTCACGCGGGGTAAAACCGCCGTAGCCCGGCACTTCCACATAGGTACCGTAACCCACACCGTAATGGCCCAGGGTACTGCCGAAGGCGCGGTTCTCTTCTTTTGCCAGTTTCGGGTTCGCCATTGACGCCACGTCAATCAGGCCGCCCATCCCCAGCAGGGTATTCAGGAAGAAACGGTTAAAATGCACCATCGCCTTATAGGGATTACCTTCAATAAAGTAGTTCACCATTGAGGCCGGTTCGTTCAGGTTACCGAGGAAGTTGCCCACTCCGTTACGCGCGGGCTGCGGCACATAATCACGCCAGGCCACCGCAACAGGACGCAGGACATACGGATCCAGCACATTGTAGTTAAAGTTGAACATCGAACGGTTGAAGCCTTCCAGAGGATCGGCATGACCCTGCGGCTCATTCGCCGTCTCAGAGCTTGCGCATCCCACCATCAGTACGCTTGCCAGCACTAAGCCCGTCAGGCGATAGTTCATAGTTTTCTCCCTGTACTGTTTATAAATTATCGCCCCTTACTGCCGGTTAATTTCCACGGCTAGCTGCTGCTGACCGGCAAATGGCGTTATCTCACTCATCCCGTACCAGTCGCCGGGTGAACGAGTCACGCTACCGTCGCGCGATATTCTCACGCGAACCTGTACCTGATGCTGAGAGGATAACAATCGATCCGGCATCATGGCATTGCTGTCATCAAGCGTGAGCGATAAAGGAAAATGACTCAACGGTATCTTTTTCACGGCTACGGGAACCTGAGAAATACCGTCAGTGACAGAAATATACAACACTCCGTTCACAGGTAACATTTTTTCTACCTCAGGCGACAGACTTACCGTTAACGCAAGATGGCTCTTTTCTTTGCCGGAAGCGCTGTCAGCCTGCTGAATACTGCGCTGGATCATCACAACCCGCGGGTCGCTCGCCGGTAATAGCGATAGCATCTTTTGCCAAGTGGCAGTGGCCTGCGCGTAATTTTGCTGATTATACGCGTTAAAAGCCAGCAGCCCCAGTACCTGTATATTCTCCGGGTTCCGGGCGGCCATTGCTTCCAGCATCATCAATGCCTCGCGATTATCCTGCGGGTCATTCGAACGGCTCTGCACTTCTGCATAGCTCAGGCGTGCATCAAAATCACCGGGTGCCAGCTGCAACGCATGGCGAAATGCCTGGCTGGCCATGTCGGGATTGTTGAGCACCATGCCGAGACGGCCAAGCATTTTCCAGTTTTCAAGGTTATCCGGCGCAGTTTGCAGCTCACTGCGGATCCCCAGTGCCAGACGCGCCAGCTGCTCCATACTGAGCGGACGTGCCTGCGGATCCATCACCTGGGCGCGCAATGCCGGTAACTCATTTTTCACCTGCTGCCAGCCCAGAACCTGTTGCAGCCCGCCTGTTTGTGAATAGAGACCAAGGCTTACCAACAGCAAAATCACTACGCCGGGCAGTAGCACCCAGCGACTGACCTGCCGCGTAACCGGTGACGGTGCCTCTGGAATATCCAGCAGCAGCGTCTCCTGTAGCTCACGCACCATCTCAGTACGCTCTGCCACCACGCCCTGACCTTCATCCTCCTCCAGCTCACGCATACGCTGATGATAAAAGGCCTGATTAAGCTGGTCGCGATCGGCAGTGCTGTCGCCATCGCCCCGACGCCCCGCCAGTAAAAACAGCGCACATGCAGCCAACAGCAGCAGCAGGATTGTTACCAAAAGTGCGATCATGGCTGCTTCTCATCTTGTTTTAACAACGCATCGAGCCGCTGCTGTTGCTCTTCATCCAGCTTAACGTGCACGGCGCGCTTACGGCTGCGCAGGATAATCACCAGTGCTCCCATAATGACAAACAGCGCCGGGCCAGCCCAGAGAATCAGCGTCGATGGCGTTACCGGCGGCTGGTAGGAGACAAAGTTGCCGTAGCGCGCCACCATCCAGGCTTTGACCTGCTCCGGCGTCTGCCCTGCCTGTAACAGCTGGTAGACTTTCAGCCGCATATCACCGGCGATCATCGCATTCGAATCGGCGATACTGTTGTTCTGGCATTTCGGACAGCGCAAAGATGCGGTGAGCTGGCGATACTGCTGCTCCTGCTCCACCGTTGCAAAAGAGTAAGTATCAATATTGTCCGCCCGTACGCCTGTGCTGAACAGCACCAGCGCCAGCAGTATCAGACAGGCTTTCATCGTCCCGCCTCCTTGCTGTATTGCTCCCAGAGAGGTTTCACTTCCTCATTCCAGACGCGCTCATTCATATCTCCGGCGTGGCGATAGCGGATAATGCCGTGCCCGTCGATAAGAAAGGTTTCCGGTGCGCCATAGACGCCCAGATCCAGCCCGAGCATTCCGTCACCATCATACAGGCTCAGGGCATATGGATTGCCGAGGGTGTTAAGCCAGGCGATGGCCTTCTGACGATCGTCTTTGTAGTTCAGCCCCACCACGCGCACACCTTTAGCGGCCAGCGTATTGAGATACTGATGCTCCGCGCGACAGGTCGGACACCAGGTAGCCCAGACGTTGAGCAGGATAGGTTTGCCATCATTCAGCACCGACTGATCGAAGGTTTTACCCGGGTGATCCAGCGACTCAAGCTTAAATACCGGCACCGGTTTACCGACCAGCGCCGACTCCAGCCGCGTCGGGTCATCACCGCTGGCATTGCGACTTAACTGCCACAGCAGCGCCGCCGCCAGCAGCAGGAACAGCACCAGGGGGATATAGAGAATTTTTTTGTTCATGCCAGCTCCTTTTGCGCTTTGCGGCGCGAACGGTAACGCGGATCAAGCAGGCACAGCACCCCGCCGAGCGCCATAAATACGCCGCCGAACCAGATCCAGCGGACAAAAGGTTTGTAATAGAGACGCACGGCCCAGGAGTCGCCAGCCAGCTCTTCACCCAATGCCGCGTAGAGATCGCGCGTGAAGCCGCCGTCAATTGCCGCCTCGGTCATCATGCTACGCGTCGCGCTGTAGAAGCGTTTTTCCGCTGACAGAGTGGCTTCATGGCTGCCGTTACGGCTGACATCAATCACACCGACGCTGCCGGAGTAGTTTGGTCCTGTCAAAGGCTGCACGCCGCGCAGAGTGAACTGATAGCTGTAAACCTTCACGCTATCCCCTTCTTTCATCCGCACGTCGCGCTCCACGCTGTAATTCTGACTAAAGGCGATACCGATCACCGTTACCGCCACGCCAAGATGGCCAAGCACCATGCCCCAGTGGCTGCGGGACAGATGGCGCAGCCCGCTAAAGAAACGGTGGCGATGGGTGGCACGTTCATGCAGCTCCATCAGGGTGAGGATAATCACCCAGACCGCCATCAGCAGGCCCACTACCGTCATCGCCTCAATGCGATCCTGTATCAGCCACGGCAGAGTAATCGACAGCAGCAGGGTCACCACCAGCGCCAGCCCCAGTCGCTTCCAAAGTTTTTGCGGTTCATCGCGTCGCCAGCGCACCAGCGGGCCAATCCCCATCAGCAGTGCTAGCGGTGCCATCAGCCAGGTAAACAGCGTATTAAAGAAAGGCTCACCAATGGAGATGGTGCCAAGCCCCAGCTGCTTATGCACCAGCGGCAGCAGGGTACCCAGCAGTACCACCAGCATGGCGGCAATCAGCAGCACGTTGTTGCCGAGCAGGAAAGATTCACGCGACCAGGCTTCATTTTGCACCCGGCTGCGCACCTTGCCGCCTTTAATGGCGTACAGCAGCAGCGAGCCGCCTATTACAATAATCAGGAAGGCGAGGATAAACATGCCGCGCGCCGGGTCGGAAGCAAATGAGTGTACCGACACCAGCACACCGGAGCGCACCAGGAAAGTGCCCAGCAGGCTGAGGGAGAAGGCAGCGATCGCCAGCAGTACTGTCCAGGCCTTAAAAGTACCGCGTTTTTCCGTTACCGCCAGCGAGTGAATCAGTGCGGTACCCGCCAGCCACGGCATAAATGAGGCATTCTCTACCGGATCCCAGAACCACCAGCCGCCCCAGCCCAGTTCGTAATAGGCCCAGGCCGACCCGAGCACAATGCCGATGGTCAGAAACACCCAGGCAGCCGTCGTCCACGGACGTGACCAGCGCGCCCAGGCAGTATCCAGCCGTCCGGCCATCAGCGAGGCAATGGCAAAGGCGAAAGCCACGGAGAAACCGACGTAGCCCATATAGAGCAGCGGCGGATGGAAGATCAGCCCGATATCCTGCAACATCGGGTTGAGATCGTTACCTTCAATCGGAAAGTCGGGCAGCGTACGCACAAACGGGTTTGAAGTCAGGGTTATAAACAGCAGGAAGCCAAGATTAATCATCCCCATTACCGCCAGTACCCGGGCAATGGCATCCGCAGGCATGGCGCGACTGAGCAGCGCTACCGCAAGCGTCCAGCCGCTAAGTAACAGCACCCACAGCAGCAGTGAGCCTTCATGCGCCCCCCAGGTGGCGGCAATGCGGTAGTAAACCGGCAGCAGGGTGTTGGAGTTGGTCGCCACATAGGCAACGCTGAAGTCATTAATAATAAAAGCATGGACGAGAATCAGAAATGCCGCAGCAATACAGGCAAACAGCCCGTAAGTCAGCGGCCGTGCCAGCGCCATCAGACGGCTGTCCTGGCGCGCAGCCCCCCACAGCGGATAAACACTCAATAACAGAGAGAGCGCCAGTGCCAGACAGAGCAGGAAACTGCCGATTTCAGGCATCATGGCTGGCCTCCCGCTGCGGTTGCGGCCGGAGAGCGGTGGTTTTGCTTCATCGCATCTTCAATTTCTGGCGGGGTATACTTTTCATCGTGTTTAGCCAGCACCTCTTTGGCGATCACATGGCTGCCATCCTGCAATACTCCCTGGGCTACCACGCCCTGGCCCTCGCGGAACAGATCCGGCAGGATGCCTTCATAGCTGACGCTAATCACGCCAACCGCATCATAGAGTTTGAACGACACTTGCAGGGTATCAGGGTCGCGCTTGACGCTACCCGGCATCACCATACCGCCGACGCGCAGGCGCTGGCCTGGCTCAGGCTTAACATGCTGCTGACCTTTGCCATTGATCACTTCTCCGGGGGTGTAAAACAGGTCAATATTTGAGCGCAGGGCATACATCACCAGCGCCGTTGCCAGGCCCAATCCGACCAGCACCACCAGCACCAGAATCAGGCGATTTTTACGACGGGGATTCACGGTAGTTCTCCTGCCGCCTGGGCGGTTTTTTTTACTTTTGCTGCACGAATACGCAGCTCTCGCGCCTGGCGCTGGCGAATTTCAGCCAGCAGACGACGGCGCTGTAATAACGTGTGCAACAGCAGCGCACACAAAGGGATCAGGGTGCAGGTTACCGCCAGCCAGACATAGAAGCCGTAGCGGCCCATCGCAAAGAATTCCTGCCAGGAAGAGAATGCCGGAGTCATGGGCGATGCCCTCCTTTTGCCGCGACTTCAGCTACCCAGGGACGATGGCGTTCGGTAAAGAGCAGCAGGTTCCGCAGGCGCATCAGCGTCAGGGTGATAAACAGCAGCCAGACTCCCAGCACCGACCATAACAGCGGCGTACGCATTGTGGGATCAACTGCCTGTAATAGCACGCCGGAAGAGCCCTGATGCAGGGTGTTCCACCACTTAACGGAATAATGAATAATCGGCAGATTAATTACGCCAACGAGGGTGACAATCCCCGCCGCGCGCCCGGCCATCCGGCGATCGTCATAGGCGTGATAGAGCGCGATAACGCCCATATAAAGGAATAGCAGCACCAGTTCCGAGGTCAGACGTGCATCCCACGTCCACCAGGTGCCCCACATCGGCCGGCCCCAGGCAGAACCGGTGACCAGGGTAATAAAAGTGAATACCGCGCCAACCGGGGCCATCGCCATCATGGCGAGATCGGCGGTTTTCCACTGCCAGACCAGCCCGATAAACGCAGACATTGCCATTGCCGCATAGATACCCATCGACCACATGGCCATCGGTACATGGATATAGATGATGCGGAAACCGTCGCCCTGCTCAGATGCTGGCGGGGCAAAACCGAAGCCCCAGGCCCAGCCCAGCAGCAGCGTTGCTATCCCTGAAATAGCAAACCACGGCACAAAACGCCCGCATAACTGGTACAGGCGTTCAGGCTTGCCCAGTTGGTGTATCCACTTCCACATGATTATTTGCTCACAAATATAAAAAATTGTTCTGGAGTTCGTTAACGGTGAAACAGCAGACTCCGGCCTGTCTGGCTTGCTTATCAGCCGGTTAGTGTACGCTGACCCGTAATGCGGCTGCCGTAGCAAAAGGTGCCAGCGTGGCGCTTCCTGCCAGCAGAGCACCAAGAATCGCCAGATATCCATCAATCGGCAGCCCCTGGCCTGCGGCATCTATCGCCGCGCTGGCAAAAATCAGCACAGGCATCGCCAGTGGCAGCACCAGCAAACTCAGCAGGACACCACCCCGACGCAGCCCTACCGTCAGCCCGACACCGATGGCTCCGAGCAAACTTAGCGTAGGTGTGCCCAGCAGCAGGGTTAGCGCGACCGCTCGCCAGCTGGCAAAATCCAGCGACAGCAGCAGAGCCACCAGCGGTGACAGTAGCAGCAGTGGCAGGCCGGTGACCATCCAGTGAACGACGACTTTACCCAGTACCGTCAGCGGCAGAGGCGCGGGCAGCAGCAAAAGCTGCTCAAGGGAACCATCAAGAAAATCGTCACGGAACAGCCGTTCCAGTGCCAGCAATGATGAGAGCAGCGCCGCCACCCAGACAATGCCGGGCGCAATACGTGCCAGCAGCTGTGGCTCAGGGCCGATACCTAAAGGAAACAGCGTAATCACAATCAGAAAGAACCACAGCGGATTGACGATCTCCGCGCCGCTGCGAAAGGCGATGCGTAATTCTCGTTTTAACACGCGCCAGAACATCAGGCCTCTCCGGCAGAAGTGAGGCGAATACGGCTGAGATTACGCACTGAAGCGGGCAGTTCCTGGTGGGTGGTAAGGATAACGGCCCCGCCCTGGTCGGCATGCTCTACCAGCCGCGCCATCAGCGTTTCCACTCCGGATTTATCGATGGCGGTCAACGGTTCATCGAGGATCCACAGCGGCGCGGCTGAGAGCCAGAGGCGAGCCAGCGCTACACGCCGCTGCTGACCGGCGGAGAGTTGAGCGACTGCCACCTCTTCATAGCCCATCAGATCGACCTGTTCCAGCGCCTGCCAGAGTTCATCTGGCGCACGCTGCGCATACCAGAAGCTGAGGTTTTCCAGAGGCGTTAATACCGCTTTGATACCCGGCAGATGGCCCAGGTAGAGCATGCTGGCATGATAAGTTTCACGCTGCTGCTGAATGCTGCGCTGCTGCCAGAGCACTTCGCCCTGATCGGCGCGGCTCAGTCCGGCCAGGATGCGCAGCAAAGAGGTTTTCCCGGCACCATTCTCCCCTTCTACCTGCACAATTTCGCCGGCCTTAACGGTAAAGCTGAGTTCACTAAACAGCGTCCGCTCATCGCGAACACATGTCAGATTTTGGGCTGCCAGCATGTGAGGAAAATCGCATATTGTTAAATTTGATGGAGGATAGTACCACAAACTGTGTGTCTGCCTACGCTGACCAGGACAGGCCTGGCCCGGTTTTCCCCCGACAAAAACCGGGTTAAAGGGCGTTTTTGGGCAAAAATTCATCCGGGTTAAAGCTTTGTTACTCTTCTTATTAATGCGAGTTACATTTCTTCACGGCGGATAATACCCGCTACGCTTAGAGAGGGAACAATATCCTCCGGGGGAATGATGAAAAACACACAAAACGATAATGAAAACCAGGTTGAGAGTGATGAGAGTGAACAGGGTGAAGAGATTGAGGTTGATGAAGAGGCCCTGCCCTCTCGCGCTGCCGCTGTTCACGAACAGATCCGCCAGGAGGGAGAAAAAGAGCTGGAGCGCGATGCCCTGGCGCTGCTGTTCTCCGCCATAGCAGCAGGATTGTCGATGGGCGCATCGCTGATGGCCAAAGGGATTTTTCAGGTCAATCTGCATGATGTTCCCGGCGGTTTTTTGCTGGAAAATCTCGGCTATACCTTCGGGTTTATCATTGTGATTATGGCGCGCCAGCAGCTGTTTACTGAAAACACCGTAACGGCTGTACTGCCGGTGATGCATAAACCGAGCGGCGGTAATTTCCTGTTGCTGATGCGTTTATGGGGGCTGGTACTAGGCGGCAACCTGATCGGCACGGCGCTGGCCGCGCTGGCATTCAACCATATGCCGATTTTTGACGACGCGGTGCGCGATGCTTTTGTCAATATCAGTCAAAAGGTAATGGAGAACAGCCCGGGCGAGATGTTTGCTAATGCGGTAGTTTCTGGCTGGATTATTGCCACCATGGTCTGGATGTTTCCATCCGCAGGCGCCGCGAAGATTTGGGTGATTGTACTGATGACCTGGCTGGTAGCGCTGGGCGATCTTGCGCATATTGTGGTGGGTTCGGTAGAGATTTTCTATCTGGTGTTTAATGGCGATCTTCCGTGGCAGCAGTTTATCTGGCCGTTTGCCCTTCCCACCCTGGCGGGCAATATTATCGGCGGCACCTTTATCTTTGCCCTGATCAGCCATGCACAGATCCGTAATGATATGAGCAACAAAGCCAAAGCAAAAGCGGCGGCTGAAGCGAAGCGTCAACAGAAGAAACTGGCAGAAAATCATCCGGATTGATGGTAAAGTGCGCAGTCAGGCGGTTAAGTGGTTAATCTGCGGCATTAAATAGGCTATACTGCGCGCCGCTGTCTCCTTAGTTAAATGGATATAACGAGCCCCTCCTAAGGGCTAGTTGCAGGTTCGATTCCTGCAGGGGACACCATTTTATCATTACCTCGCGTTACTCCTCATAACCAAAAACCTCTCATAGCGTGCATTAACAATGATTGCTTGTTACCTGGCATTATTACCCGGCATGAACTGACTACACCGAATTTTTTCCGGGCATATTGTGGGCACTTAATAAAATGCCCAAGGATTATGCCCGCATGCTGACGGTTAAGCAGATAGATAACGCCAAACCAAAAGATAGAGCTTACTGAATGGCCGATGCCGGGGGGGTATTTTTATTCGCCCCCCATCAGGGAAAAAAGTGTGGCGACTGAGGTACCGATTTGAAGGGAGAGAGAAGACGCTTGTTATAGGGTCATAACCCGGCTGTCTGCAACCAGTTCAACCTGGCTTGCAGTTGTGGAATGAACTCGTTGAGCCAGTACAGCGAAGAAACATATCCCGATGACATTCCACCACGACTAAAGCGCTCAACAAAGAAATCGTTGTCACCGACACGGCTAATCAATGATTTTCCGGTTAATGCCTGAAACGCCGCCGAAATAATATCGGCTAATTCATCAGTATCTTTTGGCAGGCTCACCTGGCACAAGGATTGTCGCATCTCCAGCCACAAGAAGAGGTCGCCGCGCAATCCCCACTGAGTGGGTGAAGGTTCAAATAGATCGGATACCGTGGCCCACTCACTCTCCACAAGGTTATGTTCTGCTTGTGCAGTACGGCAAATAAGCGGGAAAAATGTTTGCCCGAAAAATGCAGGATTAACGTCAAATGAAAAGCCTTGTGCTGCGTCGAATTTAATCATTTTTTCAGCATTTATAGTTTGCCCGGTTAACGCAAAAAAGAGGTGATGTAGTCTGTTCTCAAGCTCTTCTAATTTATCCGGGCGTAGTTCCACACCGAAGGCTGCTATCAGTTTATCAACCAAAATCAGATTTCCGTCATACACCTCAAATATCTGTGGCTCAGTGAGCACCACCTTTCTTATGATTTGCGCGATCGTCACTTTTTTTGGGAAAAGAATATATTCAAGATCAGGCCGCTTATGCTTTTCAATCACGATGTCATAGGCCGTCTGACGTCTGGAGTGAGTAGTTATGCTTCGGTCAGCCCCAAGGAATAACAACTCACCAATAACCGGTAGAGTAGCACCATGCCATGCAGCCTGATGCAGCGGTGTATAACCTTTCGGTTCGCTGGGAAGGTTTATCAGATGAGGATAATTCCGAAGAACAGGTAACAGCGTATCCCATTCTCCCAGGAAGGCGAGCTTCAACACCTTATCGTTAACTGACATCGTTCTTGCCCTTCTTATTCAGACTGTTCCGTGTTCCAGTGTGGAAAATAACGCTTCAATTTATCGATAGTATGTCGCCATCTTGGTGCCGTTGGCCTGCAGACCGTGTTCTGATTACCAAAGAAGCCGACCTCACTCGCCGCCTCTTGTTCACTGCGGGTTTCCAGCCACTTCACGGGGACAAAATACTCGGACTTATCGGGGTCATCTGCATTGCGGTGATAGAGATCGCTGTACTTGAGCACCTCCATCGCTCGCTTTTCACCGTCTTCAGTGTTGATGGTGAAGCTACTGGCAGGCTCAACGGCACTCTGTACCAGCCCTGCGCCCACATAACCTGTTTTAGGAATGTTGACCCAGACGCGGTCGCCCGGCTGGAGTTGTTTTAGCGTCTGGCTGTACCAGCTGCCACCGCCTGCGCTAATAAAACCGTAGCGACGAGCCTCTTCCCATACGCGGCTTTGTGGATCGCCGAACGAAACGTAAAACTCACCGTTCCAGGGCTCTTTCGCATTAGAGCTTGCGGCAGTAGCCTGTGCCGCATTGGTTTGCGTTTCGCCAGGATCGATAAGCCAGGCACGGCTTAAAAACTGCTCATCACCGTGCTGGAATACCTTGAAAAACAGGACGTTAATAGAAATACCTTTCTTGCTGAGATAGTCGACGATGCGCTCGGTGGAGGGATCCAGCTCCGCCGCCACAATAATGATTTGATGCGACTGATTGAGCGATTCTTCTTCCAGTTCGGCATTAAAGCGTTGTTTAAATGCCTGCCCTAAATTTCCGCCACCAGAGAATTTTTCATAGATCTGCGACAGGCGATCGGCGGTTAAATCATCCACCCAGGAGGCCTAATCCAGTGCCTGCGCCACCACGTCACGCGGCGTACGGTCGCGTTTAAGCTCAATCAGGATCAGCGAGGCATCCGGCGCAATCGCCAGCAGATCGATACGCCCTTTATCGAGCGTATTTTCCTGATGCCCGATGATCATCCACTGATCGGAGAGGATAGTGGGGTCGTTTAAAATCATCTTCTCCAGCAGTTGCTCGCTGGCAAGTTTGCTGATAGTTAGCGGCTGAGGACTATCTCCCACCCGCCAGATAGCATGATGAACCGGCATCGTCTGTTCCTTAGCACCTGAGCCAGCAGGCGTTATTGTTGCAGCCAGTTTGGACCCGGACAGCGCGGAAGAACCGGAGCTTACGCGCAGTACGTGAGGATTCTGAGCACTGCCCAGGGCCAAAATGGCGAATAAAATAGCCTGAAGTACAGGCGCTTAGTTTAATGCAGCATCAGTGAGCGCATCCGCCAGGTGGAGCTGGGTTTGCTGGACGGATTGCAGACGGGATTTAAGGGATTCACAGAATTTTGTCAACTCATTAACTTTATTGACAATTTTACTTTGCTCTTTGACTGGTGGAAGCGGAAGAACCAAGCAACTTATTGCGCCTAAGAAAAGATTAGCTTGCGCAGATTTCTTTGATCTTTTAACCATTTGAGTTTGTAAAAACGGTGATTGAAGTGAACTCATCAGATAGTGAAGATTTAATTGCCCGTTAACAGGCCGAATCATAGCGGCACTTCTGACCATTGAATATGCATCATTCTTATCGACCATCGCTATTCGACCTATACTTCCTGAACAGGATATCAATATATCCCCAATACTAGGATCGCAGCGACCTCTTATTTTATTAAAAACTTCAGTAGGAACATAATCAACATCCCGAAGGGAAATCCCATCATTTGTAACATTCCTTGCCGAGAGCAAATAGTGGCCAGATTCACTTCTTTGAGGGGTTGAATGCTCACCATCAGTGATTTTGCTACAGATATCTTGAACCTGTACCCACTCCCATCCCTCCGGTAACTCAAATGGTTTTTCATCCTCACTGATTGGCGGCAACGGTTTTTGCTTTTTAATTTTTCCTTCTTTCACCAGTCGCGCTTTCTCCTGCTCAATACGTTTAAGCAGTTCAGATGCCGGTTCGTCGCTAGGATCCTGCGGCACCAGTTTACCCATTACCGCCAGTTGCAGAATGGTTTGCTTAAGCGCATCGATACTCGCTTCGGTGGTAAACAGCGTGTCGAAATACTGGCTGATTCGTACCCAGTTTTCGGCGAGCTCTTCGGCATTTTGGCTATCGATCAGCGTTGCCAGCAGGGTTTCTACCAGTTGCAGATGCGCATCCAGACTGGACAGAGATTGCTGTTCCAGTTGGTCGCAAAGGGACATAAGTTCATCAACTTTGGAGACCACTTTATGCTGTTCATTAATTGGTGCTATTGGTAATATTATTGCCTTCAAAGTATTACCATTTACATTTGGCTGCCCCGTACCGGACGTTCCATCGTAAAGTTGCTGCCAATATAGCTGACTGCCTAAAAATACTTTTGTAAACCCAGCCTGCATAGGACTCAGATATTTCAATCTTATTAAATAGGATGCAAATACTGAAGAAACATTCATATTCTCAACCAAATATGATTTTCCTACAGTCCCACCTGTACGAGCAATAACAATATCATTGTTATTTAGCTTATATTGCTCAACCATTCTTTCACTGATGTCGCAACCGGGAACCGTTCCCCAATTAACTTTATCATCTTGAATGTCTGTTATTCTCAGTAACTTTACTTCTTTAGTTTCATCCGCAGAAGCTGTGTATCCATAATGAATATCAGCCATAATATCGATGAGCCTTACCCACTCCCACCCCACCGGCAATTCAAAAGGCTTTTCATCCTCGCTAATTTCCGGCAAAGGCTTCTGCTTTTTAATCTTCCCCTGCTTCACCAGATCCGCTTTCTCAGCGGCAATACGCTTCAGTAATTCAGATGCCGGCTCATCATTCGGATCCTGAGGCACCAGTTTGCCGCGCACCGCCAGCTCCAGAATCAGCTCGCGCAGTTTCTTAATGCCGTAGAGATCGATTTTGCCATTACGACCCCGCCCCGCTGTGGAGCGAGTTTGCAGCGCAGAAGTCCATGTATCAATATATTGGGTGATCAGTTTTTCAACAGCCATCAGTTTGCCCCTTTACCAGCCAGAGCCGCACCGAGGATATCGCGCAGCTGGTTACGCAGCTCGCTGATTTCCGCCTGCTGCGTCTGGTACTGCGCCAGCAGCTCGTCCGGGTCGTGGCTGATGGTTTCGCCCTGGTAAGGGTTTTTGATATCGAGGTTAAAGTTGCGGGCAATGATGTCGTCGATGCTGACTTTCCACGCCTGGTTGTTCTCTTCGCGGCTGGCAAAACCGTCAGCTTCACTGCCCCACCAGTCGATTTCGGTCTGAAACTCTTCAAACTTCATTGGTTTGGTTTTGCTGTAGTTCTTCACACCATTCGGGTACGGGTGCTCGTAGAACCACACCTCTTTGGTTGGCTGACCTTTGGTAAAGAACAGAATATTGGTTTTGATACCGGTGTAGGGGTTAAACACGCCATTCGGTAACCGTACGATGGTGTGCAGATTGCACTCTTCGGTGAGCAGCTTTTTGATTTTAGTTTTTACGCCTTCACCAAACAGCGTACCGTCCGGCAATACCACCGCCGCGCGGCCTTTGTTGGCCAGCACTTCGATAATCAGCTGCAGGAACAGGTCAGCGGTTTCACGGGTCTGCATCTCTGCCGGGAAATTTTTCTCAATACCGTCTTCTTCGGTGCCGCCAAACGGCGGGTTAGTGACGATCACGTCTAGCTGCTCATCCCACGAGGAAAGCGGCTTGTTAAGCGTGTTGTCGTGGCGAATTTGTACCGGTACTTCAATGCCGTGCAGCAGCATATTGGTGGTGCACAGCAGGTGCGGAAGCTGCTTTTTCTCTACGCCATAGATCTGCTTTTGCAGGGTTTTATGATCTTCGGTGGTGTGAACGTAATGCTCTTTTACATGATCGAATGCGCAGGCAAGAAAGCCACCGGTACCGCACGCCGGATCCATAATCGACTCACCGAGTTTCGGGTCAAGACGGTTAACCATAAAACGCGTCACCGCACGCGGGGTGTAGAACTCACCCGCATTACCGGCACTTTGCAGGTCGCGCAGGATCTGCTCGTAGATATCGCCAAACAGATGGCGCTCAGAGCTGCTGCTAAAGTCGATTTCATTGAGCTTGTTGATCACCTGGCGCAGCAGCGTACCGTTTTTCATATAGTTGTAGGCATCGCTGAACGCCTGTTTAACCACAAAGCCACGCGGGTTCTTATCGATCGGCACGGTGAGGTTTTTCAGCGTCGGGAACAGGTCGTCGTTCACAAACTCCAGCAGTGCATCACCGGTGATACCCTCGCTGTTCGCCGCCCAGCTACGCCACAGGTAACGTTTTGGGATCGGGAACTGGTAATCATCCTGCTCCAGTTCCAGCTCTTCTTCCTGGGTATCAAAAATCTTCAGGAACAGCAGCCAGGAAAGCTGCCCCAGACGCTGGGCATCGCCGTCCACACCGGCGTCTTTACGCATAATGTCCTGAAGGGATTTAATGACTGAGCTAATCGACATGTTTTCTTTCCATACTTAAAAAAGGATGCCACCGGACACAGACGCGGCCAGTGGCAATATATTTATGCGTTATCAGGCTGTACGCGACGGTAGCTGGTAGATTTCGTTCTCCAGTTCGTTGACTGCTTTCTCATACGCCTTTTTGTCACCAAAGCGGGTTTTGATGATTTCTATCGGACGACCCAGCGTATCGAACGGCTTCAGTTTGAGTACCTGGACATCCTCGATTTCCTGCACGCCTTCATCGGCGTATTTATCCAGCAGAGTATTGAGCACCTGCTGCGCGGGTTCGGCGTATTTCATAAAATAATTACGCTTACGCACGTTAGCCGCGCGTTCCTGACGCGTTAACGGCGGCTGACCGTACACCACATGGCAGAGCAAATCAAACGGGTCGAGATCTTTACCTACCTCTTCGGCTAACACATCCCACAGGATCCCAAGTTGCTCCAGCTCTTCGATAATGACCTGTTTACGTGGAGCATCCTGCCATTTGCGCACGAAGCTATCCAGTGAGGCGTATTCGCTGTCTTTGAGCATTGTTTTACGGGTGTAATCCTGAAAGGATTCTGTCACCAATTTGCCGTCAGAGTCGTAATACTGAACGCGTTTAGCCAGCACTTTTACATCTACGCCGTTCACATGGAACTTACGGACTTTGTTTTCGTCATCGTCGTGAAACTCGCCGCTTCCTGCGCTCTTGTCATGGGTAACCTGATATTCTGCACCGTCTTCTCGAGCTTCACTGGCAACGTTATCACCGTCATTAATGCTATCTTCCGCATCTAGCCGTTGTTTAAAATCGGAATTTTCATCGGAGATGTCGCCAGGTTTTACCACCAGCACTTTTTCCGGTACACCATCAAAGCGCTCATCGGCAAACAGCTCGGTCGCTTTTTTAAAATCGAGAATGGTGAACCACAGCTTGCCGTACTTTTCATTAATACGCGTACCGCGCCCGATGATCTGTTTGAATTTAGTCATCGACTGGATGTTTTGATCCAGTACCACCAGCTTGCAGGTCTGCGCATCGACACCGGTGGTCATCAGCTCTGACGTTGTCGCAATAACCGGGTAAGGTTTTTTAGGATCGATAAAGTTATCCAGCTGCGCCTTGCCGATATCATCGTCGCCGGTGATTTTCATCACGTACTTTTCGTTCTTCAACACCTGCTCAGGGTTGAGCACCACCAGCGCATGGCGCATGCGGTCGGCGTGATCGATGTCGTTACAGAAAACGATGGTTTTATCCATCGGGTTGGTACGTTTAAGGTAATCAGTGATGGTCTGCGCCACCAGCATGGTGCGTTCATCAATCACCAGCGTGCGGTCAAAATCTTTCAGGTTATAGATACGGTCTTCAATCTCTTCGCCGTATTTATCCAGCTGGCCTTTAATGGGCCGCCAGCCCTGTACATCAACGTCGATATCAACGCGTACCACTTTGTAAGGGGCGAGGAAACCGTCTTCAATACCCTCTTTCAGCGAATAGGTGTAAACCGGCTCACCGAAGTAATCGATATTAGAGACATCTTCCGTCTCTTTTGGCGTTGCCGTCAGACCGACCTGAGTGGCGCTACCGAAATAGTCCAGAATCTCGCGCCAGGCTGAATCCTCAGACGCACTGCCACGGTGGCATTCGTCAATCACAATCAGGTCAAAGAAATCCGGAGCCACCTGCTTATAGGCCTTTTGATGCTCCTCTGGCCCGGTAATGGCCTGGTAAAGCGCCAGATGGACTTCGTAAGCCGGGTCAATGGTGCGCCCGGTAACTTTGGTCATCGCCGTGCCGAAAGGCTGGAAATCGTTGCGTTTGGTCTGATCGACCAGAATGTTGCGATCGGCGAGAAACAGGATGCGCTGTTTATTTTTCGCTTTCCACAGCCGCCAGATAATCTGGAATGCGGTGTAGGTTTTGCCCGTCCCGGTAGCCATCACCAGCAGAATGCGGTTCTTTCCTGCCGACACGGCATCTACCGTTCGGTTGATGGCCTGCATCTGATAGTAACGGGGAGATTTCCCGCTGCCGCTGTCGAAATAGTCCTGACTGATAACCGGCAACTGCTCCTGAGTGAACCCTTTCCAGACACAGTATTTTTGCCAGAGCTGCTCCGGCGTTGGGAAATCACTGAGGGCAATTTCAGATTCGAGCTGCTGTGGATTAGTTTTATCGTGGAAAATAAACCCGTCACCATTGGAAGCAAACACAAAGGGCACATCAAGCAGACTGGCGTAGTCCAGACCCTGCTGCATCCCTTTGCTGATGGCATGTTTATTTGCTTTGGCTTCGATAACCGCTAACGGCAAGTTCGGCTTGTGGTACAGCACGATATCGGCAGATTTCACTTTGATACGCGAGGCCAGTTTGCCACGAACGACAATCTTGCCATCACGCAGTTTCACTTCCTGACGAATCTGCACCAAATCATCCCAGCCAGCCTCCTTTACCGCAGGAAGGATAAACTTGCTGATAATATCTGTTTCAGTCAGGTGCGTTTTGTTTACGCCAGCCATAGCAGAGCACTCCATGATATTGTGTTAGCTCTGATTTTACACAGATTAGTGCGTTACGTAATGACCTGAAACGAAGTTTTGGGCAATGGGCCACTAATATATCAGCCAGCCGTCACCTCAAAATTGCAGTGACCTCTTTTTTGAGGCTAACTTTAGTTGGAGAAAGTTAGCGTACCCTGCCGAATATCTTAAAACTAAACGTCTGATGGTATATTTGATGAGATGCAGCAATAATCCATCAAATTTTTATTGATTAAATGTCAATATGTTAAATAAAAATTCGACTCCTGCCGGGGCACCATTTCACAGTTCGCCACCCTCCGCAGTAATAACGCTGAGGAGGAGTCCTCAGCGCATCCACAGACTTAGCTACACCTCTCTAGCCACCAAAGACCAGCGTCGTTGACTTCGCCCCTGCGTTAGCGGTAGTGAAGGTTTTCGCTTCCGCCGCCGTTTTAGCGCTGTAAGCGTAGTTAGATGAGGCAGTCCACTGGCTCTTAGGTGATATCTGATTAGTAATAGCCGGCACGCTGCCGGTGTCAGTAAAGGTGCCGCTACCTTTATCATCCAGCATGCCTTTATTCGCACTGCCCTCACCGAAGTAATTATTTTCAGAGAGGATTTTGGCGTTCTGCGCGAGGGTGAAGCCAAGCTGGAACTTGTTAATATAGTTACTGTAAACGTGGAAGTAACCGTAGCGCATCAGACCCGGTGCTCTGACTTCCATATTATCAAAGTAGCTGTGGCAAATGGTCAGATGCGGATAGCCATTGTAGGCGGCATTGTTATCATCTGCCGGATGACCCAGGATCAGACCATATTTATGATTGCCAAAGTAGCAGTTGCTGATGGTCGCATAGTCGGCCTTCTCACCGATATAGAGCAGCTTATCGAGGCTACCATCCCCGTCTGACCAGGTATGGCCAACAAATGAGCAGTGATCTATCCAGTATTTACTGCCGTAGTTCAGATAGAGCTGAATATCATCATTATCTTTGATATTCACCGAATGCTGAAAAATAAGATTCTGGAAAATAATATTTTGTGAGGATGATGTTGCACGGAAATGGATATTATTCAGCGTGCGATTCTGGAACGAACCAATGATGGTTTTATTCGCACCCAGGTTGACCTTGGTCAGCGTCGTTGCGGTAATATTGCTGTTAATCACCAGCACCTGTGCGGTACTGTCGCCCGCATACTGGTTAAGCTGGGCCAGCGTATTAATTTCCACCACCGAACCATTCCATCCGCCAGTTACATTCGCTGCTTTTGCAAAACCGACCAGACCATTTAATTTGCTTGTTGGATATGTCATAAAAGCCCTTATACGCATCGCGTTATTTAATTAAAAAATATCGTCGTATGACATCCTGTCGATTAAGCCATTAACGTGATTTCAATTTCAGCGCTATTGGCCTACCCGTCAGAAACCGGGTATGGGCTATTTATACGCTATGGTAAAAACACTGAGCCAGTGAGTTTATATCGCTGGTGGACAGGCAGACACGGGGGGGAATTTGAGCAGAGGAAGCCAATAGAATAAATAATAATGCCCCTGAAAAGGGGCACCGGGTCAGGCATGGGACATGATAAAACCAACAAAGATACCCACCAGACAACCAACAGCAATCTCCGGAAGGCTATGACCAATACGTTCCCTCAGGCCAGAAGGGGAAATTTTATTAATCGCTTTAGCCTGCTTCTCAACCTGCTTACGTAAACTCTTAGCATCAAGCAGGACGATGTATGCAAGGGTAAGGGCTACGCCAAATGCCGGGTTATCGATACCATTCCTGAAGCCTATTAGTGCCACCATACTCATCACGATGGAAGAGTGATTACTCGGCATGCCACCATAGCCAATCAGGCTAAAGGCCAGCTTCTTTTCGCGAATACTGTTAATTGCAAATTTGGTAACACCGGTTACAAACCAGGCAACAAACGGGGTTAATAAATAGGCGTAAGTCATTCTATTTCCTTAAGGCCACAGCACATACAGGCAGGTACCGACCCATGCCAAAATTGTTAACATAAGCGGGAAATCAGATAACAGCGAGTCCGTCGGTGATTCTCCGCCTTCCAGTGAATCGACGTTATACCAGTATCTGAAAAGCCCGAACAGCACTAAAGGAATCGTTACCGTTAATCCGGGGTGTTCCGAAATCACATACAAACTGTAGAAAACCAGCGCGCCGGTGGCTGAGATTTCCGAGTACCGGGACACCAGCTGTACGGAGTATTTCTCCAGAACATCCCGTGACTCCGATCCACTTTTCAGTAACTCCTGCTGCCTTTTGATGGAAGCAAGGTAGAGAGCCAGGCATAGCGTGGTGATAAACATCCACTGCGATAGCTCAACCCCGAGAATCATGGCACCTGCCATGGTACGGAGAACAAAGCCAATCGCGATGCAGAAAATATCCACCACCGGCACATGCTTCAGTTTGTATGAGTAGGCGATATTAAGCGCCAGATAACCCAGGATAACCGGTGCTATCTGCGGATAACAGACGAGAGAAGCAATGATGATGAGATAGAGCACCGCCAGCAGCATCCATGCCTGTTTTTTTGAGACCCACCCCGACGCAAGGGGTCTCTTAAGGCGCTTTTTCGGGTGCGATCTGTCTTTCTCGATATCATTGATGTCATTAAGTACATAAACGGCTGATGAGGCCAGGCAAAAGATGCCCATAGCGATAACGGAAAGAGTGATGGACTTAACGTTCATAAAACTGCTGGAAAAGACTAAGGGAGCCATCACAAACAAATTTTTTATCCACTGCTTCGGTCTGATCAGATTGACCAGGCCCAAAGGTAAGGATTTTGCTTTATAAGGTGTATTTTCGGTCATGTTTCTTTAAGTTTATGGTAAGGATCTTTAGCAGATGATAACATTCCATAAAAATCATGTCTTTAGCGGTGTGCACATGGGAATAATCTATATTGTAATCAGCGGCTTATGCAGCTCTCTTGCGGGCGCAATGCTGAAATTAGGTGCAAATAAGAAACAATATTTGAGCCTGATCGACTACTGGCCGCATGTAACGGCCGTGGGTTTTTATTTCGTTGGATTTGTCTTTTATTTCCTTGCTCTTTCAAAAATGACCCTGACGGTCGCTTATCCTATTATGGTTTCCAGTGCCATACTTTTTGTAATGTTTATGGGCGCGGTGTGGTTTTCGGAACCAATAACTTTAATGAAGATTTTCGGCGCATCCCTGATTATTGCCGGTGTTATTGTTGTCAATATGGCTTAGTAAGAGGTTATAGTGCAAAAAGAACTGTTAAATAAATGGAATTATAGTAGTCAGTTTGTACTGCTGTTTTTTGTAATCACCAGCATTCTGTCGATCATTAAACAGCTGGCCGTGCACTACTCCTTAATTGATGGGGTGCATTCTGTCTTTATTCTTTCGCTAATAATAACCACCGCACTGTTGTGCGCAATTCGCAAGAAAATTGACATCTGGGTATTACTGCCTGTTGTATTCTTGGTTATATCATGTGTTCAGGCTTATATTTATCCAGATCAGAGCTGGGATGGGCTGGCATATCACCAAAAGGCCGCATGGTATCTGATGCATGGCGGCAATCTTCTCTTTGATGGCGATGCAGGAAACTACTGGGTCGCACTTTACCCTAAATCAACATGGTTTTATGCCGGGGAGTTAGGTGCTCAACTGGGAAGTATGCAGTTTAGCAGCTCATATCAGTTATTGATTGGCTTCGGAATGTACTCTTATGTCATTTACTTTTTCGAGAAGAATGGCTACTCCCCGATAGCAGCTCATATTTTTGCGTTTATGAGCCTGATGAGCCCAATATTTATCGCCCAGTCATTCAGCTATTATGTCGATGCGATGATGGGATTTTTAGCTCTGGTGATGATGCTATCATCTATTGAATATGGCAACCGCAGACAAACAAGCGATGCGCTAACCCTTATCCTTGCTTCGATAATCGTGGTTAATATCAAGTTTTCTGGCTTCCTGTATGTCGGTGCCTGTTTCTTGATTCTTGGCCTCAGAAGCCTGCCGAAAGTGAAAGAAACCTTAAAAGTATGTGGCATTTTTGCCATATTCTTAGTGGTAGGTGTCGGTGTTATAGGGGCTAACCCCTACGTAAAAAACCTTGCCGAGGGGAAAAGTATATTCTATCCATTATTTGGTGAAGGCAAAAAAGACATTATCACTTTTGCTCAACCTGTCTCATTCAGCAGTATGAACAGGTTTGAAAAACTGTTTATCTCTACTTTTTCCAAAAGTGAGAATATCAATAAAGCAGCGGGCACAGAACCAACATTCAAAATCCCCGGCGCAGTATCTAAAAACGAAATTGCCAACCTTCATCATGAAGATCTCAGAATCGCAGGATTTGGCCCTTTATATTCACTTTGCCTGATTATGGCGATAGCGTTCCTTCTCTTCAGCAGAGGCATTGACCGTAACTGTAAGCTACTGCTTGTTCTTATCGTGCTGTGTACCCTGCTAAACCCGGAATCATGGTGGGCGAGATATGCGCCTCATCTGTACACCCTACTGCTACTTCCACTGCTGTATATCAAGCCTGGCGAACGCTTTAAGTTGAGCACTGCATATATCGGATTACTTATTGCCGTGATGCTCTTCAATGTCGGCTTAATGACCAAAGCGCGCATTAATGCATCCAGATCTTTCAACAATGGTCTTAACTGGATTCTCAATAGCTGCCCGGAAGGCGTACTGCATGTCACGCCCTTAAATAACTTTATTGTAGAACCACTACTGCAACGAGGAAGCGGTCGCTATGTGATGGATGAGACCAGGCAGGAAGGGGCGAAAGATTATAAGCGGAAGTTTTCCTATCTCTGCGTCAGGTAAGGTGTCTGGCTTAATTATCATTAGCCAGACTATTTATCGCCTGATAACCATCGCAGCTTGATGGCCTGATGACTGCCGGGGGACATTATCCCCCGGAATCAATTACTGGTGGCGTTTATGGCGCTACCACTGCCGCTATCGCCCGGACATCACTGCCGGTTGGGGTCTGGTGAACACGCAGGCCGAACTCTCCTACTACGGCAAAGATATGGTCGAAAATATCGCACTGGATGTTTTCATACTCCAGCCAGGCAACGGTGTTAGTAAACGCATAGACCTCAACGGGTAAGCCGTCAGCCCCCGGTGCCAGCTGGCGTACCATTTGCGTCATATCCCTGCGAATTGACGGATGCTGGCGCAGATATTCGGTCAAATAAGCCCGGAAGGTACCAACGTTAGTCATCCGGCGCTGATTCAGCACCGTGGAAGAGGCGCTATCCCCCCGATCGTTCCAGCTGTTAATTTCCTGCTGACGGGCAGCCATATAAGGCTTGAGAAGATTCGCCTGCATCAGTTTTTCCTGCTCCTCATCGGAGAGGAAACGGATGCTGGTGGTATCAATATTAATGCAGCGCTTAATACGACGACCGCCTGAAGCAGACATGCCGCTCCAGTTTTTAAATGCATCTGATACCAGCGCATAGGTCGGAATAGTGGTAATGGTATTATCCCAGTTTTGCACTTTTACCGTAGTCAGACCGATATCGATCACCGCGCCATCTGCACCGTATTTCGGCATCTCCAGCCAGTCACCCATTTTCAGCATGGCGTTAGCAGAAAGCTGAATTCCGGCCACCAGTCCGAGAATCGGGTCTTTAAATACCAGCATCAGTACTGCGGCCATTGCCCCCAGTCCGCTAATCAGGATCGCCGGCGATTTACCAATCAGCAGTGAAATCATCATGATGCCAATCACGATCGCACTCACCAGCTTCACACCCTGGAATATACCTTTGAGCGGGAACTGCGCCGCGAAAGTAAAGCGATGTGACAGGCCCGCGATAATATCAAGCAGAGAGAAGAAGGCCATCAGTGCATACAGCATCACCCAAAGCTGGGCGCAGGTTGTGAGTATCAGCGCGGCCTCACTGCCTTTTTGCAGCCAAAGCACCGCCTGAAGATTAACGATCATCCCCTGAAGCATAAACGCCAGTCGGCTGAATAATTTATTACCGGTAATAATCTGTAACCACAGACGGTTACTGCCCTGCGCGCGGCGTTCGAAGAGCTTCAGGACGATGCGATGAAGAATGAAGTGAATGATTAAGCCGGTGAGAAAAATAATACCGAAAATCATAATCATTGAAGTGGTTGGGTCTGGTTCTATTCCATATTGCTTTAGAATCGCGGTCAATTGCTGCATAAAGCCTCCTTTTAAAACGAGGGGGGATCATGCCCTCTGGAGATGACAGGTTCAACCCTTCGCACTAAACGCATTATGCGATCGCCAGAGGAAAATGGCTTTTAAGCCTTAAATCGCCGCAAAAAACAGCGATATTCTGCGGATTGATTCATCACGGTAGAGAGTAATCTGGCGGAATTGTTGCTGATCGCCCTACCGGAGCACCCCCATGCCAGATAAAGATGCCGTTGTTGAACGCCTCTCCTTAGAGGTTCTTGCGTTAAGAAATATTGTGCAGATGCTGATCGCCTACGGCAATGTACCGACAGGCGGTAAGCTGAATAAGTACCTGGAAAAAATTGCGGAAGAAGTTGAACACCGCGACGGGCGCGAAGCGAATAAAGCGATTGCGGATGTGATCCGCGGTTATATTCGCTAGCGGCGTAAAAAAACCGCCCCGGCAGTAAACCGGTGCGGCTTTTTATTATCACGCCACTTTAAATACTGAAATATCCTCTGCCAGCTGCGATGCTTCCGCATGCAGGGCGTGGGTATTCTCTGCGGTCTGATGCACCAGCGTCAGATTCTGCTGAATGCTGCGTTCCATCTGTGAGACGGCAAGCGTAACTTCAGCAATTCCTTTGCTCTGCTCATCACCGGCCACGCGGATTTCACCCACCACCTCTTTCACTTTCAGCACATCTTTCACCAGCTCTTCAAGCTGACGTCCTGCCCCCTCAACCAGTTTACTGCCTGTCAGCACATTGCTGTCCGACTGGCCGATAAGCGTTTTAATCTCCTGTGCAGCCATCGCACTGCGCTGTGCCAGCGCACGTACTTCAGCGGCGACCACGGCAAAACCCCGCCCCTGCTCACCGGCTCGCGCTGCTTCAACCGCCGCATTGAGCGCCAGGATATTGGTCTGGAATGCAATACCATCAATTACGCTGAGGATCTCCCCCACGCGGTTTGAAGAGACTTTGATCGTCTCCATGGTGTCGATCAGCTGCCGCATTACGTTACTGCTGCTGCGGGCAATTTGCGCAGTCTGCTCGGTGAAGGAGTCCGCCAGTCGGGTGTTTTCGGCGTTCTGCTGTACCGTGGCATTTAACTGCTCCATCGCTGCGGCGCTCTCTTCTACGGCCGCCGCCTGCTCACTGATTTTATCGGTCAGCTCCTGGTTGCTCTGCTCCAGCCCGCTGGCATTGTGCGCTACATGAATACCGCTCGCCTGCACGTTGGTAATCACCCCGGCAATTTTATCGACAAACTGATTAAAGGAGACGGCAATTTCTGCAATCTCATCGCGGCCCGACGTGTCCAGACGACGGGTCAGATCGCCATCACCGTGAGCAATATCATCCAGCGCCTTACGGGTAGACTCCAGCCGTCCTGAGATCTGACGGGAGATAAACCAGGATGCAATCAGCAAGAGTAATAATGACGGGATAAGCAGCACAAAGATGTCCTGCATAATATTGCGTGCCAGAGCGGTCACTTCTGCCTGCGGCGTCACCAGCCCAATAATCCAGCCGGTATTCGCCATACGGAACAGAGTCACCTGGGCATCCTGATGCAGATACTCATCGTTGATAGCACTGAGTGTGGTGGTTCCACTGGCTTTGCCCGCAGTTTTCACCCCAGAAACGATGGGAGCCAGCCAGGGCTGCTGCTGCGCCAGATCGCTGAATTTTTTCAGTGTTTTATCTTTCATCCCGGGGAAATAGAGCACGTTCCCGGCCTGGTCGAGGGCGAAGGCATAGCCGCCGGTGTTGCTGCCGTTACGCTGCATAAAGCTGGAGAGGTTATCCAGCAGGACATCAAAGGTTGCCACCCCGGCAAATGTGCCGCCGTGGCTGTATGGCACGCTACAGGTGACCATATTCACGTTTGAAACCGGATCCTGGTAAACTTCTGACCAGTTGCACTTGTTTCCGGAGGCGCTGCGGCTGGAGGTATACCAGCTTTCGTTATGATACCCGGCACCGGCGGGATCGTTATAGCCATCGGAGTAGTCCAGAGCGCCGCTGGCGTTACGCGACCAGAAGAAGCTACGACGGGCAACACCGTCACTGAATGCGTCAGGCTCCGGCCAGATGCCCCCACCGGCAATACTTTTATCCCCTCTGGTATCGATAATTTGTGGCAATACCTGTTTGACCAGCGCCTCATCGTGCGGCAGCACCTCAGCCAGGCGAGCCAGGCTGACCCCCTCACCTTCAATGCGAATCAACTGCTGGTTAAGCTGGCCAACGATATTCTCACCGGTTTGCTGAATTAAACTGTTGCTGGCATCAATGACGCGCGGCTGGCCGCGTAGCGAAATCGCCAGATAGACAATAATGCAGGTGAGTAGCAGCATAAATACGCCACCCAACGTCAATTTCCCTGACAAACGAATTGGAACCCACGACATAATGATTTCCTCGGAAAATAAATGTGAACTCGAAAATCAGAGATAAGTGAAAGGCAGAGTGATTTTTATTGTTATACGGATATGTTCTATGGACATACCATCAGTGGTTATCATCGGCTACGCCGGAGTAAAACTTTAATCTCGTTGAATAAATTGATATATATCAATTTATTATCCTGCAATACCTTTCACTTCACGACCTCATATCAGCCATTCATGTCGCCCTGGATGCATTTCATTCCCGCATCGTGGCAGCTCATGCCTTTTTCACCCGGCAATAGCAGCGTCAGCTCTATCATCGTGCTAATTCAAGATTCTTAGCATTCCCACCGGGAGAACTTTATGAACACACCAAACACAGGCAGCAGCGTTAATCGCACCCGCTGGTTAACCCTGATCGGTACAATCATTACCCAGTTTGCGCTGGGATCGGTTTATACCTGGAGCCTGTTTAACGGGCAGCTCTCCATGAAACTGGATACCAGCATCAGTCAGGTGGCATTTTCGTTTGGTCTGTTAAGCCTGGGCCTGGCGCTGGCCTCTTCCGTTGCCGGTAAATTGCAGGAGCGTTTCGGCGTGCGCAAAGTCACTATGGCTGCCGGGGTGATGATGGCGGTAGGTCTGATGCTGACTTCACAGGCGGACAACCTGTTTATGCTCTATCTCAGCGCGGGTCTGCTGGTGGGTCTTGCCGATGGCGCAGGCTATCTGATGACGTTATCAAACTGTGTTAAATGGTTCCCGGAGCGCAAAGGGGTGATTTCTGCCTGTGCGATTGGCGCTTATGGGCTGGGCAGCCTCGGCTTCAAGTTTATCTGTAGCTATCTGCTCAGTGTCTACAGCCTGGAAACCACTTTTATGATCTGGGGCGGAATGGCGATGAGCATGATTGTCATCGGCGCATTGCTGATGAAAGATGCGCCTGCACAGCAGACTGCCGGTTACAAAACATCGGAGAAACGTGATTACTCGCTGGCCGAGTCGATGCGTCTGCCGCAATACTGGATGCTGGCGCTGATGTTTCTGACCGCCTGCATGAGCGGCCTGTATGTGATTGGTGTGGCGAAAGATATCGGCGAAAGCATGGTACACCTGAGCGCGCAGACAGCGGCAAATGCCGTGACCATCATCGCCATTGCTAACCTTAGTGGCCGTCTGGTGCTGGGCGTGCTGTCCGATAAGGTCGCCCGTATCCGGGTGATTACCCTGGCGCAGGTGGTATCTCTGGCCGGCATGAGTATCCTGCTGTTCAGCCATATGAATGAAAGTAGCTTCTTTATCGCTATTGCCTGCGTGGCGTTCAGTTTTGGCGGTACCATTACTGTATATCCGTCACTGGTCAGTGATTTCTTCGGTCTGAATAACCTGACAAAGAATTACGGGGTGATTTATCTGGGCTTCGGTATCGGCAGTGTGATGGGATCGCTGATTGCGTCACTGTTCGGCGGCTTTACCGTAACCTTCAGTCTGATTATGGCGCTGCTGGTAATTTCACTGTTGATGTCCGCTACCATCCGCATGCCGCATAAACTGGCTGAAGTGAAGAAAGCACTGCAACACGCCTGATAGCTCCGTTTGTCCTCAGATGCCCGCTGCCTGCTACGGTGGCGGGCGTCGTTTTGAAATGATGCTTCGCTGTTTAAATCAATGTGCACATCCGGGCGATGTATTTGGCTTAAGTTCACAATTCTATTTCCCTCCACCCGACCTTCCCCGCCTCAACAAAAATTTTTAATTCAGATGATTCTCAACAATAGCGTGACTTTTTCATCATTATCTTATTTAATTAAAAAAAGCGGATATCGCCACAAGGGCACTTGAATTATTTAGAAATATCTCCATTAATAACTCTACATTCGAAGCATTATTCCTCCACTTTTCTTGCGTAACGTTGTCGTTATTGAAAAGAGCAGGAGAAAAGAATGAAAACGATAATGAAAGCGACCTCTGTGATGGCTCTGATTGTTATGCTAAGTGGTTGTATTGTTCCCCCTCCTCATCACGGTGGTGGCGGATATCACGGCGGCGGCGGTGGGCACCATAGTGGTTATCATCATGGGGGCGGGCCGCGTCACGGCAGATAAGAATTCGGTGGGGAGACTCACTGATTGGCCCTGAAGCTGCTGTTTCAGGGTTAAGGCGGGCAAAGCCTGCACACAGCAATATAACAAAAATACCTGTCATTCTTCGGATTGCAGATGCATTAAGTGCAATTCGAATGAAATAGGGTAAATATTAAAGAGTAACTTGGGCGGGGATATCCCCGCCCTTATTTTTAGCTTTTGATACTAAAATTACATTGGTACCAGGTCTTCACCAGACCGGGCACATGGCTTTCCTGCGGCTGCAATGCTTCAACTTTGTCAAACCCGCGATCATAGCAATAACGTTCAACATCTTTTTCCATCGCAGACTTATCTACCAGCCCTGGATTAAACCGGTACTGAACGGTATTCACTGCTGGATCTTCATCCACTTTTTCAAAAGCACCTGGTTTGCCAGAGGTACAACCTGCCAGCAAAAGTAGCGCAAATGCGCCGATAATTTTCATTTTCATCATGGTTCCCTTCTTCGAGTGCCGCATCATGAGCTGCACCGTCCCCCTGCCGCTATCAGACAGCGGCGCATTTGCATAATTTTACTTAAGTTATGCAATGTTTTACCGATTGAATCGATTCAGGGAGATGAATAGCGTAGGGCCGCTATCAGTGCGACTATGCATCCAGACATCAGGAGATGTCTGAGCAACACCAGGAAATTTTGGCAATAATTAGAACGTATTATGCCCGCGGCGAGCGGGCTTTTTTTTGGAATTAACTACCTGTTCCGCTAATAATTATACGTAATACGTTAGCCGAGTCTTTGTCAGGAAGTGCCAAAACAGACTGATAAAGGTCAATCGTCATATCACAGAGTTTGGCTTCGTTAACCCCAGTTTCCGCAGGGGTGTTCAGCGTTTGCAAATCACTTCCCCAGCGCTCATACAGCTGACGTACCACTGCCTGCAACTGCACCCGACCCTGTTTCAGATCGATGGGCTGATCAACGCCGCCGCTGTGTTTAAGTAACAGATCCATCGCCTGCAACTCACGCCCGGTAAGATCCTCCGGCAAAAGTTTACTGACATTTACGCCACCTTTTACCTGGGGAAACAGAAAGCGGAAGCACTCGCTGGCGCCGCGCTGGCGCATCTGTTTCATCTCCTCAAGAGATATCTGCATATAGCTATTCAGATCCTCATCGCGGGCGGCGTTGATGCGCTGGTTCAGCAGATCCGCCACCAGCGGCCGCAGATGCTCAATCGCCTGCTGCTCCGGCACCCCATCCTCCAGGCTGTTGACCAGCTCTATATAGGCCTGCTGATAAAGCCCGGGCTGCTGCTCTTTTACCGTACGCCATACCGGCAGCCGGGCCAGATGAGCAGTGGCGGCATCAATTTGAGCCTGCTGCTCGCGTTCCGGGCTGATCCAGCCGTAGTAATAGAGATTGCCCACCAGCAGCGGCAGTGAGAAGAGCAGAATCGCCGGGAGAGGGGCCAGCTTTTTGCATTTAACCAGCGCGCCAACGGCGACCAGCCAGACCAGGGCGGAGAACAGCGAGGCAAGGATAGCGTGAGAAATCAAAACAGGTTCCTGAGGTTATCAGGCCGGATAACCGGCCTGGAAAAGTATTTTAGTCGACGCGTACGTCGATCAGCACCGGGCAGCTGGCACGCTCAATCACCGCTGCGCTGCATGATCCTTTTAGCAGACGATTAAAGGAGGAGAGATGACGGCGGCCCATGATAATCATCGCCACATTGAGCCGGTTGGCTTCTGCAACAATCGTTTCTGCGGATTCTCCGGCAAGCACCCTGCCACGCGCCACTACCCCTGCGCGATGCAGCTCTGCCAGTGCCTGGCGTACTACGGCTTCTGCGGTATTCTGCTCATCCAGCGCCAGCCCGAAGTCGCCCGGATCTTCCCCGGCTTCGATCTCAAACGGGCCGGAAGCCGCATAGCTGGCATCCACACAGCACACCACCACCACTTCAGCCTGCAATGCCAGTGCCTGCTCAATTGTCAGTGAAATAACTTTGCGGGCAATCACCGAATTATCAACCGCGACCAAAAGCGTCTTCATATCCCTTCTCCTGTCAGTCTCGTAATGCGGCCTTCCCAATTTCATCGATTAGCGCCTCTTTGCATTTGAGGATTGCCTCACGATTACGCTCTTCATATCGCTGGAAACGGGCACCAGGGATTAAAAGACTGATGGAAAAGCGACCCAGAATAGTATCGATCGCCACTGCCATCGTGGAGATCCCCTCCAGTGTTTCACCCCGGTCATAAGCCAGGCCGGTACGGCGAATTTCGGTTAAGTGGGCCAGCAGCGCGGGGAAGTCACGCACGGTCAGCTCGGTGATCGCCTGATAGGCTTCGCCGACCAGCTCTCTGGCAGCATGATCGCTTTCCAGCGCCAGCAGCGCACGGCCGCCCGAGGTACTGTAAAGCGGCAGATTCATACCGATACGGGGCACCACCCGCAGCTCGCGATCGGCGACCACATAATGCACAATCGCCAGTTGCAGACCGCTGGCCCTCGCCAGCGAAACCGTTTCACCGGTCGCATCGCACAGCGCCTGAAGCCAGGGCTGGGCTATCGCCACCACATCGGTATGCACATTTGCAATCAGCCGCAGCAGCGCCGGGCCAAGACGTACCCCACCAGCCGCGCCGTGACTGCGCACCAGCTGCACAGAGTCCAGTGCACCGACAATGCGCTGCACCGTGGATCGAGGCAAATCAACCGCCTGGGCTATTTCACCAAGGCTCATACCGTTCGGTTTGGCTCCCAGCGCATCAAGAATTTTCGCGGCGCGTGTAATCACCTGAATTCCGCCGGTACGTTCGTCATCGCGGCAGCTTGCGGACTCAAACATAGGGATTCTCTTTCCTTGTAATCGGCCAATACTTTAGCACTATTTTTACCTGTTCGGCACGCTGTATCACATTGCAATACAGCGCATCACCATGTAACATTCCGTCAGGTGTATCACGATACAATACACTGCATCGATAATAATTATTCCGTCCGGGACACCTGCTATGACTGGCCAGCCTGCGGCAATGCCGCCTCCACACCCTTTTACACTTCGTCTGGCGCTGGGTCTGACAGGTGTGTTGATCGCCGCCCTTAGTTCCGGTCTTAACGATCGCGTCACCGATCTGGCACTGGCTGATATTCGTGCCGCTCTGGGGATTGATTTTGACACCGGCAGCTGGATTACCTCCGCCTATCAGGCTGCAGAAGTGGCCGCGATGATGATCGCTCCCTGGTTCGCAGTCACCTTTTCCCTGCGCCGTTTTACGCTGGTCGCTACTTTCGGTTTCTGCCTGATTGCGGCAATACAGCCGCTGATCGCCGATGCTGCGGCTTTTATTGCGTTCAGGGTTATCCAGGGGATCCTGGGAGGGGCGCTGCCTCCGATGCTGATGACGGTCGCCCTGCGTTTCCTGCCTCCGGGAATTAAACTTTACGGGCTGGCTGCTTATGCGCTGACAGCCACGTTCGGCCCGAATATGGCCGCCTCTCTGGCAGCATTCTGGACTGACTCCGTGGGCTGGCAGTTTGCTTTCTGGCAGGTGATCCCGCCGTGCCTGATCGCCACCCTGCTGATTGGCTGGGGGCTGCCACAGGATCCACTTCGTCTGGAACGTTTCCGCCAGATTGACGGGTTTGGCATGCTGACCGGCTGTAGCGGTATTGCGCTGCTGGTGCTGGCGCTGACCCAGGGCGAACGGCTTGACTGGCTCCAGTCACCGCTGATTAGCGGCATGCTACTGAGCGCCGCCGCGCTGCTGGTGGTGTTCTTTATTAATGAATGGTTCCACCCGCTGCCGCTATTCAAGCTGCAAATGTTACAACGTAAAAACCTGACTCATGGTCTGCTGGTACTGGCGGGTGTGCTGACGGTATCGCTCTCAGGCTCGGCTCTGCCATCGGCTTATTTTGCTCAGGTTGAAGGATTTCGTACCGCGCAGTTTGCACCGCTGGCACTGACAATTGGCCTGCCGCAGCTGTTGATTGCCCCGTTTATTGCAGCACTGCTTAATCTGCGCTGGATTGACTGCCGCTGGATGCTGACGGCAGGAGCCGGAGTGATGATTCTCTCCTGCGCGCTGGGAATGCAGCTTACGGCGGAGTGGGCGCGACAGAACTTCTGGTTGATTCAGCTGCTACAGGCGTTCGGTCAGCCCATGATGATTCTGCCGGTACTGATGAGCGCAACCAGCGTGGTCATGCCGCCGGAAGGGCCTTTTGCATCGGCGATGTTTAATACCGTGCGCGGGTTTTCCAGCGTAGCGGCCGGGGTGCTGGTGGAGAACTTCCTCACCCACCGGGAAAAATTTCACTCGCATACGCTGGTGGATCAGCTGGGCAATCGCCCGTGGCTGATTACCGCTAGCAGCAGCGATACGGCCAGCAGCCTGATGCCGCTGCTGCCGGATGGCGCAGTCAGCTCCATTGAAAACCTCAGCCATTTCAGCTCACTGGTCAGGCATCAGGCGGTGATTCTCAGCATCAGTGACAGCTATCTGATGATTACTGGCTTCGCACTGCTGCTCATACTTTTGACACTCTGGCTGCCGAAACGCGTCTGGCCGCCACAGACTTTGTTAACTTCAGCTCCGCAAATATCGGGATCATAATAATGAGTTTCACACCTGCTAAACGAACCTCTTTGCTGGCGCTTCTGCTGCTGGCTCTGCTTGCCATCGCCTTTTTCGTCTGGTCAGCAATTAATCGCCATCATCTGCGTACCAATGATGCAGTGGTCGCCGCAGACTATACGCTGGTGGCACCGAAGGTGTCCGGCTATATCCGCACGGTCAACGTTGCGGATAATCAGCAGGTCAGGGCCGGGGATCTGCTGGCCACCATCGACGATCGCGACTATCGCGTTGCGCTGGAGACGGCCCAGGCCAACCTGCTGGTCAGTAAGGCAAAGCAGAGCAGCATTCAGGCACAGCTTGAGCAGCAGAAAGCGACCATCGCCCAGACCGAAGCAGCGGTCGCTGCCAGCCAGGCCACGCTGAACTACGCCGGGCAAAATGCCGATCGCTATCGTCGCCTGTTGAAAAGCGGGACGGCAACCGCCGATGAGCAGCAAAAATCCAGCTCAACCATGTTAAGTGCGGCAGCGCAGGTGAAGCAGAGTCAGGCCGCCGTGCTGGCAGCACGTAAAGAAGTCGCGGTGTTACAGGCCAGTCTGCAACAGGCACAGGCAGACAGCGCAGCAATGCAGGCCAGCGTAGATCAGGCGGAGCTGAATCTCTCATACACGCAGATCACGGCACCTATTTCCGGCAGCGTCGGCCAGCGAGCCGTCCGTCAGGGGGCATGGGTTGCGGCGGGAACCAGACTGCTGGCAGTGGTACCGTTACAGCAAAGCTATGTGGTGGCAAACTTCCTTGAAACTCAGCTGGCTAACGTTACCATCGGGCAGCCGGTTTCAGTCGCGGTAGATGCCCTGCCCGGAGTGCTACTGCGCGGCCATATTGACAGTATTGCGCCTGCAACAGGCTCAACTTTTGCGGCTATCAGCGCTGATAACGCAACCGGTAATTACACCAAAGTCGTCCAGCGTCTGCCGGTGAAGATCGTACTGGAACAGGGCCAGCCAGATCTGGAAAGACTGCGCGTTGGTATGTCAGTCGTTCCAGAATTAGAGATGCCTTAATGTGAGAAAGGTCTCATAACAATCACCTTTATTTTGCAGAGCAATACGGGTAAATTAGCCTCCGATCCTGCCGTGAAGTGATGTTTCCACGGCGCTCTGCCTCAACCTGAGGCTGTTTGCGTTACGCTGGCCCGGGGTCGCCAACGCCGTATACGCTCAAAGGAGTAGTTCGGTGAAATATGCTTTGATGGGAATCTCTTTTATCCTGTTAATTTGGGTGGGTACTTTTTATCTGATGCTGTAGGGATAAAAGTTTATGGGGTCAGGAAAACCTGACCCTTACTGGCTCAGACCTCGTCTTCACTGCTTTTGGTGGCGCTCGCTAAAATCCCTTCCGCACGAAACATCGCTTTAATGCCTCTAACCGCCTGACGAATACGGTCGCTGTTTTCAATCAGTGCGAAACGCACGTGGGTATCACCGTAATCACCAAAGCCGATTCCCGGCGACACACAAACCTTCGCTTCCTGTAACAGCAGTTTGGCAAATTCCAGCGATCCCAGGTGGGCATAGTGATCGGGGATTTTCGCCCAGACGTACATCGATGCTTTCGGGTTATCCACCATCCAGCCTGCTTCATGCAGACCTTTCACCAGCACATCGCGACGGCGTTTATACTGTTCGGCAATATCCCGCACGCACTGCTGATCCCCTTCCAGCGCCGCAATTGCCGCCACCTGCAACGGGGTAAACGTTCCGTAATCATGGTAACTTTTGATACGTGCCAGCGCGGCAACCAGCTCTTTATTACCGACCATAAAGCCGATGCGCCAGCCCGCCATATTGTAGCTTTTTGACAGGGTGAAGAACTCCACCGCAACATCACGCGCGCCCGGGACTTCCATAATCGACGGCGCTTTCCAGCCATCATAGACAATATCCGCATAGGCCAGATCGTGAATTACCAGCACGTTGTACTGCTTCGCCAGCGCAATGACCCGCTCGAAAAAGTCCAGCTCTACGCACTGCGCGGTTGGGTTCGAGGGAAAGCCGAGGATCATCATTTTCGGCTTAGGGTAGCTCTCGCGGATGGCGCGTTCCAGCTCGTTAAAGAAGTCTACGCCCGCCACCAGCGGTACGGATCGCACCTGCGCCCCGGCGATCACTGCACCGTAGATATGGATCGGGTAGCTGGGATTTGGCACCAGCACCGTATCACCGTGATCGAGCGTTGCCAGCATCAGATGCGCCAGCCCCTCTTTTGAGCCAATGGTGACAATCGCTTCCGATTCAGGATCGATCTCCACCTGATAGCGGTCGGCATACCAGCGTGAAATAGCGCGACGCAGGCGCGGAATGCCGCGTGAAGTAGAATAACCATGAGTATCTTCACGCTGCGCCACGGTGCAGAGTTTTTCCACGATATGCGGCGGCGTCGGCCCGTCCGGGTTACCCATACTGAAATCGATAATATCTTCACCGCGACGGCGTGCAGCCATCTTCAGTTCGGAAGTGATGTTAAATACATACGGGGGAAGACGTTCAATACGGGAAAAACGGCGTGGGGAACTGTTGTCAGCCATAGCTATAGCATCCTCTGATTCACGTAAGCGCCCGGACCATCCGAGCGACGCTGACCACTGCGGTGGTCGAGGAATCAACATAACTTACATTTCCGTAACCTGTCGATAGGCAGAATAAAATTTTTTATCCGCGCGGATTAATGCGCCCAAACAGCCAGTCATTCACCCACTGACCGCGTAACAGATAATTATCCCGTAGCGTGCCTTCCAGCATAAAGCCGTTTTTTTCCAGCACCCGGCGTGACGGAGAGTTACCTTCCACCACCTGCGCCTTCAGTTTGTGGAATTCACACTCGCGGAACAAAAAGTCACACAGCGCACTCAGCGCCTCACTGCCATAGCCCTGGCCAAAGCAGTCGCTGAGAAGCGAATAGCCAACTTCCGCCTGACGATGCGGTGCCCATTCCGGGTTCGCCCCCATCAGTCCTACCGGCTTTCCGCTCTCTTTCAGCCGCACTACCAGGCACAGCATATGAAAACTCGTTACCTGCCAGGGCGCCAGCCGGTCATTAAATCGCTGGCGGATATCAGCCAGCTGCGGCACCGCGCTGATAAATTTCATGCAGGTTTCATCGCTGTGTACTGCCAGAAACAGCTGCCAGTCTTCCGGCTTTAGTCGGGTCAGAACCAGTCGCTCAGTAGTGAGTTGCATATACCGTCTCGCTAAAAGGGGAAATACCACCAATAACACATCACTTTTACCTGCCGCTTTTCCGCCGTGTAATGGCTGCGCAGTTTTACCTAATGATAATGAATTTGTCACAGGAGAACGACAATGAACCCTCTCAAAATTGACAATATCCCGGATGCTATTCGCACTATTAAACAACAGCTGCGTCAGCAGTTACCTGATTATCGTCAGGTCTTTGCCGGGCTGGATGCCGAAATGCGCAGCCAGATTAGCGCCCTGAATGCTGCCCGGCAGCGAGGCGAACACCCGGTTCCACAGCTTGATGCCAGCGATGTCCTGAATAATCGCGTTACTGAACAGCAAAGAGATCTGATCCGTCAGCGCGGCTGTTGCGTGGTGCGCGGCGTCTTCTCTCCCGATCAGGCCAGCCAGTGGGATAACGATCTCGGCCACTATCTGGATGAGAACCGGTTTGTTGAGAAGCTAAAAAATGCGGCCGAGGACAACTATTTTGGCGATCTGAAGCAGGGTAAGCCGCAGATTTACGGAGTTTACTGGTCGCGGCCTCAGGTGCAGGCACGCCAGGATGCACGCATGCAGGCCGTGCAGGTATTCCTTAACTCTCTCTGGCAAACCGAGAGCAACGGCACGCAGCATTTCGATCCTGCGCGCATCGTCAGCTATGCCGACCGTATTCGCCGCCGCCCGCCGCATTCCGGTTCGCTTGGTCTGTCGCCGCACGTTGACGGCGGGTCGCTGGAGCGCTGGCTGGATGAAAATTTCCGCCATGTTTACCGTCACGTTTTTAGCGGTAACTGGCAGCAATATAACCCTTTCGACGCCGAGATGCGCACCGAAGTACGCGAGTTCCCCTCTCCTGCCGTTTGCTCGATGTTCCGCACTTTCCAGGGATGGACGGCACTGACGCCGCAGCGCCAGCACGGCGGAACGTTGAAACTACTGCCAATTGCCAATGCGATGGCGTGGATTTTACTGCGCGCATTGCAGGATGATGTGGCTGAGGATGACCTGTGCGGTGCCGCCCCCGGACGCGCCCTGTCGGTTAGCGAAAAGTTCCATCCTCTTTTACTTGAAGGTTTTTCCTCTATTCCTGATATGGAGCCGGGAGACACGGTGTTCTGGCACTGTGATGTGGTTCATGCGGTGGAGAATGAGCATCTGGGTGAGTTCGACAGTAATGTGATGTATATCGCCGCAGCGCCCTGGTGTGAGAAGAATGCCGCCTATCTGCAACGTCAGTGGCCAGCCTTTGTTGACGGGCTTTCGCCGCCGGATTTTGCTGCTGATAATTTTGAAGTGGATTTTGTCGGGCGGGCGACAGAAGACGATTTTACGCCGCTGGGTAAAGAGCAGATGCAGTAACATACGGCCCGCAGGGGTAAGGTACGCCCTGCCCTCTGCGGGGTTGATGTTTAGCCATAACGCACACAACAACGTGCCAATAAATTCCAAAAATTGATCCCGCTGCTGGTTACCGCAATCAATAATTGTGATGCCTGGCACATTCCGCACACTTTCCCTATCATAAGCACAAAATCCTCACCAGCCGAGACGCCCGTGCATTCGATGTTTGAAATGTTGCTCGCCGTGTTTGACCGCGCAGCGCTGATGCTAATCTGCCTGTTTTTCATTACCCGAACCCGTCATTTTCGCCAGCTGTTACAAAAAGATGAGCATTCACGCCAGGAACTGGTCGCGGTTACCGCCATCTTCTCGCTGTTTGCCCTGTTCAGCACCTGGACCGGTATCAACGTGGAAGGCTCGCTGGTCAACGTGCGCACTATCGCGATTATGTCCGGTGGTATTCTGTTTGGCCCCTGGGTGGGTATCGCTACCGGGGTTATCGCCGGGCTGCACCGTTTTCTGATCGATATCCATGGCGTAACGTCCGTTCCCTGCCTGATTACCAGCATTGTTGCCGGGGTGGTGTCCGGCTGGATCAACCTGAAGGTGGTCAAAGAGAAGCGCTGGAGTATCGGGATTATCGGCGGTATGGCCTGCGAATCCCTGACCATGCTGCTTATTGTGGTCTGGGCTGCACCTACCGCGCTGGGGCTGGATATCATTACGGAAATTGCTATTCCCATGATCCTCGGCGCATCCAGCATCGGTCTGATTGTGCTGCTGGTACAGAGCGTTGAGGGAGAGAAAGAGGCGATTGCCGCCCGACAGGCCAAGCTGGCGCTGGATATTGCCAATAAAACCCTGCCGCTGTTCCGCCAGGTCAACAGCCACTCACTGCGTCAGGTGTGCCATATTATTCGCAATGATATCAACGCCGATGCCGTGGCAATGACCAATAATACCCAGATCCTTGCCTATGTGGGCGTGGGGGAGGAGAACTATCGCAACGGCAACGACGGCATCAGCCCGACCACCGCGACGGCCATCTCTGATGGGAAAATAATCATTAAAAACAATGATGAAGCGCATCGTACGCCAGAAATCCACTCAATGATCGTTATCCCGCTCTGGGAGAAAGGCGAAGTCACCGGCACGCTGAAAATTTATTACCGTCACGCACACCGCATCACCTGGTCGCTGAAAGAGATGGCGGTGGGCCTGTCGCAGATTATCTCAACGCAGCTGGAAGTTTCACGCGCGGAACAGCTGCGGGAAATGGCAAATAAGGCGGAGCTGCGCGCCTTGCAGAGCAAAATTAATCCACATTTCCTGTTTAACGCGCTTAACGCCATCTCCTCTTCCATTCGCATTAATCCGGACACCGCGCGCCAGCTGATTACCAATCTGTCGCGATATCTGCGCTATAACCTTGAGCTGAACGATGATGAGATTATCGATATAAAAAAAGAGCTGTACCAAATCAAGGACTATATCGCCATTGAACAGGCGCGCTTTGGCGATAAGCTGACGGTTATCTACGACATCGATGAGGATGTGAGCTGCTCACTGCCCAGTCTGTTGATCCAGCCGCTGGTTGAGAATGCCATTGTTCACGGTATTCATCCGTTCCGGGGAAAAGGCGTGGTAACGCTGAGTATTCATGACCTGGGGGACAGGATACGGATTGCAGTGCGCGATACCGGACATGGTATCAGTGAAGAAGTGATTGCCAGGGTAGAGAGCAACGAGATGCCGGGCAATAAAATCGGCCTGCTTAATGTCCATCATCGGGTGAAATTACTGTACGGTGAAGGGCTGCATATTCACCGCCTGAATCCCGGCACAGAGATTGCCTTTTATATCAGTAAAAATGGTGCAGGTTTGCCAGAAAAACCTACTATTTCAATAGCCTGAACCAGGGGTGTGACGTGAAAGCAATCATAGTAGAAGATGAGTTTCTCGCCCAGCAGGAGTTGAGCTGGCTGATCCGCGAGCACAGCCAGATAACCATCGACGCTACCTTTGATGACGGGCTGGATGTGCTTAAATATTTGCACACTCATCAGGTCGATGTCATTTTTCTCGATATTAATATCCCCTCACTGGACGGGATGCTGCTGGCGCAAAATATCAGCAAATTCGCCAATAAGCCGCTGATCGTGTTTATTACTGCCTATAAAGAGCACGCGGTCGAAGCTTTTGAACTGGAGGCTTTTGACTATATTCTGAAACCCTGGTCCGAGATGCGCATTATTACCCTGCTGCGCAAGCTGGAAAACCATGTGCAGAATAATCCCGCACTCAGCCCGGCAGCCACACGCCCTGCTCCGCATACCGTTAATCTGGTGAAGGACGAACGTATTATCGTTACTGATATTAACGATATTTATTATACGGAAGCCCATGAAAAGCTGACTTTTGTCTATACGCGACGTGAGGAATATGTGATGTCGGTGAATATGACAGAGTTTTGTCACCGGCTGCCGGATGAGTATTTCTTTCGCTGTCACCGCTCCTACTGCGTCAATCTCAGCAAAATTCGTGAGATCGAGCCATGGTTTAATAACACCTATATTCTCAAGCTGCGCGATCTTGAGTTCCAGGTGCCGGTGAGCCGCAGTAAGGTGAAAGAGTTTCGTCAGCTGATGCGGCTGTAGGCCGCATCAGTGGGGTCAGACAGAAGGGTTTACAGCACCAGGCCGAGTGTCTGACGCAGGTGTGCACCCGCGCCCAGCAGACCTGGCTGATCGTGGGTGATCATATAAACAGGAATTCCGGAGACATAGTCTTTAAAACGCCCTTTGTCTTCAAACGCCGCGCGGAAACCGGAAGCTTTGAAGAATTCCAGGAAGCGCGGAACGATGCCGCCTGCAATATAGACACCGCCGAAGGTGCCAAGATTCAGCGCCAGGTTACCGCCAAAACGGCCCATGATAACGCAAAACATTGACAGTGCACGGCGGCAGTCAGTGCAGGTATCCTGCAAGGCACGCTCCGTGACATCACGGGGTTTCAGGTTTTCTGGCACCCGGTCATCTGATTTAACAATCGCCCGATAGAGGTTCACCAGTCCGCCGCCGGAGAGAACGCGCTCGGCAGAAACATGGCCAAGCTCTTCGCGCAGCACTTCCAGAATCTGATCTTCTTCTTCGCTGTTAGCAGCAAAATCAACGTGACCGCCCTCACCCGGCAGGCTGACCCAGCGCTTATCCACATGTACCAGATGCGCCACACCGAGGCCCGTTCCCGCGCCGTAGACCGCCACAGGTTTATCCTGCACCGGCGCCTGGCCGCCGAACTGCATCACATGCTCTTCTTTGAGCATCGGGATCGCCATTGATACCGCAGTGAAATCATTAATGATTTCCAGTGTCTCGAAACCGAGGCTGGCTTTCATCTTACTGGTAGAGAACGCCCAGTCGTGGTTGGTCATCTCAACCCAGTCTTCAGTGATCGGACAGGCAATCGCGATACAGCCATGCTTAATCTCTTTTTGTTGTTCTTCAAGATAAGCGCGGATCACCGCTTCCAGATTGTCATATTCTGCTGTGGAAAAAGTTTTGGCTTGTGAAATGGCACCGTTTTCAACTTCACACAGTGCCAGGCGCGCATTTGTGCCGCCAACATCACCTACCAGGGCATAGCTGGTCATTATTGTTTTGCTCCGATCATGTCAATTAAACACACTATACCCAAAAAATTTCGCGTTGCATCAAGGCGACATCTGAATTAAGGCATTTACACCTTAGCTGCTATTGCGTTGATGCAGGGCGCGGGTTACTGAAGCCAGCAGCGGGGGCATATCCATCTGCGGCAGTACGACCTCAACCAGTGACAGACGCGGGCTGTTTTCCAGCTGTGCCATAACGTCGCGCAGCTGTACCGTCTGCGTCACTAGCCAGCTCTGTGCCTGGGTGTCAACACTCAGCGCCTGGGGCAAACGCGTCCAGTCCCAGCGGGCAATATCGTTATAGCGCTGCCCGGCACCGTGAATCGCCCGCTCAACGGTGTAACCCTCATTATTAAGCAGGAAGATCACCGGATTTTGCCCGTTGCGTAGCATCGTCCCCAGTTCCTGCACCGTCAGCTGGGCGGAACCATCACCGATTATCAGCACCACGCGCCGTTGCGGTTGTGCGGTTTGTGCGCCAAAAGCGGCAGGCAGCGTATAGCCAATCGATCCCCACAGCGGCTGCACCAGCAGGCGGGCGCCTTCAGGCAGGCGAAGCGCGGCGGCACCAAAAGCTGCGGTTCCCTGCTCGGCCAGCACAATATCATCCGGACGCAGAAAGTCCTGTATCGCCTGCCAGAAAGTGCTCTGCGTCAGGCTGTCTGAACTGATGTTTTCCAGTTCCGGAGGGGCGATAATCCCCTGCTGCCAGTTACCACCATACTTAAGCGCCAGCTGATGCAGCACTTCCAGCGCTGCCGCCATCGGTATCCCTCTAAACTCGCGATCGGCAATTCGACAATGATCCAGCCCGACGTCGATAGTACGGCTGCGGGTAATATGCTGGGTAAAACCAGCCGTGATGGTATCGGTATATTTCACCCCAATGGTAATCAGCACATCGCTCTGCTCAATTACCGCCCGGGTGCTCTCCGCATTTGAAGCCCCGGCATAGGTACCGGCAAAGCCGTGCTGGCTTTCCGGCAGTACGCTTTTGCCCATCAGCAGTGTGGCAAACGGCATCGGTACTTCCGTCAGCCAGCGCTGTAAACGGGCGTGCTGCCCGGCCCGGTCAGCAAGAAAATCCGCCAGCATCGCCACGCTTCCCGCAGCAGCCAGCAGGGTTTCCGCGCCGTCTGCAAACGCAGACAGCTGTTCACGATCGACAGAGGGAGTCAACTCCAGGGGAGCGGCTGGCGGCGACAGCGGGCTTTCTGCCACATTGGTCGCCAGCAGCAGATAAACCGGACGACGTTCGGTTAAGGCACAGATTAAGAGACGATCAATTTCGGCCGCTGCGTTATCGGCACTCAATACGCTGCTGGCGACAGAAATTTCCTGCTGCATACGCAGAAAGTGACTGAAATCACCATCCCCAAGCGTGTGGTGCAGCAGCTCACCGTTATTCTGCGAGGTTTGCGACGGCGCACCGACGATATGGACTACCGGCAGATATTCCGCATAGCTGCCCGCCACACCGTTAAGGGCGCTCAGTTCACCCACGCCAAAGGTGGTGAGCAGCGCCGCTGCGCCACGACAGCGAGCATAACCATCGGCGGCATAGGCAGCATTCAGCTCATTTGCACATCCCACCCATGCCAGCCGGGGGTGGTCAATCACATGGTCGAGAAATTGCAGATTGTAATCGCCCGGTACACCAAACAGATGATCGATACCGATCTCATTTAAACGCGCAAGCAGATAGTCACCCACGGTATAGCTATTCATCGCGCTGCTCCTCTAAGGCACTTAACCTGAGTATTAGCGATTATTTTCACTCTGTTAGCGAAAAAGCCGGGGGGTAAATGGCAACAGATCGTTACGGCCCAGGAATTATCCTTAAGTTGCGATCCGTGGCGCGATTTCATTTAGTGTAACCGTATACACTACTATGCTGTTCAATGCCCCCACGTTTTTAAAACAGGATTTATTCATGGTTTATCAAGCAGATGCCAAACGTTATGAGAAAATGACCTATCACCGCTGCGGGCGCAGCGGCCTTAAACTTCCGGCCATCTCTCTCGGTTTATGGCATAACTTTGGCGACAGTACCCGGGTGGATAACAGTCGTGAGCTACTCCGCCATGCCTTTGATAACGGTATCACTCATTTCGATCTGGCCAATAATTACGGGCCGCCACCGGGTTCAGCCGAAGAGAACTTTGGCCGTATTCTGCGTGAAGATTTCCGTAGCTATCGTGATGAGCTGGTGCTCTCCAGTAAAGCCGGATACACCATGTGGGATGGCCCCTACGGTGACTGGGGCTCACGCAAGTATCTGATTTCAAGCCTGGATCAGAGTCTGAAACGTATGGGCGTAGAGTATGTGGATATTTTCTATCACCACCGCCCGGATGCAGAAACACCGCTGGAAGAGACCATGACCGCCCTCGACCATCTGGTGCGTCAGGGTAAAGCGCTGTACGTCGGGCTGTCGAACTACCCGGCCGAACTGGCAGCGCAGGCGATTGCACTGCTGAAAGAACTCGGCACGCCCTGTCTGATCCATCAGCCTAAGTATTCGATGTTTGAGCGTGCACCGGAAGCGGCCCTGCTGAATGTACTCACGGATAATGGCGTCGGCAGCATCGCATTTTCGCCGCTGGCGGGAGGCGTGCTGACAGACCGTTATCTTAACGGCATTCCTGAGGATTCCCGTGCAGCCAGCGGCAGTCGCTTCCTGAGCGGGGATCAGCTGACACCGGAGAAGATGGATAAGGTGCAACGCCTGAATGCGCTGGCTGCCCGTCGCGGTCAGAAGCTGTCACAAATGGCGCTGGCCTGGGTGCTGCGTGGCGATCGCGTAACCTCAGTGCTTATCGGTGCCAGTAAAACCAGCCAGATTGATGATGCAGTGCAGATGCTGGACAACCGCAGTTTCAGCGCGGATGAGCTGGCAGAGATCGACACTATCTTAGGTTAGTCCTGCCATACGGCTGGCCTGCTGATGCGGGCTGGCCTTCCCCTCCAGATAAATCCCAATTGCTCACATTTCCCCTGTTTTCAGAGTTCACCAGGCGTAATAGCGACGATCTCTTTATATTGTGCAGCTACGGTGGCGAAGTCAGGCCACCGGTAAAGGAGATAATATGAAACGCTTATTGCTTGTTGCCACTTTGCTGGCAAGTTTATCCCCGTTGGTGCCGCACACAGCATACGCCGACAATGCCAGTATTACCCTTGCACCCGGTATTTCTCTGCATCTGGGCGATCGTGACGATCGTGGCCGTTACTGGGACGGCGGTGGCTGGCGCGATAATCACTGGTGGCGCAACAACTATCGCTACAATGAAGGACGCTGGTGGAGACACGAGCAGTGGCGTCGCCATCAAGAGATGCGCCGTCAGCATGAGTGGGAGAGAGAGCGGCGCTGGCGCGACCACGATCGCCGCCGCGAATGGCGTCATCATGAAAATGAACGCCGGCATCATGACCACGGCCGCTGGTAATTTTTTCGGTCATACAGACTTCAACCTGCGGTTACGTTTGCTGCAAGTTGAAGTCTTCAGAACTTATAACGCCCCGGCTTAGAGATCCATCGCCATCGCGACCAGCAGATAGCCATTCAACGCCACCACGACGACGACGATGGCGCGCCCGATATTCTGCATCAAACGCGAGTTCACCATATCGCCCATCAGTTCACGGTTGCCGGTAAAGGCCAGCAGCGGTATCAGTGCCAGCGCAATCCCGAAGCTTAACAGCACCTGGCTCATTACCAGAATACGCGTAGGTTCCCAGCCCGCCATAATCACAATAAAGGAGGGCAGCATGGTCACCACACGACGCACCAGCAGTGGAATATGGAAGCGGATAAAGCCCTGCATCACCACCTGCCCTGCCATCGTGCCCACCACCGTAGAGGACAATCCCGCCGCCAGCAGGCTCAGACCAAATACCATCGCCGCCGCTTTACCCAGCAAAGGGTCAAGGGTCAGATAGGCGAGGTCAAGATCGGCAATGCCGCGGTGGCCGCTAAAGTGGAAGGCTGCCGCTGCCGTTGCCATCATTGCCAGGTTCACAAAACCGGCAATGGTCATGGCGACCGCCACATCCAGTTTGGTAGAGGAGTAGCGTTCGCCGCGGGTGGCACCATCATTTTTTTGCGTCAGCGATGAGTGCAGATAGATGACATGAGGCATAATCGTTGCCCCCAACACGCCCGCAGCCAGCAGTACCGCATCCGCCGTTGGCAGTGAAGGCACCGCCATTCCCTGCAACAGATCGACGACTTTTGGCTGAGAGAAGAACAGCTCAATCACATAGGCGGCAGCAACAAACAGCAGCAGACCGCCGATCACCAGCTCCAGCGGTTTTTGCCCGCGACTTTGCAGCATCAGAATGAGGAAAGTCGCCACCCCGGTAAGCATCGCCCCCTGTAACAGGCTGACGCCGAACACCAGTTTAAAGCCGATTGCTGCGCCTATAAATTCAGCCAGATCGGTTGCCATGGCTATAATTTCCGCCTGCACCCAGTAAAACCATACTGCCGGGCGCGGGAAACGATCGCGGATATGCTCCGCCAGGTTTTTGCCAGTGGCGATGCCAAGTTTGGCCGACATCAGCTGGATAACCATCGCCATGATGTTTGCCCACACGACGACCCACAGCAGCGTATAGCCGTAGGAGGCCCCGGCCTGAATATTGGTGGCAAAGTTGCCGGGGTCGATATAGCCGATTGCCGCGATAAAGGCTGGCCCCATTAAGGCAAATTTTATTTTACGACTACTGCGGACGTTCTGCTCCACAGTGCGGCTTTCGAGCATAGTTTTTACCCCTGAAACGATATACCTGCAACATAGTGCCTTTAGTTGATAATGATTATCAAGTGCATTTAGAAAGGTTGTGTTTATCACTGCGATAGCCAGTACTATAAAGTATAGCAATTGCTATACTTTAAGGTAAATTACGGCACTGCTAAAAAATCAGCAACCTCTTTTACTCTAGGGTATGAGTAAATCCTGCGCCAGCGAGCGGGTCATTTTTTCAACGAAAGAGTGTTGCAAGAGATGAGTGAATCGAGCATAAAGTGCAAGACCGTAACGCAAACGGTCAGAAACCGTTGAAAACATGTGACGCCTCAAGCTTTTCTGAAATCTTGTGCAATAGGTAATTGTTATATTGCGGTATAGATCTCGTTTTTCCGGTTCTTGTTACATAGAATGTGCAACGAAATATAACAGCCCTCTAATTTGGAGCAAATATGTCCCGCATTCTTCACTTTGCTTTGGCACTGGCGGTGGTCGCCCTGCTGGCCTTGTTGGTCAGCCGCGATCGTAAAAACATCCGTGTCCGGTTTGTCGTACAGCTTTTAGTCATCGAAGTTCTGCTGGCCTGGTTCTTCCTCAACTCGGAAGCAGGTCTGGGATTCGTCAAAGGTTTCTCCGACCTGTTCGAAAAATTGCTGAAGTACGCGGCGGAAGGGACAAACTTCGTCTTCGGCAATATGAGTGATAAAGGCCTGGCCTTCTTCTGGCTTAACGTCCTCTGCCCTATCGTGTTTATTTCAGCGCTGATCGGTATTCTTCAGCACTTCCGCATTTTGCCGATTATCATCCGCGCTATCGGTACCGTGCTGTCGAAGGTTAATGGTATGGGTAAACTGGAGTCTTTCAATGCTGTAAGCTCACTGATTTTGGGACAGTCAGAGAACTTTATTGCGTATAAAGATATCCTCGGCAAGATGTCTGAGCGCCGCATGTACACCATGGCCGCAACGGCGATGTCAACGGTGTCAATGTCGATTGTCGGCGCCTACATGACCATGCTTCAGCCGAAGTACGTGGTTGCCGCGCTGGTGCTGAATATGTTCAGTACCTTTATTGTGCTGTCGCTGATTAACCCGTATCGCGTGGATAGTGAAGAAGACCTGAAGCTGGGTAACACTCATGAAGGCCAGAGCTTCTTTGAAATGCTGGGTGAATATATTCTCGCCGGTTTTAAAGTGGCAGTGATTGTTGCCGCCATGCTGATTGGTTTTATTGCGCTGATTTCCGCCATCAACGCCCTGTTTGATACCATTTTTGGTATCAGCTTCCAGGGTATCCTCGGCTATGTGTTCTTCCCGTTTGCCTGGGTGATGGGCGTGCCGAGCAGCGAAGCGTTGCAGGTGGGCAGTATTATGGCAACCAAGCTGGTTTCTAACGAGTTTGTAGCCATGATGGATCTGCAAAAAATTGCCACCACTCTGTCACCACGCGCTGAAGGGATCCTGTCGGTGTTCCTGGTCTCCTTCGCCAACTTCTCGTCTATCGGTATTGTTGCCGGGGCGATTAAAGGGCTGCATGAAGAACAGGGTAACGTGGTATCACGCTTCGGCCTGAAGCTGCTGTACGGCTCAACGCTGGTGAGCGTGCTGTCAGCCTCTATTGCCGGACTGGTGCTCTGACAGCCTGCCAGGCTTTAAGAGCATGATGCGAGAGGGCGATCGGTTATCCGGTCGCCCTTTTTGTTTTATCCCCCTGAATACTTCAGCAGCAATAGCTCCGCTCCGGGCAGAAAAAACAGACGAAAAAAAATCCGCCTAAGCAGATTATGGGATAAATCATCAGGTTTTAAGAATTTGGTGGAGATAAGCGGGATCGAACCGCTGACCTCTTGCATGCCATGCAAGCGCTCTCCCAGCTGAGCTATACCCCCACTACTAAACTCTCAGTTCTTCGGTGCCACCTAATCTGCTGGTGAAGATTTGGTGGAGATAAGCGGGATCGAACCGCTGACCTCTTGCATGCCATGCAAGCGCTCTCCCAGCTGAGCTATACCCCCAAGCCGAAAAACTGTGTCGTGTTGACGGCGGGGATAATATGAAACAGCGCGGTGAGTGTCAACGGTAAAATACCGATCTGAGAGTGATCGCTGAAAAAGCCGTCAATGCAGCCAGAAAAACGCTAACTCTCTGTTTTTATCCTCCTCCTGAGGGGAACCGCAGCGTCGCAGAGTTCTTTGTTAAAAACGCGTTAATAACAAGCTTAAAAGCTACTTGTTTTTGTTAAAAGACCGTGCAAAACTGCGCCGGATTTTGAATGCCAGGCCCCGCGCCATAAAGGTTGAGCATATTTTTACGGTGCGGCGACACCCGGCACGTTTACAGTGATTTACTACACCAGAGCTATTATGTCCTTGCACACTCCCAAAGAGATTTCGGCTGTCGCCGTCCAGGCAGGCGTGATCAAAAGTCGTACCCCGGTCTCCTCGTTACTGATTCTGGGCTTTCTCGCCGGTTCGTTTATCGCATTTGGTTTTCTACTCTATATCCATGTGGTGAATCAGCTCCCGCCTGAATGGGGTTCATTCGGCACCCTGCTGGGGGCAGCCGTCTTCCCGGTAGGGATTATCCTCACGGTGCTGGCCGGAGGAGAGCTGTTAACCGGTAATATGATGTTGATGCCCGTTGCATGGTTTGCACGCCAGATAAGCGCTCTCAGCGTGTTACGTAACTGGTTTTGGGTGACTGTTGCCAACTTTATCGGCAGCGTTACCATCGCATGGTTCTTCGGGCATATGCTGGGGATGACGGAAGGCGACTATCTGAAAAAGACCGTTGCGGTTGCCAGTGCAAAAGTGAATGCGGATTTCCTGCATGCGTTCATTTCCGGCATCGGCTGCAACTGGCTGGTCTGTCTTGCTACCTGGATGGCATTCGCCAGTAAAGATGTGGTAGGCAAGATCTTCGGTATGTGGTTCCCCATTATGGCGTTCGTTGCCATTGGCTTCCAGCATGTGGTCGCCAATATGTTTATTGTGCCAGCCGCAATTTTTGCTGGTTATTTAAGCTGGGGTGAATACCTGCCTAACTTTGCGGCGGTGTTTCTGGGCAATGCTGTAGGCGGTGCTATTTTTGTTGGTCTGGCCTATTTTGTGGCCTTCCGCACGCCTCAGCCAGAGAACTCACCTGCACGCTAATAACCTCACTCCCCTGCTCTGGTGGGGGATCTTAACTCCTTATTCTCTTCATTTTATCCCCGTTTAAGTCAATGTTAGTAGTTTGTGTTAGTGGTTCATCTGATGAATTGTTGTAATATGCTAACGACTTTAATTCGGCTAAAAGGGACAATAGCGTGAAAAAGGATTGGTTAACGCCGGAAGAACTGGCGCAGCAAACAGGTTTTAGCAGACAGACGATTAATAAGTGGGTGAAGAAAGAGAACTGGACGACCGCACCAAAACCCGGTGTTCAGGGTGGGAAAGCGCGCATGATTCATATAGACGATCGTGTGAAAGTATTCCTCAAATCCACGCGTCATGCCGCTGAACCTCATGCCCAGTATCGTATAAATCAAAATTCTCTTCCTGCGTTGTTAATCACATCAACGCAGCAATTAAGCAGCGAAGAACAAGATAAGCTGGCGGCTATGTTGCTGCGCGAGGGAATCCAGGGAATTTTACAAAGACTCGGTATCAGCAGTTGATACAAACCCCGGCTATCAACGCCGGGGTTTTTTATTTTGTATCGTTCGTCTTAGTGAGTAGTCAATTAAAAAGCAAAGGAGTGAAACGGTCTGCTGTGATGATAACGTCAGCTGTCTGGTTTTATTAACCAGGTTAATGTTGCCGCGTTTCACCCTCTCCGCCGCAGGGTTCTGTTAGCCGAACCCTCATCTTCCTCTGTCTCGTCACCGATATTTTTGACGTTATTTGTATTTTTGATGTTAATTCCGCGAAGGTTAGCGATTTGTGTTAGTTGTTCATGTGACGAATTGTTGTAATATGTGCATGACTTTATTCGGCTAAAAGGGACAAGAACGTGAAAAAGGATTGGTTAACGCCGGAAGAACTGGCACAGCAAACAGGTTTTAGCAGGCAGACGATTAATAAGTGGGTAAAAAAAGAGAACTGGACGACCGCACCGAAACCCGGTGTTCAGGGTGGGAAGGCGCGCATAATTCATATTGATGAACGCGTGAGAGAGTTCCTTAAATCCACACGTCATGCAGCTGAACCTCATGTGCAGTATCGTGTAAATCAAAATTCTCTGCCAGGGCTGCTAATCACTTCATTGCAGCAATTAAGCAGTGAAGAACAAGATAAGCTGTCAGCGATGTTGTTACGGGAGGGAATTCAGGGGATTTTGCAAAGACTTGGTATCATCCGTTGATGAGAACCCCGGCTTAAGGCCGGGGTTTTTTATTGGTATTATCAGGCTTCGCGCGTGGCGATAAACGCCAGTGCTTTTTCTATACGTGCCACACTACGTGTGCGACCAATAGCGTGAACTGTCACATCAAGCGCTGGCGACTGCCCGCCGCCCGTCACAGCAACACGCAATGGCATACCGACTTTACCCATACCGACTTCCAGCTCATCTGCCGTAGCCTGAATGGCGTGATGGACGTTTTCTGCTGTCCAGTCGGTAATAGCAGCCAGCTTGTCACGCACCACTTCCAGCGGCTGACGCGCGACCGGACGCAGATGTTTTTTCGCTGCATCAGCATCAAACTCGTCAAACTCTTCGTAGAAATAACGACAGGAAGCCGCCATCTCTTTCAGCGTCTTGCAGCGCTCACCCAGCAGTTTTACCAGCTGAACCAGCTCAGGCCCGGTACGCGTATCAATATTTTCCTGCTCGATATGCCATTGCAGATGGGTGGCCACATATTCTGGTGCCAGGCTGTTGATGTAATGATGGTTAAGCCACATCAGCTTTTCAGTATTGAATGCGCTGGCAGATTTGCTAACCACATCCAGATCAAACAGCTTGATCATCTCTTCAATGCTGAAGATTTCCTGATCGCCGTGAGACCAGCCCAGACGCACCAGATAGTTCAGCAGCGCTTCAGGCAGATAGCCATCATCACGATACTGCATCACACCTACTGCACCATGGCGTTTAGACAGCTTCTTGCCGTCATCACCCAGAATCATAGAAACATGCGCATAGACCGGCACCTGAGCGCCGATAGCTTTCAGAATGTTGATCTGGCGTGGCGTGTTGTTGATATGGTCTTCACCGCGAATAACATGGGTAATTTCCATATCCCAGTCATCGATAACGACACAGAAATTGTAGGTCGGCGCGCCGTCAGTACGACGAATAATCAGATCATCCAGCTCCTGGTTGCTGAACTCAATTGGGCCACGAATCTGATCGTCGAAGATAACTGAGCCTTCCTGCGGGTTGCGGAAACGTACTACGCAAGGTTCGTCATCTGCATGGTGCTCGTGGCTGTCGCGGCAGTGGCCGTCGTAACGTGGTTTTTCGCCGTTAGCCATCTGGTTTTCGCGCAGGGTTTCCAGACGTTCTTTCGAGCAGTAGCACTTATAGGCGCTACCTGCTTCCAGCATCTGGTCGATAACTGCGTTATAGCGGTCGAAACGTTTGGTCTGGTAGTACGGGCCCTCATCCCAGTCGAGATTCAGCCAGTTCATGCCATCCATAATGGCATCGATCGCCTGCTGGGTTGAACGCTCCAGGTCGGTATCCTCGATACGCAGCACAAACTCACCGCCATGATTGCGGGCAAACAGCCAGGAGTATAGTGCGGTACGAGCGCCGCCAACATGCAGGTAACCAGTTGGGCTGGGAGCGAAGCGGGTTTTGATTTTCATTAATGAATGCCTTATTACGCGGAGGCTTTGGCCAGAGACAGAACATATTTTTCGTGGGGAACATTCTATCACCTGCGAGCGAATCCTCAACGCCAATCCCAGTCAGCAGAGAGGGATTGACCTTCGCGCGGTCCGGCAACCCTCTGTTTTTGCCTGAAATGGGAGCATCCTGGCTATTTTTACGACGAACACACATTTTACGCTGAAAAAGCGTTGACTCATTTCCGCGGTTCCCTATAATGCGACTCCACACAGCGGGGGTGATTAGCTCAGTTGGTAGAGCATCTCCTTTACACGGAGGGGGTCGGCGGTTCGAGCCCGTCATCACCCACCATTCATTAATTGAATGATGCCCGCGAAGTAAGCAGTACCCAGAGATTCGAGATGTGGGTGATTAGCTCAGTTGGTAGAGCATCTCCTTTACACGGAGGGGGTCGGCGGTTCGAGCCCGTCATCACCCACCATATCTCTCCGGTGTCTCTGTAGCAGTAACGATATGGGTGATTAGCTCAGTTGGTAGAGCATCTCCTTTACACGGAGGGGGTCGGCGGTTCGAGCCCGTCATCACCCACCATATCGGGTCGTTAGCTCAGTTGGTAGAGCAGTTGACTTTTAATCAATTGGTCGCAGGTTCGAATCCTGCACGACCCACCAATGTTAAGAAGGCGCCCTAAAGGCGCCTTTTTGCTATGTGCAAATCGGGCGGGGTTCGAACCTGCCGCAGGTTCGGGTCGAACACCGTGAGACAGCGTTGCGCCAGCAACGACCCGAAGGGCGAGGCGAAGCCGAGTCATCCTGCACGACCCACCAATGTTAAGAAGGCGCCCTAAAGGCGCCTTTTTGCTATGTGCAAATCAGGCGGGGTTCGAACCTGCCGCAGGTTCGGGTCGAACACCGTGAGACAGCGTTGCGCCAGCAACGACCCGAAGGGCGAGGCGAAGCCGAGTCATCCTGCACGACCCACCAATGTTAAGAAGGCGCCCTAAAGGCGCCTTTTTGCTATGTGCAAATCGGGCGGGGTTCGAACCTGCCGCAGGTTCGGGTCGAACACCGTGAGACAGCGTTGCGCCAGCAACGACCCGAAGGGCGAGGCGAAGCCGAGTCATCCTGCACGACCCACCAATGTTAAGAAGGCGCCCTAAAGGCGCCTTTTTGCTGTCTGCGATGCGGGCGCGGCATGCCACGCCCCTGGGTATATATCACCGCACTCCCGTAGGGGTCAGGCACGCCTGACCCATCGGAATCTACATATGTGTACCGCCATCAATGCGCAACTCTGTGCCGGTAATAAACTTCCCGTCATCCGATGCAAACATCGCAATCACTCCTGCCACTGAATCCGGTGAAGCAAAACCCTGTCCAATGGCTGGCGACATCTTGCTGAATAGCGACATATCCGCATCAGCTGGTATGCCTGGATCGTTAGTCATACCTGATTCGATACTGCCCGGTGCCACGGCAACCGCACGTAAGCCCTGTTTAGCGTATTCGGAAGCAATTGTGTGGGTGAATGACTGAATCCCGCCTTTAGTCGCAGCATAAGCCGCCATATATGGGTGAGCAAAGGTGGCTGAGGTGGAACTGAAGTTCACCACCACACCGTTACCGCTTTCCAGCAGCGCAGGTAATGCCTCACGGGTCACCAGGAAAGTACCGGTCAGGTTCACTGCCAAAATACGGTTCCAGAACTCAAGGCTGGTCAGATGGGTATGGCTGGAGCGCAATATACCCGCCCCGTTTACCAGTACATGCAGGCCACCAGCCTTTTTGATAGCGCCACCAATCTGCTGCTGTACTGACGACTCACTGGAAATATCAACTTCGCAGGTGGTCAAGCGGGCGGCAGTTCCGGCCTTTTCAGCCATCTGGCGCGTGGTTTCCAGCCCTTTTGGTACGATATCAGCAGCGATTACCGTTGCCCCCTCACTCAGGAACCGTAATACCGTTGCCTGTCCAATACCTGAACCTGCGCCGGTAATCAGTGCAGTACGCCCTGTAAATCGTTGCATTTCTCTCTCCTTGAATTTAAAACGCACGCAATGTTACTGCAACGTACCGAAACTAACCAATGAATAGGACTTAAACAGTTAGCCATAAGAGCTTTTCTTTTCGATTTCTTATCACTGCTTTTACGCTTTAATGCCTCAAGTCTAAGGCGATTCTTACCGATAACCCGTAATGGTTAATTACAATGGAGATCGAGATGACAACCATCAATACCAGTGCCGGCGTATCCGGCGGTGCCAGCAGCGGCGGGTCAGTGTCGCAAACTGCCAGTATTGCGAAGCAGATTACTAAATTGCAGGAGCAGCTGAAAAGCCTGAGCGATGAAACGGCACTGACCGACGAGCAGAAAGCTGAACAGCAGCAGATGATCGAAAGCCAGATTGCAATGCTGGAAGCGCAGTTAGCGCAAATCCAGCAGCAGCAGGAACAACAGGCCGTAGAGAAACAGCAGGACAGTAAAGCAGCGGACAGCGGCAGCAGCAAAATTGCTGACGGCGTAAACCGGCCGACTGAAACTAATAAACTGAACGTCTATATCTAGAAGGGTGACGTACTGGCACGTTGTTGCGTCAGCAGCTCCGCCTGCTGGCGTACTTCCTGCCAGATCGCCTCTGCGGCTGGTGCCAGAGAACGGTTTTTGCGCCTCACCAGCATGATAGTGCGATCTATTTCCGGAAAAATCCTGCGTACTAATAATGGGCTGCCCTGCGGCAACGGTAGCGCCAGCGCCGGTAAAATACTGATGCCGATCCCTGCTTCCACCATTGGATAGAGCGTGGCAGGGTGACCAATCTCCTGGGCAATCTCTGCCCGCACCTGCTGCATACGCAGTGCCTCATCGATCAGTACCCGGCTGCCGGAAGCATAATCCTGTAACACCAGCGTGCGCTGATTGAGCATATTCCAGCGTACCGTTTGCTCCTGTGCCAGCGGATCATCCTGGCGGCAGAGCAGCAGAAAAGGCTCATCAAGAATTGCCTCACACTGCAAATCGTCCGCCTGTAGCGGCCCGACCACAATGCCGAAATCGACTTCCGCATTGCGGATACTTTGCAGTACCCACTGCTGCGGGCGATCGCGCAGCATAACCTTGATTTCCGGGTAGTGTAGCTGTCCGGCAGCCAGGCACTGCGGCATCAGATGCGCTGAAATAGTCTGGCTGGCCGCCACCCGTACGTTGCCGCTGCGCTGATGTCCATAGCTGCGCACATCCAGCAGCGTAGTGTTCAGCTCTTCCAGCAGCCGCTCAAGACGGCTGGCAAGCTGCTCCCCGGCCTCAGTCAAAACCACCTCGCGCGTGGTGCGATCAAGCAGGCGGATGCCCATTTCATTTTCCAGCTCTTTAATGCTGTGACTTACTGCTGACTGACTGAGGCCAATGCGCTGCCCTGCCTGACTGAAACTGCCCTGCTGGGCAACCGCAACAAATACCCGTAGCTGTCGTAACGTGCAATTCATCGATTCGGCTCATATATGAATTCAATAAATTAATTTTATTTCTAAACAGTGTCACTGCACAATAGCGCTATCTGTTTTTAACCAGGCATTAACAATGGGCATTTTTCGTATCGATCCACTGATGTTGAAACTGATTATCACCGTTCTGCTGGCGTCGTTCCTGCCTGCTCGCGGTAACTTTGTCGATTTCTTTGACTGGCTGACCACAGCGGCCATTGCGCTGCTGTTCTTTATGCACGGTGCCAAGCTGTCGCGAGAAAAAATTATCGCTGGTGGCGGCCACTGGCGCTTGCATCTTTGGGTGATGTTCAGCACCTTTGTGATGTTTCCCGCACTGGGGCTGCTGTTCGCCTGGTGGCATCCGCTGGATCTCAGCGCTGAGATTTACACCGGTTTCCTCTATCTCTGTATCCTGCCAGCCACCGTACAGTCCTCCATCGCCCTGACCTCGCTGGCGGGAGGTAACGTCGCTGCTGCGGTATGCAGTGCCTCTGCTTCCAGCCTGCTGGGGGTATTTATCTCCCCGCTGCTGGTCGGGCTGGTTATGAATGTACACACCGATATGCCGGGCGGCAGCCTTGAGCAGATTGGTAAAATCATGCTGCAACTGCTGGTACCGTTTGTGATCGGTCATCTTTCCCGCCGCTGGATTGCTGGCTGGGTAGAGAGAAATCGGGGGCTGATTAGTCAAACAGACCAGGCTTCAATTCTGCTGGTGGTCTACTCCGCCTTCAGCGAAGCCGTAGTCAACGGCATCTGGCACCGCGTGGGCGTAATGACGCTGGTGTGGATTGTGGTGGGTAGTCTGGGCCTGCTGTTTGTGGTGCTGGCGATTAACGTAACGGCCGCGCGGCTGTTTGGTTTTAACCGGCCAGATGAGATCACCATTCTGTTCTGCGGCTCGAAAAAGAGCCTGGCAAACGGCGTGCCGATGGCCAATATTCTGTTCCCGTCGGCGGCAGTGGGAATTATCGTGCTGCCGTTGATGATCTTCCATCAGATTCAGCTGATGGTTTGTTCAATGCTGGCGCAGCGCTATCGTAAAGCAGGTGAAAAGCTGGCTGCACAACACAAGGCGAGCAATAGTAAGCCCGCCGTGATGGAATCGCAGAAGTAGTGGAGTCGCAGAATTAGTGCAGATTACGGGGCCTGATGGCCCCGTTTTAACGGTTTCACCAGGCCTTCCAGCCCTTCTATTTTGATCGCCAGAGTGATTTGCATCAGCTGGCCAAGATGGCCCTGAGGGAACTCATCTTTACGCGCAAACCACAGCAGATACTCTTCCGGCAGGTCAATCAATGCCCGCCCTTTATATTTACCAAAAGGCATCTCGGTATTAGCAATCTCAATCAGGTGCTGTTTTTCCATATCATTCACCCAGTAAACGTATCATTTCGGCTTCGTCGATCACCTCAATCCCCAGCTCCTGTGCTTTAGCCAGCTTGGAACCAGCGGCTTCTCCGGCGATCACCAGATCGGTTTTCGTCGACACGCTGCCGCTCACTTTTGCCCCGAGTGCTACCAGTCGATCTTTGGCTTCATCGCGCGACAGAATGGTAAGCGACCCGGTCAGAACGACCGTTTTACCCGCAAACGGGCTGTCAATTTCTTCCGCTTTCACCACCACCACTTCCGGCCAGTGGATCCCTTTTTCAATCAGCAGGCGAATCACCTCGCGGTTGCTCTCCTCATCGAGGAAGTTACGCACATGGCTGGCAACCACTTTGCCCACATCAGGAACAGCAATCAACGCTTCCAGATCCGCCGCCATAAGCGCTTCCAGCGTGCCAAAATGCGCCGCAAGGTTAGCCGCAGTGGCCTCCCCTACTTCACTGATCCCCAGAGCATAGAGGAAGCGGGCAAAGGTGGTTTGCTTCGCTTTCGCCAGCGCATCCACCACGTTCTGTGCCGACTTCGGCCCCATACGATCCAGACCGGTCAGTTTACCTGCGGTCAGATCGAACAGATCCGCCGGATTCAAGACGTACTCTTTATCCACCAGCTGATCGATGATTTTTTCGCCCATTCCGTCAATATCCAGCGCACGGCGCGAGACAAAGTGCTTCAGAGCGCCTTTGCGCTGTGCGCCGCAGATCAGGCCGCCAGTGCAGCGTGCCACCACTTCGCCCTCCACGCGCTCAACGTCAGAACCACACACAGGGCAATGGGTCGGGAACACCACCTCACGCGCATCCGCCGTACTCTCCACCACGCTGACCACTTTCGGGATCACATCACCAGCGCGGCGGATAATCACACGATCGCCAATTTTCAGCCCAAGTCGGTCAATTTCATCGGCATTATGCAGGGTGGCGTTGCTGACCATTACCCCGGCGACCAGCACCGGTTCCAGACGCGCCACTGGCGTAATCGCTCCGGTGCGCCCGACCTGGAATTCAACGTCGCGCACTACAGTCATCTGCTCCTGGGCCGGGAATTTAAACGCTATCGCCCAGCGCGGTGCCCGGGCAACAAAGCCTAACTGCTCCTGAAGATCCAGTGAATCTACTTTGATCACTACACCATCAATATCGAAACCTAATGTCGGGCGCGCCGCTTCCACATCGTGGTAAAAGGCCAGAACCTCTTCGGCGGTATGGCACAGACGCACGCGATCGCTTACCGGTAAGCCCCAGGCTTTAAACTGTTGCAGACGGCCCATATGGCTGCGCGGCATCTCGCCCCCTTCCAGCAGGCCAAGGCCGTAGCAGAAGAAGGTCAGCGGACGTTTGGCGGTAATACGCGGATCAAGCTGACGCAGAGATCCAGCGGCAGCGTTACGCGGGTTAGCAAATACTTTACCCCCGGTACGACGCGCTTCATCGTTCATTTTTTCAAAACCGGGCAACGGCATAAACACTTCGCCACGCACTTCCATACGTGCCGGGATATTGTCACCGTGCAAACGCAGCGGAATAGCGCGAATTGTACGCACATTGGCGGTGATATTTTCACCCGTGGTGCCATCACCGCGCGTGGCTGCCCGCACCAGTTCACCGTTTTCATACAGCAGGCTTACCGCCAGCCCATCAAGCTTCAGCTCGCAGCAGAAGGTGATGTCATCGGTGCTTTTCAGGCGATCCTGCACGCGCTTGTTAAATGCCAGATAGCTCTCTTCATCGAAAGCATTATCTAGCGACAGCATCGGCACTTCGTGACGTACCTGTTCAAAAGCGCTGAGTGGAGCGGCACCGACGCGCTGGGTCGGCGAATCACTGGTGATCAATTCCGGATGGGCAGCTTCAAGCTCGCGCAGCTCACCCATCAGACGGTCATATTCCGCATCCGGCACTTCCGGTGCGTCCAGCACGTGATACTGGTATTCATGGTGGCGAAGCAGGGTTCGCAAATGGTTGATATTATTTTGTACGGATTCCATAGCGGCACCATCAGAGATAAAAAACCCCCGAAGGCCGGGGGTTTGGGAAGAGAGTGATTATTGTGAAACTTACTGGCTGTTGGCGTCAATCACATCGCGGATACGTGCTTTATACGTTTCCAGCTTTTGCGGGGTCATCATGCGGCGTTCATCGTCAAGCACCACACCGCCAACATCGTCAGCAATGCGCTGGGCGGATTGCAGCATCAGTTTAAAGTTCTGATGAGCATCGCCGTAGGAAGGCACCATCATAAAGATCGACACCCCAGGGGTTGAGAAATCAGACATGTTGTCCGGATTAAATGACCCTGGTTTCACCATATTCGCCAGGCTGAACAGCACCGGGCCGCTGCCCGCCGGGTTCAGGTGACGATGGAAGATATTCATTTCGCCGAACTGGAAGCCAGCCTGCAATACGCCCTGTAGCAGCGCTTCACCGCTGATACTGCCGCCCGCATGAGCGGAGACATGCAGGACTAATACCGTCTCTTTACGACGCGCTTCTTCGCGCTTCGCTTCAGCGATCTCTTCGGCTGATGGCGGCTGCGCGGAAGCTGGCTCAGGTTGAGACGGACGCTGCACAGGGGCCTCAGCAGGTGCCACCTGACGAACCGGCTCAGGCTGACGCACGGGTTCAGGCGCTTCCCGTTCAGGATCGGGCGCATGATGGAATTCACCACCAAATAAAGGATCAGACTCCGGCTGCTCATCAACCAATGGCTGATGAATTACCGGCTCAGGCTGCGGTCGAGGTCTGGACTGACGCGGTGGCTCGTCCCCGGCATTAAATCCACCAAGGGAAGGCTCCGAAGGCTCAGGCTGACTGCGTTGTACACGCACTTCACCCACGCTCTCATCTTCATCCTCGAACGCTTCTTCTCTATCCTGCTTTAAACGTTTGTGCGGGCGATCGCGAAAAACGGATGAGCGCTCTTTACGGCTGGTCCACAGGCCGTGCAGTAAAAGCGCTATTATGGCGATCGCGCCAACAACGATTAATATCAGACGCAAATCCTGCATCATTGTATTCTCTGTTGTTCCAATACCTTGCCACCGCGGCAAACTTTATCCTCTAACTGTATTTGCCCCGGTACACAAGTGCAAGTCTGTGCACTATTTTCTGACAAATATCACGCTATGAGGACGCTTTTTTGCTGTTTTTTCGTGCAAACACCTCCTGTTAAGAGGAAAAAGCTGAGTTATTATCACCTCCATCTGTGCGTTCAAAGGAGAAAAGCAGTAGATGTCATACCATAATACTGACCCGTCACACCGTAATTCCGCCCGGTCACATAACGGCGTCCACTATTTTGCCCAGGGATGGAAGCTGATTCGCCTGCCGGGCATCCGTCGTTTTGTTCTTCTTCCGCTGCTGGTCAATATCCTGCTGATGGGCGGTGCCTTTATCTGGCTCTTCACCCGTCTCGGGCAGTGGATCCCCGAATTAATGGCGATGGTACCCGGCTGGTTGCAGTGGTTAAGCTATTTGATCTGGCCACTGACGGTGCTGTCCATTATTTTAGTCTTTAGTTACTTTTTCTCCACTGTTGCCAACTGGATTGCTGCCCCTTTTTGCGGTCTGCTGGCTGAACAGCTGGAGGGTCGCCTCACTGGAAAACCGCTACCCGACAATGGCTGGAGCGGGCTGGTGAAGGATCTGCCCCGCATTATGAAGCGTGAATGGCAGAAACTGGCCTATTACCTTCCACGCGCACTGGTGCTGCTGCTACTCTACTTTGTGCCGGTTTTCGGTCAGACGGTTGCTCCGGTACTGTGGTTCCTGTTCAGTGCCTGGATGCTCTCTATTCAGTACTGTGATTTTCCTTTCGATAACCACAAAGTGAGCTTCCGTCAGATGCGTTCAGCGCTGCGGCAGAACAAAACTGAGAATATGCAGTTCGGTGCACTGGTGAGCCTGTTCACCATGATCCCGCTACTGAATCTGGTGATAATGCCCGTAGCAGTTTGTGGTGCCACCGCGATGTGGGTAGATAAATACCGCCCTCATCTGGCACTGAACCGCGATTAAAGCGCGTGAATGGCGGCGATAATGCCAGCTTATGCCATTTTTGCAGGGCTTATTTCCTGTGAACATATCTATATTCGATTTCTTCACTTCACTGGCTAAATGAACAAGGTATGCTCTAAGCGTTCCCAATATTTCATACAGTTAAGGACGGGCTATGAGTAAGATCTATGAAGACAACTCTTTAACAATCGGTCATACGCCGCTGGTTCGACTGAACCGCATCGGTAACGGACGCATTCTGGCAAAAGTTGAGTCGCGTAATCCTAGCTTCAGTGTCAAATGCCGTATCGGTGCCAATATGATTTGGGACGCAGAGAAACGCGGAATTCTGAAGCCAGGCATTGAACTGGTTGAACCAACCAGCGGTAACACCGGTATTGCGCTGGCATATGTTGCCGCTGCACGCGGTTATAAACTGACGCTCACCATGCCGGAAACCATGAGCGTTGAGCGCCGTAAGCTGCTAAAAGCACTGGGTGCTAACCTGGTGTTGACCGAAGGTGCCAAAGGCATGAAAGGTGCCATCAGCAAAGCGGAAGAGATTGTGGCAGGCGACCCGGATAAATTCGTTCTTCTGCAACAGTTCAGCAATCCTGCTAACCCTGAAATTCATGAAAAAACCACCGGCCCGGAAATCTGGGAAGATACCGATGGTGAAGTGGATGTATTTATTGCGGGTGTCGGTACGGGCGGTACGCTGACCGGCGTCAGTCGCTATATCAAGAATACCAAAGGCAAGAAAGAGCTGATTACCGTTGCGGTTGAGCCTACTGACTCCCCGGTCATTGCTCAGGCAATAGCCGGTGAAGAGATCAAACCTGGCCCGCACAAAATCCAGGGCATCGGCGCAGGATTTATTCCTGGCAACCTGGATTTGAATCTGGTTGACCGCGTGGTCGCCATCACCAACGAAGAGGCTATCTCCACGGCGCGTCTGCTGATGGAGCAGGAAGGGATTCTTGCCGGAATCTCCTCCGGTGCTGCCGTTGCCGCCGCGTTAAAATTGCAGGAAGATGAAGCGTTTGCCAATAAAAATATCGTGGTGATTCTGCCCTCTTCCGGTGAACGTTACCTCTCAACTGCGCTGTTCGCCGATCTGTTCACTGAAAAAGAACTGCAACAGTAGTGCCAAAAGGGCGATATTGTCTGAAAAAGCACCCATCCGGGTGCTTTTTTGTGGAGTGCGTCAAAGTTTTAGCACCCTATAGATTGATTTTACCCTCCAGTGTCTGGTATTTAAGCTGCCAATTATTTCGATCCGTAAAATTAATCGCTGCGTGAACTGGATCAAGCTGAATCGATTTACTGGTTTGGCGCACAAAGCGAAATAGCGGCATAATGGGAAGTGGAAAAGTAATCGGGAATCCGGCGTTTTTTCCCAATCTTTACTCCACCTTACCAGCGCATTTTTTGGCCAGTCTTTGTACCATGCCAGCGCGACTCACTACAGGCTAAAGTTCTGCCACCAGGCTAGACTTTAGATCAACAACACCAAACCAAATCAAGTTGGGGAAATATAATGTTCCAGCAAGAAGTGACTATTACCGCACCAAACGGCCTGCACACTCGTCCAGCAGCTCAGTTCGTGAAAGAAGCGAAAGCTTTTGCTTCAGAAATCACCGTGACCTCTAACGGTAAATCTGCCAGCGCGAAAAGCCTGTTCAAATTACAGACTCTGGGTCTGACTCAGGGCACGGTTGTTACCCTGGCAGCAGAAGGCGAAGACGAGCAGAAAGCCGTTGAGCACCTGGTTAAGCTGATGGCTGAACTGGAGTAATCCGTTCGCTTTCCAGCTGGGAAGGCTAAGTGTTACCAGATGGATTAATGCAATATTGATCGCGAACAGTACGTTCGCGATATTGTTTCCGTAAAGTGACCTAAAGCTTACGAAAGCGTTTGTGTTTTCCTCCTGGCTCGCTGAGTGGATTAACCGATGTGCAATCATTTGCGGTTTTTCGCCTCAGATGATTATCAGAGAAAGAAAAGGTAGGGTTATGATTTCAGGCATTTTAGCATCACCGGGTATCGCTTTCGGCAAGGCTCTTCTGCTGAAAGAAGATGAGATTATCATCAACCGGAAAAAGATTTCTGCCGACCAGGTCGATCAGGAAGTTCAACGTTTTCTTGATGGTCGTAAAAAGGCTGCCGTGCAGCTGGAAGCGATCAAAATCAAAGCCGGGGAAACCTTCGGTGAAGAGAAAGAAGCGATCTTCGAAGGGCATATTATGCTGCTTGAAGATGAAGAACTTGAGCAGGAAATCATCGCCCTGATCAAAGACGAGCATGCTACTGCTGATGCTGCTGCCTTTTCTGTGATTGAAGGTCAGGCGAAAGCACTGGAAGAGCTTGATGACGAGTATCTGAAAGAGCGCGCTGCCGACGTACGCGATATCGGTAAACGCCTGCTGCAAAACATTCTTGGCCTGCATATTGTTGACCTCAGCGCCATTAACGAAGAAGTACTGCTGATTGCGAAGGATTTGACCCCGTCAGAAACCGCACAGCTTAACCTGAACAAAGTGCTGGGCTTTATTACCGATATCGGTGGCCGCACCTCACACACCTCGATCATGGCGCGTTCTCTGGAATTGCCTGCTATCGTCGGCACCGGTGATGTGACCAGTCAGGTAAAAAATGATGATTTCCTGATCCTCGATGGCGTGAATAATCAGGTGTACGTTAACCCTACACCTGAAAAAATCGAAGAGCTGAAAGCGGTAGCTCACCAGTATCTCAGCGAGAAAACCGAGCTGGCGAAACTGAAAGATCTGCCTGCAATCACTCTGGATGGCCATCAGGTAGAAGTTTGTGCCAACATCGGTACCGTGCGCGATGTCGCGGGTGCTGAACGTAACGGCGCAGAAGGTGTCGGCCTGTATCGCACCGAGTTCCTGTTTATGGATCGCGAATCACTGCCAACTGAAGATGAGCAGTTCCAGGCGTATAAAGCCGTTGCCGAAGCCGTTGGCTCTCAGGCAGTAATCGTACGTACCATGGATATCGGCGGTGACAAAGACCTGCCGTACATGAATCTGCCAAAAGAAGACAACCCATTCCTTGGCTGGCGTGCCATTCGCATTGCAATGGATCGCCCTGAAATACTTCATGCCCAGCTGCGCGCTATCCTGCGTGCTTCTGCGTTCGGCAAACTGCGTATTATGTTCCCGATGATTATCGCAGTTGAAGAAGTTCGCTTCCTGCGAGCTGAACTGGAAACGCTGAAAGGCCAGCTGCGCGAAGAGGGTAAAGCCTTCGACGAAAGCATTGAAGTTGGCATTATGGTGGAAACACCTGCCTCAGCAGCGATTGCCCATCATCTGGCGAAAGAAGTCGATTTCTTCAGTATTGGGACCAACGACCTCACGCAGTATACTCTCGCCGTGGATCGTGGTAATGACCTGATTTCGCACCTCTACAACCCAATGTCACCTTCTGTTCTGACGCTGATTAAGCAGGTTATTGATGCTTCTCACGCTGAAGGCAAGTGGACTGGTATGTGTGGTGAGCTGGCTGGCGACGAACGTGCTACACTATTGCTATTGGGAATGGGGCTGGACGAATTCAGTATGAGTGCCATTTCTATTCCACGCATCAAGAAAATCATTCGCAACACGAATTTCGAAGATGCGAAGGCATTGGCAGAGCAGGCTCTGGCTCAACCTACAGCGGACGAGTTGATGAACCTGGTCAACAAGTTCATTGAAGAAAAAACACTCTGCTGAGACCAGGTACGCTGGCCCAATATTACTGCTTAGGAGAAAAACATGGGTTTGTTTTCAAAACTTTTCGGCGATAAGTCTGATTCCGCATCAGGTGTCATTGAGATCGTTGCACCTCTGTCGGGCGAAATCGTCAATATCGAAGACGTTCCGGACGTAGTGTTTGCAGAGAAAATTGTCGGCGACGGTATCGCTATCAAACCTACCGGCAATAAAATGGTTGCGCCGGTTGATGGCACCATCGGTAAAATTTTCGAAACCAATCATGCTTTTTCCATCGAATCAGACAGCGGCATTGAGCTGTTTGTACACTTCGGGATTGACACCGTTGAACTGAAAGGCGAAGGCTTCAAACGCATCGCTGAAGAAGGTCAGAAAGTGAAAAAAGGCGACGTGGTGATCGAGTTTGATCTGGCGCTGCTGGAAGAGAAAGCAAAATCTACTCTGACCCCGGTTGTGATCTCCAATATGGATGAGATCAAAGAACTGGTTAAGCTGACGGGTAACGTAATCGTGGGTGAAACCCCGGTTATCCGTATCAAGAAGTAATAGCGGTCAGCGTTAAAAAGCCCTCTGGTTTCGGCCAGGGGGCTTTTTTTATGGGAAATTACCAGCCGCTTAATGCATCGCGCAGGCTGACCGGAGCGGCTGGAGTAACATCCAGCTCCAGCTGTTGCTCAATAAAGTTCAGATGGTCATCCATCACCGTCTGGGCCTCAGCCACATTGCCTGCCCGCAGCGCGGCGATAATTGCCCGGTGCTCCTGACACTGACATTCAGGCCTGTCATTGCGTTGGTATAGTGCAACAATCAACGAGCTGCGAACCATCAGATTGGAGAGCATCTCAGTCAATACGCGGTTATCGCTGATTTTAGCCAGCAGCAGATGAAACTGGCTCAGTTGCCGCACAATATCCCGGCGATCTTCACTTGCGGCGGCGGCGCCCTCCCCCTGCAGATGTGCCTCAATCTCATCACCATGCAGCGCCATCTTGTCAACGCTGATCCCGGCAAGCATCGCCCGCTCAATGGCACGGCGGGCAATAAACACTTCCCGCGCTTCACGCGCTGTCGGCTGCGCTACTTTTGCGCCACGATTAGGGGCGATAGTGACGATATGCTGTAATGCCAGCCTCTGGAGGGCCGCCTGAACATGATTGCGATTGGCTGACAGTGCTTCAACAATTTGTGCCTCTACCAGCCTTACACCGGGTTTAAGCCGGTGCTGGGCAATAGCCATCGACAGTGCGTCGATGATGCGCTGTACTTCCTGCTGCCTGGCGCTGATCGCACCGCTCATACTTACCTCAACAAAATATTAAAACGGCGCTGACTACACCACCCAGTGCGGCAGGCGAATAGTGAGCTCCAGTCCGCCATCGCGGGCGTTCACGGCGCTGACTTCTCCCTGATGAGCTATCACCACCTTACGCACGATTGATAGCCCAAGCCCGTAGCCTTTCCCTGACAATGGTGAATTAACGCGGACAAAAGGATCAAAGATACTGGAAAGCTTGTCGGCCTCTACGCCCGGCCCGTAATCACGTACGCTGATCGCCAGCCAGTCATGCTCCTGACGCAGCGTAATTAACACCTGCTGACCATGCATGGAGAATCGCAGCGCATTACGCACCACATTTTCCACTGCCGAGCGGATCAGGTTAGCATCTCCTTTCACCGTATAATCCTGCTGTTCGTCAGCATTTAGCAAAATTTCTACACCAGGAATCTGTGCTTCATAGCGTGCATCATTGGTAACCGCGTTCAGCAACCCCAGCAGATCGAAATATTGCTCATCCGGCAGGCTCTGATGTTCCGCACGCGACAGGGTCAGCAGCTCACCAATCATCTTATCCAGGCGACGCGCCTCTTCATCAATCCGATCCAGGGAGCTGTTTACGCTTTCAGGGGTCTGACGAGCCAGGCCGGTTGCCAGCTGTAACCGTGCCAGCGGCGATCGCAGCTCGTGAGAGACATCATGCAGCAGCTCTTCACGCGCCTGCACCAGCACCGACAGGCGCTCAACCATTGCATCAAAGTCCTGAGCAACTACCGAGAACTCATCGTGTCTGCGTCGCATTTTGGGGAACAGTCGCACCGAAAGATCGCCCTTTGATACGCGGGCAAAACCTGCACGCAGCTGGCGCATCGGGCGCGTCAGGTTCCACGCCAGAAACAGACTGAAAAACAGCCCGCAGATACCACCGACGATAAATAACGGCTCCGGCATATTAAGAATACTGCGCGGATGTCCCCCCATTGAGCTGTCGGCACGCAGACCTGCCACATCGTACCGCAGCTGGTACTGGCGACCGTCAGCGCCGGTGACCCATTCCGTCACCTCTTTGGGGAACTCGCCGGGGGCAAGATCGCGGTTGAGCTCATCGCGCGGGGCAGCCTGCTGCGGCGGTTTATCCATCAGTTTCACGGAGAAAAAACGCCGATCGTTTGGCGGCCAGTCGATCATCATATCGTTCAGCGCTTCCAGCCCACCGCGTTGCAGCACCGACACCGCAGAGGTCATCTGCAAATTAACAATACGCTTAGTCGCCATATTTTCCGGCGGTTCATGATGCTTGCCATACAGACTAAAACCCAGCCACAGCAGCTGGGTAATCGCAATATAGGTCAGCCAGAAACCCAGAAGAATTTTCCAGAACAGAAAACCGCGAAACCAGGATTTCATCGGATACGGTAACCAATGCTGCGCACTGTCTCGATATTGATGGTGTCGTTGGTCAGCGCTGCCAGTTTCTGGCGAATATTACTGATATGCACATCTACGCTGCGGTCATAAGCCTCACGCGGACGGCCAAGCCCTTTCTCCGACAGTTCGTCTTTTGAAACCACGCGATCGGGGGAGCGCAGAAGCAAATCCAGCAGATTAAATTCTGAAGCGGTGAGATCGAAGGGTTTTTTCTGCCATTCGCTGATGCGGGTCGCCGGGTTCAACGTCAGCTCGCCCCAGCTAATCACCTCTTTATTTTCTATAGAAACTGGCTGCTCTTCAACGCGACGCAGCACCGCACGCAGGCGGGCCACCAGTTCACGCGGGTAGCATGGCTTCGGCATATAGTCATCGGCGCCCATCTCCAGCCCAATAACCCGGTCAATATTATCGCCCTTTGCGGTCAGCATAATCACCGGCAAACGGCCATTCTGACGCACCTGGCGCAGCACATCGATGCCGCTCATATCGGGTAGCATAATATCGAGGATCATAGCGCTATACTCGCCGGAGAGCGCACCTTCCACCCCGGCTTTCCCCGTTAACACCAGTGAAGCATCAAAACCTTCGGCAATCAGGTACTGACTGAGCATGGTGCCCAGTTCGAGGTCGTCATCAACCAGTAAAATTTTCATTCGGGATCTCTCATTGATATAGCCGCTATTTTCACCTGTTATTGACAGGCGCGCAGCCGCTTTTACCCAATCCTTACAGTCTAATTAAGATGGGGGAAAGTGTCAGGCAGGATGATTGGATACGTGCGACGGCAGAAGGTTCTGCCGTCAGGAGAAAATAATACGAGGTCAGTAAACGCCGGTGGAGAGATAGCGATCGCCACGATCGCAGACGATCGCCACAATCACGCTCCCCGGATGGGCCTGTGCAATACGCAGAGCGCCTGCCACCGCACCACCGGAGCTGACGCCACAGAAAATACCTTCGCGCCGGGCGAGCAGACGCATCGTCTCTTCAGCTTCCTGCTGTGACATATCCATCACCTGATCCACCAGCTCAGGGCGGAAAATACCCGGCAGATAGGCGGCGGGCCAGCGGCGGATACCCGGAATACTGCTGCCCTCTGAGGGTTGCAGCCCGACGATGGAAACGGTCTGGCTCTGCTCTTTCAGATAGCGCCCAACGCCGGTAATGGTGCCCGTTGTGCCCATGCTGGAAACAAAATGAGTTAAACGCCCTGCCGTTTGTTGCCAGATCTCCGGCCCGGTGGTGAGGTAGTGGCCCAGCGGGTTATCCGGATTATTAAACTGATCCAGCACCTTACCTTCACCGCGAGCGGCCATCTCATTCGCCAGGTCGCGGGCGCCTTCCATCCCCTGCTCACGACCTACCAGAATCAGCTCTGCGCCATAGGCACGCATTGCCGCCTGCCGCTCAATGCTCATATTATCTGGCATCAGAAGCTTTAGCGTATAGCCTTTCATGGCAGCGATCATCGCCAGCGCGATGCCTGTGTTGCCGCTGGTTGCTTCGATCAGCACATCGCCGGGATGAATTTCACCGCGCAGCTCTGCCTGTTTGATCATCGATAATGCGGCGCGATCTTTTACCGAACCGGCAGGATTATTTCCTTCCAGCTTAAGCCAGATTTCACTGCCGTTATCGGGCGTCAGGCGCTGTAGCTGAATCAGCGGCGTATTGCCGATGGTATTTTCGATTGTGGTCAAGGTGTATCAGTTCCCGCATGAAATGGCAGAGGGCCGGAAAACCGACCCTCTTTACTCGTTTTCAAGTTGCAGCAACGTTAGCCGCAATCCCAGTGATAGAGAGTACACATAATATGTGAGGAAAATATCAGGCGCTTTGCGCAAAGGCAACAGGCTGCAACGGTGTATCGCCATTATAGAGACGCGCATGTTGCAGGCCAACGAACAGACGTTCACCGCGAATTGGCGCTACCTGATCCCCGTCCATCACCACGGTGATTGGCTCACCGCTCCACTGGGCCGGTACCACAACCAGCTGCCAGTAGTGACCACGCGGGCTGACTTCCAGCACCTGGGCAGGGAGCGGCGTTTCCAGACTGCTCTGACGGCTGACGTCAATTTCCCACGGGCGCAGAAACAGCTCTACCGGCCCCTGGTGCGCAGGTGCATAGCCCAACGGCCAGTGGTGTGCGCCAACGTGGAACTGCGAACCATGCACTTCCCCATCGAAACGGTTCACTTCCCCGAGGAATTCCAGCACAAATCGGGTTGCCGGATCGCGCCACACTTCATCGGGCGTACCAACCTGTTCAATATTACCCTGGCTCATCACCACCACACGGTCGGCCACTTCCATCGCCTCTTCCTGGTCGTGAGTAACAAAGACGCTGGTGAACTTCAGCTCTTCATGGAGCTGACGCAGCCAGCGACGCAGCTCTTTACGCACCTGAGCATCCAACGCGCCAAAGGGTTCATCCAGTAACAGAATCTGCGGTTCAACCGCCAGCGCACGCGCCAGGGCAACGCGCTGTTTCTGCCCGCCGGAGAGCTGGGCCGGGAAACGGCCAGCCAGATGACCAAGCTGCACCATCTCCAGCAGACGCGTCACTTTCTGCTTAATTTCAGCAGAGGAAGGACGCTCGCGGCGCGGCAGCACCGTCAGGCCAAAGGCGATATTATCGAACACCGTCATATGGCGGAACAGCGCATAGTGCTGGAACACAAAACCCACCTGGCGATCGCGGGCATGCACCCGGCTGACGTCTTTACCATGGAAGCTCAGGCGTCCGCTGTTCTGATTTTCCAGACCGGCGATAATACGCAGCAGCGTGGTTTTTCCGGAGCCAGACGGCCCCAGCAGCGCCACCATTTGTCCGGAAGGGATATCCAGAGAAATATCGTTCAGGACTTTCGTCTTGCCGAAGTATTTATTGATACTACCGATTTCAATGCTCATTCTTCCCCTCCTGTTGCAAGCGCTTGCTCTGGCTCTCTAATCGCCACTGCACTGCGCTTTTTAAAAACAGCGTCACTATCGCCATCAGGGTCAGCAGCGCGGCGGCAGTAAAGGCCCCGACGGTGTTGTAATCCTGATGCAGTAATTCAACCTGTAATGGCAGCGTGTAGGTCTCGCCGCGAATCGAACCAGAAACAACCGAGACGGCACCAAACTCACCGATAGCGCGGGCATTGGTCAGCACCACGCCGTACAGCAGCGCCCAGCGAATATTCGGCAGAGTAACGCGCCAGAACATTTTCCAGCCTGAAGCACCCAACAGTACGGCGGCTTCATCTTCGTGGCTGCCCTGGCTCAACATCACCGGCACCAGTTCACGCACCACAAATGGACAGGTAACGAAAATTGTCACCATCGCCATTCCCGGCCATGAGAACATCAGCTGGATATTGTGCGCATCCAGCCAGCCTCCCGCTGAACCGTTAACTCCCCAGAACAGCAGGTACATCAGCCCTGCCACCACCGGTGAAACAGCAAAAGGAATATCAAACAGCGTCAGCAGCAGCTGGCGGCCAGGGAAAGTAAAGCGCGTAACCAGCCAGGCCAGCAGCGTACCAAACACCAGGTTCACCGGTACCGTAATCAGCGCAATCAGCACGGTCAGCCAGATGGAGTGCAGCATGTCTGAATCGCGCAGATTGTCGAATGAGGCCAGCAGCCCGTCAGACAAGGCGGCCGTAAAAATCGCCACCAGCGGGATCACCAGCAGCATCAGTGAGATCAGCATTCCCAGGCCAATCAGCACCCATTTGCCCCACTGAATGCGTGCGCGCCCTGCGCCTTTAAAATCGGTAATGTCAGCCATTAGTGACCTCCAATACGGCGGCCAAAGCGGCTCTGTAAAGTATTAATCGCAAACAGCAGCAGCAGGGAAGCGGCCAGAATCACCGAAGCAATGGCGCTGGCAGCCGGATAGTCAAACTCCTGCAGGCGTACAAAGATCATCAGCGAGGTCACTTCTGTTTTCCACGCGATGTTACCGGCGATGAAAATCACTGCGCCAAATTCACCGAGGCTGCGGGTAAACGACAGCGCCGTTCCCGCCAGCAGCGCCGGGCCAACTTCCGGCAAGATGACACGGCGAAAACTCTGCCACGGCGTCGCGCCGAGGGTTTCCGCCGCCTCTTCATACTCCGGCCCAAGCTCTTCCAGCACCGGCTGTACGGTACGCACCACAAACGGGATGCTGGTGAAGGCCATCGCTACCGCAATACCCAGCCAGGTATAGGAGACTTTAATGCCAAACTGCGCCAGCCATTCGCCGTACCAGCCGTTCACTGAGAACAGCCCGGCGAGGGTTAAGCCCGCCACCGCTGTTGGCAGAGCAAACGGCAGATCCATCAGACCATCAAGCAGCGCACGCCCCGGAAAACGGTAACGGGTGAGGATCCATGCCATCAGCATGCCAAACAGCGCGTTAAAAATTGAGGCCACGCCTGCCGCCAGCAGTGTCACTTCGTACGCCGCCATAACCTGCGGGTTAGTAATCACTTCCCAGTACTGCGCCAGCGTCATCTGCGACAGCTGCATCAACAGCGCGCTGATCGGCAGCAGCAGAATCAGGCAGGTAAAGAAAAGGCTACTGCCCAGGCTGATACCAAACCCGGGCAGGACACGTTTACTGCTCGCTGAAAACATCACTACCGCCCCGCCGCTAATAACTTATCCAGTTCGCCACCGCTGACGAAATGGGTTTTCATCACCTGATCCCAGCTGCCAAAATCATCCGCCACGCGGAACAGCTCCGTCGGTGGGAAACGATCTTTTTGCTGCGCCATCAGCCCGGGATTATTCACCCGATAATAGAACTGCGTCATAATCTGCTGGGCAGCCGGCGTATACAGATAGTTAAGATAGGCTTTGGCCGCTTCCTCTGTGTGGTTCTTCTCGACATTTTTATCGATCCACGCCACCGGGAACTCTGCCAGGATATTGGTTTTTGGCACAATCACTTCATAGCCATCTTTGGCGTACTGATTGCGGATGGTGTTTACCTCTGACTCAAAGCTGATCAGCACATCGCCCAGCCCACGCTCTACAAAAGTGGTGGTTGCGCCGCGCCCGCCGGTATCGAACACCTGGACGTTTTTCAGGAACTGGGTCATCAGCTTTTCAGTCTGAGCTTTATCTTTACCGTCGGTACGGTCGAAGGCTCCCCAGGCCGCCAGATAGGTATAGCGGGCATTGCCTGAGGTTTTAGGATTCGGGAAAATCAGTTTCACATCGTCACGCACCAGGTCGTTCCAGTCGCGGATGTGTTTCGGGTTACCTTTGCGCACCAGGAATGCCATGGTGGAATAGAAAGGTGAGCTGCTGTTGGGCAAGCGCTGCTGCCAGTCAGCCGGGATCAGCTGTCCACGGTCATGCAGTATTTGCACATCGGTTACCTGGTTATAGGTCACCACATCGGCTTTCAGCCCCTGCAAAATCGCCAGCGCCTGTTTAGAGGAGCCAGCATGAGACTGTTTGATCGTCAGGCTGTCGCCTGGATGCTGTTGCGCCCACTGTTGCTCAAACGGTGCATTCAGGGCGGTAAACAGCTCACGTGAGACGTCATACGAGCTGTTCAGCAGCTCAGTCGCCTGTACGCCAGAACTCAGCACTAACGCCAGCCCGGAGGCTGCTACGAATTTTTTTACCAATGGTAACGTCATTATGCACCCTGAGAGATTCACCGGTTAACCGGCCTGAAGTGCTCTCAGTTTATTTATAACCAGGGTGAAAGCTGTAACGGTTTTATATACCGTTTGGTACTTAGCAAGCAGAATTCGCTATAAGGGTGTGGAATTGGATATGCATACGGTGGGAATGATACGTCCCTTTACAGGGGAAAACAGAGCGGCCAGGCGTACCTGGCCGGGTGGTACATAAATGCTATAAAGCCGCCAGCTGCTCCAGCGATGGCGCATAGAAGTAGCTGCCGGTAACAGGTTTGGTAAAACGCAGCATCGCATCAAACTTGCCGTCCGTTTCGCCGAACATACTTAACAGCTGCTGCTCAATATTGTGCAGCGTAGCGCAGTAGGCAAGAAAATAGAGGCCATGAGTCCCGCTCGCGGTGCCATATGGCAGGCTCTGGCGTAAAATTTTCAACCCTTTACCGTTCTCTTTGAGATCCACCCGCGCCACATGGGAAGTCGCCGGACGCGCATCGCCTTCCAGCTCCTCATTGCTCTCTTTAGTACGGCCAATAATCTGCTCCTGTTTATTGACCGGCAGGCGGTTAAACATCGCCAGATTATGCTGCCAGCGCTGGCTGAAAACGTAGCTGCCGCCAGCGTTGTCGCCGCTGGCTATAATCGCTACGGCTTCTCGCTGTTCGCCCTGTGGGTTTTCCGTACCGTCAACAAAACCGCTGAGATCGCGCTCTTCCGTCCAGCGGAAACCGTGGGTTTCTTCAGCAATGCGGATAGCGCTACCAAATGCCGCAAGCGCAGCCTGCGCCAGGCTGAAATTGACATCGTGACGCAGGGATTGAATGTGGATCAAGATATCGCGCTGGGTGGCGGGTGCCATACCTTTACCCAGCGGCTGGAAATCTTTTAGTTCTGTGCTGCGGTTCCCCGTGCAGAGATCGCCCCACAGACCGTTACCAAAGGCAATAACTGCCCCCAGTCCGGCATCGGGATAACGCTGTTGCAGCTGCGCAAGCTGCTGAAGGAATTGCTGGCTGCCAAGGCGGATGGCGTCAAGTTCGCCTTCCACCATCGCTTCTAAGTAAATAGCAAAACGGCGATGCTCTAATAAGATGCCGCTCTGAAAATGGGACATGCTGCTCTCCTGGTTCTCAGGTCATTTCTGATTAGTATTTCAGAAGATGATACCGGATGTTGGCACCAGGAGAGTGTTCAAACTCAAGTTTGGTGTGGTCTTTACGTAAACAGCATTAACGGCGCCAGATAATCTTGCTTAATGTCCATTTTTTCAGCGTGTCATCTGCTGGCATCAGGGATTCGGGGCCATTCCAGTCACCGCTAAAGAGGTAGCTGATATGCTGGCTGCCAGGCGCTTTACACTCCACGCTGGCGTGGTCTGCACCACTGCCTTTCTGACATACGCCGAAGGCTTTGCTGTAGAGATCGCTAAAAGCAGTGCCAAATTTCACGCCGCTTTCGGTGGTAACGTTATGATCCATGATATCAATACGGCTAACGGTGGTATCGCCGATCAGCTCCACTTTCACCTGCTTGTCACTGTCGACACCCTGCCAGAAATGAACGATGGTGCCGTCGGTGGTACGCATCCCCTGGCGCAGATGATAGTTACCCTTCAGACCATCATCCAGTACATCGCGCTGCATCAGCGTGCTGCCGTTAATATCGCCCAGCCCCTGTTCGGTGACGGTTAATGAGGAGCCGAACCAGTGTGTCGGGGAGAGGCTGGACCATGACCAGGAGACGGGGTTCCACCAGGTAGAAGACGAAGTGCTGTCATGCTGAGAAGACGAACCTGCGCAACCTGCCAGGATCAGGGCGGCCAGCAGCAACGCCGGGCGATAAGTTTTCATTGCAACTCCAGTAGTCATTTTCAGGGGTTTCCGTACGGTTGGAGTATAAAATGCTGCGAAAGTTTACTCTCTGTCAGTCAGTGATTTTCAGCCGGATCAAAACAGTCCCGCAGCCGTCGGTAAGCCAGTAGCGCGACCAGCGCCACCACATCCAGCAGAGAGACCAGTAACACCAGTGATGATACCGGTTCATCACCCTGCCACAACTCACCAAGTTGTACACCCAGCGTCAGAAACAGGGTTGCCACCAGCACCCAGCGCCACGCCTGCCACAGACGCGGCAGACGCTGACGGTAGCCGGTAAGCAGCAGCCCGAGGGCGGCAGGGATACCCAATGCCAGCCCCAGCCAGAAGGCGTGATTATCGGGATAAAACAGTGCCAGCAGACTCTCGCCCTGCTGACGCGAAGCCCCGGCGGCGACAAACAGTACCCAGGTACGCGCCTGTAACAATAGAATTGCCCAAAAAGAGAGGGGCAGACGCAGCAGGCCTTTAGTGTCGTAATCGTCGGGAGAATATTTCAGCATGATAACTCAGTTAAAAATTGAACAGCCTTTCCCGACATCGTCTGCCTTGTAACAGGGCAGCCAATCAGCGACCGCCTCTGCAACGATGGCGAGAAATCAATATTCGCGGTCTTCGATCAAACGCTTGCCCAGCAGCATACTGTCCTGGGTTTCATAATCCAGCTTTTCATAAAAGCCGGTGACGGCGTCGTTCTCTTCCCGCACCATGACATTTATTTTCGGGCAGCCGCGGGCAATCAGTTTCTTCTCCAGGCGATTAATCAGCGCGTTGGCGAAGCCGCGCCCCTGATAGTCAGGGTGTACGCCCAGATAATAGGCGGAACCGCGATGGCCGTCGTAGCCGCCCATCAGCGTTCCGACAATTTCACCGCCCACCACGGCGACCAGAAACAGATCCGGATCGTGGTTCAGCTTACGTTCTATATCCATCTCCGGATCGTTCCAGGGACGTAACAGATCGCAGCGCTCCCAAAGGGTAATTACTTCTTCAAAATCATCCTGCCGGAATACACGAATTTCCATGAGTTTCAGCCTGTGGTTAAGCATAATTTGCTGATTATCACGTATTCTTCTGCCGGTGCAAGCCCGATGGACAGCGGAAAGGTAAAAAAAGAGGTTCTGCCGGAGTAGCCACCTGAAATAATTAGCAAAAACCTGCAATAGTTCCCTTCTCGCGGTCACCCGCCTGTTACGATATAACAATAAGCACCTAACGACCCTGGATGTGCCATGAAAAAGATAAACCTACTGACGCCGCTGACCACCCGCCGCCAGCTGCTGCTCTCCGGCCTTGCGCTGGCCCTGCTGGCGCGGCGGCCTGTGCGTGCCGCAGAGGAAGATGCCACCCGGCGCTTGCTTCCGCGACCGCACAAAGCGACCAATTCGCCACCGCCTCCTGTCCGCCCGGCGAACAGCAAGCGAATTGTAATGATTGATCCGGGCCACGGCGGTATAGACTCCGGCGCGGTGGGGCATGAAGGTTCGGAAGAGAAGCATGTGGTGCTGGAAATCGCCCAGCATATCCGCCATCTGCTGAGTGAGCATGCGCATATTGAAGTGCGTCTGACACGGGAAAGCGACCACTTTATTCCGCTTGGTGAACGGGTGGAGATCGCCCATCAGCACGGTGCCGATCTGTTTATGTCGGTGCATGCCGACGGTTTTACCAGCCCTACGGCCAGCGGTGCTTCAGTGTTTGCCCTGTCAAACCGTGGAGCCAGCAGCACAATGGCGCGTTATCTTTCGCAGCGTGAAAATGCCGCCGATAATGTGGGCGGGGTCAAAGCAGCGGATCAGGATCACTATTTGCAGCAGGTGCTGTTTGACCTGGTGCAGACGGATACCATCAAGAACAGTCTGATTCTCGGCAAACATGTGCTGGGGCAAATTCGTCCGGTTCATCATCTGCACAGTCAGCACACCGAGCAGGCGGCGTTTGCGGTGCTTAAGTCGCCGTCCATTCCATCAGTGCTGGTTGAAACATCATTTATTACTAACCCTGATGAGGAGAGACTGCTGGGGACTACCGCGTTTCGTCAGAAGATTGCCGGTGCCATTGCGGACGGCATCGTCAGCTTTTTTAATGAGTATGATGCGACCAGACGCACAGGCTGAAAATCACGTATAATCCACGCGTCTTTTTGTCACAGGATTTTTTTCATGAACACTCCGGATATCGCCCAGGTAAAACAGTTTCTGCTCAACCTTCAGGATGAAATTTGTCGCAAGCTGGCACAGGCCGATGGCGAAGCCAGCTTTGCCGAAGACAGCTGGCAGCGCCCCGGCGGCGGCGGCGGGCGCAGTCGCGTTCTGCGTCAGGGCCGGGTGTTCGAACAGGCGGGGGTGAATTTCTCCCATGTTCATGGCGACATGATGCCCGCCTCTGCCACTGCGCACCGCCCTGAACTCGCCGGGCGCAGTTTCGAAGCGCTGGGGGTTTCGCTGGTGATCCATCCGGAAAACCCGTATATCCCCACCAGCCACGCCAATGTGCGTTTTTTTATCGCGCAAAAGCCCGATGCAGAGCCGGTATGGTGGTTTGGTGGCGGCTTCGATCTGACCCCCTTCTACGGCTTTGAAGAGGATGCCATTCACTGGCATCAAACTGCGTCTGACCTGTGTCAGCCCTTTGGTGAAGAGGTCTACCCGCGCTATAAAAAGTGGTGTGATGACTATTTCCACCTGAAACACCGCAACGAACAGCGCGGTATTGGCGGTCTGTTCTTTGACGATCTGAATACTCCGGACTTCGACCAGAGCTTCCGCTTTATGCAGGCGGTGGGCGAAGGCTTTACCGATGCCTACCTGCCGATTGTCGAACGCCGTAAAAACCTGACATGGGGCGAGCGTGAGCGTGATTTCCAGCTCTACCGTCGCGGGCGCTACGTTGAATTTAATCTGGTCTGGGATCGCGGTACGCTGTTTGGCCTGCAAACCGGTGGCCGCACTGAGTCGATTCTGATGTCGATGCCGCCGCTGGTGCGCTGGGAGTATGATTATCAGCCGGAAGAAGGCAGCCCGGAGGCTGCGCTGTACCGAGACTTCCTGCCGGTTAAGGCGTGGGTTTGATTTTTTTCATGCGGTTGCATGGGTAAGGTCAACGTCAATGTCTTCAAGTCAACATCTTAAGGTCTTAAGGTCAAGGTCTTAAGGTCAACGTCTTAAGGTCTTAAGGTCAAGGGCGTTTCGCTTTCCCGCTGCGCGGGCTGAGCGACAAGGGGCGGCCAGTCGCCGCCGCCCCTTGCCCCCGGGCTTGCGGCAGGCGCCACGCCCGCTTTCAGCGGGTGCCTTCGTCAGTTCCGTTCACCGACGGACCGCTCGTGACGGCACCTCCCTGTGCCGGCCCGAGCTCTCACCGCCGTCCTGGCGGTTCATCCTGGTTCACATCACTTCCTCAGCGCAGCTTAATTGCCGCCTTAACATCAAAACCCAGGTCAAACCCAAAAAGACTTAAAGACTTAAAGACCAAAAGGCCTTTTAGTCTTTGTATCTGTCTTTGATTTCTCTTTTGATGTTGACCTTTTGAGCGGCAATTAAGCCTTGCCGAGGGAGAAGGGATTTGCAGGACGAGCCGACAGGATGTCGGCGAGAGGGTGAGCCGGGACAGGGACGTCCCGTCTCACCCGGTTCGTGCGGAAAACCAGTCGAGTGAGGGAACCCGCGGAGCGGGCGTGGCGCCTGCCGCAAGCCCGGGGTCAAGGGGCGGCGGCGACTGGCCGCCCCTTGTCGCTCAGACCGCGCAGCGGGAAAGCGAAACGCCCTTGACCTTGTCGTTGACCTTAAGCCCCTGACCTTAAGCCCCTGGCCTTTGGCCCTTCCCTGCCCGGGCCTGCGCCTTACAGCGGCGCGGTCTGCGCCTCCACTACCGCCAGCGCCACCATATTTACGATGCGTCGCACCGATGAGATCGGCGTCAGCACATGCACCGGTTTGGCTATCCCCATCAGTACCGGCCCGACAGTCACCCCATCAGAGCAGGAGACGCGCAGCAGGTTATAGCTGATGCGCGCCGCTTCGACGTTAGGCATGATCAGGATATTCGCCGGACCTTTTAACGGGCTGTCCGGCATCAGATCCTGGCGGATACTCTCCACCAGCGCTGCATCACCGTGCATCTCGCCGTCAATTTCCAGCTCCGGTGCCCGCGCTTTTACCAGTGCCAGTGTGTCACGCATCTTACGGGCGGCCGGAGCATCCGATGCACCAAAGCTGGAGTGCGACAGCAGCGCAACCTTTGGTTCAATGCCAAAACGACGTACGGTCTCCGCCGCCATCAGCGTGAGTTCGGCAAGCTGTTCCGGCGTAGGATCTTCATTAACATAGGTATCGGCAATAAAGGTGTTGCCGCTTGGCAGCTCCAGCGCATTCATCGCCCCCGCCACTTTTACATCCGCACGAAAGCCGAACAGCTTCTCTACAATATCGTAATGCTGTTTATAGTCACCGATGGTGCCGCAGATCAGCGCGTCCGCTTCCCCACGATGAACCATAATCGCGCCGATCAGCGTTGGATTTCCGATGACCGCACGCTGCGCCTGCTGCGGCGATACGCCACGGCGCTTCATAATCTGGTAATACTCACTCCAGTACTCTTTAAAGCGCGGATCGGATTCGTTGTTTACCACGTCGAAATCTTTGCCCGCTTCGATTTTCAACCCCAGCTTTTGCAGACGCATCGCTATCACGCTCGGACGGCCAATCAGAATCGGCCTGGCCAGTCCGAGAGTAACCAGCTCCTGGGTGGCATGCAGCACGCGAGCCTCTTCGCCTTCAGCCAGCACCACGCGTTTCGGATCTTTACGCGCCTGGGAGAATACCGGTTTCATAAACAGATTGGTTTTGTAGACAAACTCCATCAGCTTTTCGCGGTAGGCGTCGAAATCGGCAATCGGCCGCCGCGCCACGCCAGAATCCATCGCGGCTTTTGCTACCGCCGGAGCGATCTGCACAATCAGACGCGGATCAAACGGCTTCGGTATCAGGTATTCAGCACCAAACGACAGCTCCTCATCACCATAGGCGGATGCCACCACATCACTCTGTTCCGCCAGCGCCAGCTCGGCAATCGCGTGCACCGCTGCCAGCTTCATCTCTTCGTTAATTGCCGTTGCCCCGACATCCAGCGCTCCACGGAAGATAAACGGGAAACAGAGTACGTTATTCACCTGGTTGGGGAAGTCCGAGCGACCGGTGCAGATAATGGCATCCGGACGCACTTCTTTTGCCAGCGGCGGCAGAATTTCTGGTTCCGGGTTAGCCAGCGCAAGGATCAGCGGGTCACGCGCCATACCTTTGACCATCTCCTGGGTCATGACTTTTGGCCCCGAACAGCCGAGGAAGATATCTGCGCCGTCGATAACCTCAGCAAGGGTTCGTTTGCCGTTATCGGCCACCGCATAGGCGGCTTTGGTTTCAGCCATCGGCGTTTCGCGTCCCCGGTAGATCACACCTTTTGAATCGCAGACCACAATATTGTGTTTCTGCATACCCAGCGCCACCAGCAAATTAAGGCAGGCAATCGCGGAGGCCCCGGCCCCCGAGACCACAAGGCGCACATCAGAGATGTTTTTTTTCACTACCCGCAGGCCGTTAAGTACCGCAGCGGTACAGATGATGGCGGTTCCGTGCTGATCGTCGTGGAAGACAGGAATATTCATCCGCTCGCGCAGCTTCTTTTCGATGTAGAAACACTCCGGTGCCTTGATATCCTCAAGGTTGATGCCGCCGAAAGTGGGTTCCAGCGCGGCGATCACATCGATCAACCTGTCCGGATCCAGCTCATCAACTTCAATATCAAACACGTCTATTCCGGCGAACTTCTTGAACAGCACTCCTTTCCCTTCCATCACCGGCTTACTGGCCAGCGCACCGATATTTCCTAAGCCCAGCACTGCGGTACCGTTGGAGATCACCGCCACCAGATTGGCGCGGGCGGTGTACTTATCGGCAGCTTCTGGATCGGCGGCAATCTCCAGGCAGGGTGCTGCAACGCCGGGCGAGTAGGCCAGCGCCAGGTCGCGCTGAGTGGCAAGCGGCTTGGTGGGGGAAACCTGAATTTTTCCGGGAACCGGAAATTGATGAAAATCGAGAGCACTCTGTTTTAACTGTTCGTCCATTTGCAGGATCCTTTCTTATAGGTAGTTATGTAGGGGTACAACTTCCCAGTATAGAAGTGCCGGAGGGGATAAAAACTTGAAGGGGCGCATAATTTGGCGGATGGATAGATTTGGCTTAGGGGAAGTGCTGCCGGAGGGGATTCGTCAGCCGTTCCGGCCACGTTTTTTTGAGGATCTGCTATGCTTTATATTAAGTTCGGCAGCGATATTGCCGCTTTTGAGTAGAAAAATACTCTTCTCAGGCACTTACAACTTCTGGCCGTTACAGCATGACGTAATGCTCATTTAGCCCTTTCGACAATGACAAGGCCGGTGGCACAAGCTATCAAGACACGATGTGAATACCGTGTCATCCTGGCCTGTGGTAAGGGTATTGGTATAAGTATTGCCGTGAACAAAATGGATGCTGCTCCCCTCCCCATAGCGCAGGGCGAGACGACGGTCATTGGGCTGGCCCATTGCAACAATCAGAAAAAGCGCATTCCCATTACCCGGCGCCTGATGCACTGTTGTCTGCCTGAGATAAATTTTTCGTTACAACGCTATACTCATGACTCACTCAGGGTATATAGACTGCTTATCAAGGAGCTTTAGATGAACCAGTTAGACGCACTGAAACAATTCACCACCGTGGTGGCTGACAGTGGCGATATTGAATCCATCCGTAACTATCACCCGGAAGATGCCACCACCAATCCGTCTCTGATCCTGAAAGCCTCCGGCCTCGACTCTTACAAACATCTGATCACTGACGCCATCGACTACGCTAAAAAACAGGGCGGCAGTAAAGAAACCCAGATTATTAACGCCAGCGACAAAGTTGCCGTTAATCTCGGTCTGGAGATTCTGAAAAGTGTCCCTGGCCGTGTATCCACCGAAGTTGATGCGCGCCTCTCATTTGACCGTGGAATGTGTGTCACCAAAGCGGAAAAACTGGTGAGAATGTACGAAGATAACGGTATTGACCGTTCGCGTATTCTGATCAAACTGGCTTCGACCTGGGAAGGGATCAAAGCGGCTGAAGAGCTGGAGAAAAATGGTATCCAGTGTAACCTGACGCTGCTGTTCTCCTTCGCTCAGGCCCGTGCCTGTGCTGAAGCTGGCGTATTCCTGATTTCACCGTTTGTTGGCCGTATCTATGACTGGTACAACAGCCGTAAACCTCTTGACCCGTACGTGGTTGATGAAGATCCGGGCGTGAAATCTGTACGCAATATCTATGACTACTATAAGCAGCACCGTTACACCACCATCATCATGGGTGCCAGCTTCCGTAAGACAGAGCAGATCCTCGCGCTGGCAGGCTGCGACCGTCTGACTATCGCGCCAAACCTGCTGGAAGAGCTTCAGGCCAGCAACGCTCCGGTTGAGCGTAAACTGACTCCGTCTACTCAGGGCTTCCACCAGCCTGCACCGCTGTCTGAAGCGGAATTCCGTTGGGAACATAACCAGGATCCGATGGCAGTGGAAAAACTGGCTGAAGGTATTCGCCAGTTCGCCGTTGACCAGCAGAAGCTGGAAGATGTGCTGTCCGCACGACTGTAACTCCCCTTTCCATCATTTATCCCCCCGGGCGGATCTGCGATCCGCCTCCACGCATTTCTGGAGGAAACTATGTCTTCACGTAGAGAACTGGCAAACGCCATCCGCGCCCTGAGTATGGACGCGGTGCAAAAAGCCAAATCCGGCCATCCTGGTGCCCCGATGGGTATGGCTGATATCGCTGAAGTGCTGTGGCGTGAATTTCTGCATCACAACCCGAATAACCCGGCATGGGCCGATCGCGACCGTTTTATCCTCTCTAACGGCCACGCTTCGATGCTGCTCTACAGCCTGCTGCACCTTTCGGGTTACGATCTGCCAATGTCTGAGCTGAAGAATTTCCGTCAGCTGCACTCCAAAACCCCGGGCCACCCGGAGCTGGGCTATACCCCAGGCGTGGAAACGACTACCGGCCCGCTGGGTCAGGGTCTGGCGAACGCCGTTGGCCTGGCAATTGCGGAACGTACTCTGGGCGCGCAGTTTAACCGCCCTGACCATGAAATTGTCGATCACCATACCTACGTGTTTATGGGCGATGGCTGCCTGATGGAAGGCATCTCCCATGAAGTATGCTCTCTGGCGGGAACGCTGGGTCTGGGTAAACTGATTGGCTTTTACGATCATAACGGCATCTCGATTGATGGTGAAGTTGAAGGCTGGTTTACCGACGATACCGCTAAACGTTTCGAAGCCTATCACTGGCATGTGATCCGCGATATTGACGGGCACAATCCTGATGCAATCGCGCAGGCGATCAAAGAAGCACAGAGCGTGACTGACAAGCCATCGCTGCTGATTTGTAAAACCGTGATTGGCTTCGGTTCGCCGAACAAAGCGGGTAAAGAAGAAGCCCACGGCGCGGCGCTGGGTGACGAAGAGATTGCGCTGACGCGTAAACAGCTGGGCTGGAACTACCCGCCGTTTGAGATCCCGAAAGAGATCTATGCTCAGTGGGATGCGAAAGAAGCCGGTGCGAAAGCCGAAAGTGAGTGGAACAGTAAATTCGCCGCCTACAAAGCCGCATACCCGGAACTGGCGGCAGAATATACCCGCCGCATGGACGGCGGCATGCCGGATAACTGGGAAGCTGACACTCAGAAGTATATTGAGAAATTACAGGCTAATCCGCAGAAGATTGCCAGCCGTAAAGCCTCTCAGAACGCGCTGGAAGCTTACGGCCCGCTGCTGAAAGAGTTCCTGGGCGGCTCTGCTGACCTCGCACCAAGTAACCTCACTATCTGGTCTGGCTCGAAGTCGATCAAAGAGGATGCTGCCGGAAACTATATTCACTACGGCGTACGCGAGTTTGGTATGACTGCCATCGCCAATGGCCTGGCGCATCACGGTGGTTTTATTCCGTATACCGCTACCTTCCTGATGTTTGTTGAGTATGCGCGCAACGCCGTGCGTATGGCGGCACTGATGAAGGCGCGCCAGATTATGGTGTACACCCATGACTCCATCGGTCTGGGTGAAGATGGCCCGACGCATCAGCCGGTTGAGCAGATCGCCAGCCTGCGCGTGACGCCAAATATGAGCGTCTGGCGTCCGTGTGACCAGGTTGAAACCGCTGTGGCCTGGAAACATGCCGTTGAGCGCCATCATGGCCCGACTGCGCTGATTCTGTCGCGGCAGAACCTGGCACAGCCGGAGCGCAGCAAAGAGCAGCTGGCGAATATTTCGCGCGGCGGCTATGTGCTGAAAGACAGCAACGGCACACCGGATGTGATCCTGATAGCTACCGGTTCCGAAGTGGAAATCACCCTGGGCGCGGCTGACAAGCTGACCGCCAGCGGCCACAAGGTGCGCGTAGTATCACTGCCATCGACCGATCTGTTCGATGCACAGGATGCTGCCTACCGTGAGTCCGTTCTGCCTTCCGGCGTCACGGCACGCGTAGCAGTGGAAGCAGGGATTGCCGACTACTGGTACAAATATGTCGGCCTGAACGGTGCCATTGTCGGTATGACTGGTTTTGGTGAGTCGGCTCCGGCTGAGAAGCTGTTCCCGGAATTTGGCTTCACGGTTGAAAATATCGTCAGCCATGCGGAAGCGCTGCTGAAACCGCACTGATAGCTTTCACACTCTGTATTGAAAAACCGCCTTCATCGTGAGGCGGTTTTTTTATGGCTTACGCTGCCCTTCCCTGTTTACTCCGCCCCCCTGACAGCAGCGAATCAGGCGTGCATAAAACGACGATTCTTTTTCTTTATTACCCAGACGGTCAGCATAAATACCAGCATCAGCGTGGCTATCCACAGAATATGGGGAGAGATCCGGCAGATGAAATTAAGATGGTGCAATATGTCACGGAAATAATCAGTTAAGCAGTCGGTCATAGCGCAATTCCTTAACGGTAATAGCTCTATTACAACGGCTGACTGACCAGATTTGCTGCATATATCATCAAGAAATCGTCAATGCATGTAATTTTTTATTCCGGCCTCCGGTGTTACAAAAGGCAGATGCAGGCTTATCGCCAGACCGTGCCCGGCCGGTGATGAGGCCACCAGCTCCCCGCCGCAGGCCTCACAAATCGCCCGGGCAATCGACAAACCCAGCCCACTGCCGCCTGAGTGACGCGCTCGTGAAGAGTCGCCTCGCGTAAAACGCTCAAACATCAGCGGCAAAAAATCGGGGGCTACCCCCGGACCACAATCGGTAAAGGTAATCAGATAACCCGCTGCCCGCCGCTGAATATCGATGGTTAGCAGCTTGCCTTCGGCAGCGTACCGTACGGCGTTTTCCATCAGGATGGTAAATACCTGCCCCAGACGGAAGGGATCCCCGGTAAAGATGGCGGGATGGGCAGCGCTGATGCGCATCTCCATTCCCGCCGCTTCGGCCTGGGGTTTCATCCATATCACCCGCTCACGCAGCAGCTCGGCTAAGTCAAAAGTGTTGAGCGTAAATGACAGCTGACCGGCATCCGCGAGGGAAAGCAGGTGCAGTTCATCCGTCAGGCGATGAAGGTGCTGAAGCTGTTTCATCACCATATTTAGCTGGGTCGGATTAGGCTCAAACACGCCGTCTATCATTCCCTGAAGACGCCCAATAGCGGCCGTCAGCGGCGAACGCAGTTCGTGCGCCATCGCCACATGTGAAGCACGCAGCTCACGATCGTAGCGCTCAAGCTGACGGGACATCACGTTGAAATCCTCCGTAAACTGCACCAGTTCGGCGGGGGCGTTTTCAACCGTAGCGGCCCGTGCACCAAACTCGCCGCGCGCCACACAACGGGCTGCCGTTGCCAGCCGGCTGAACTGCACCGACAGCGGTCTGGCGGCGCGCAATCCAAAGATAACGATAACCGGAAGGGCAAGGGCAATTAACGCTGCCAGCATCAGCCAGTCCGAGGAGGCAATGCTGGGCGTAGAATAATTGATCCCCCAGCCCGCATCGATCAGCTGATGAAAGCGAGCGGCATCCCGTTGCGGGTTCTTCAGCAACAGTGCCAGCTCATCACGCTGAGAGGCGGGCATATGATTCATCACCCAGTAGTACTGAATAAGGGAACGTAACCACATGCTGAAGGCGATTAAAATTACCGATCCGATTGTAAGCGCGAGGATACGCATGCATATCCAGCGCCAAAGGGACTGTTTTTTTTGCTGTGTCATGGCTGTCTGAACCGGTAGCCCACGCCGCGAACATTATGCAAAACATCAACAATTCCGGCGTTTTCGAGCTTTTTACGCAAATTATAAACGTGGGTATCAACGACACGTTCCAGCGCCTCGCTCTCTGGCAGGCAGCGCTCCAGCAGTTGCTGACGGGAAAATGGATAGTTCTGGGAGTGCATTAGCGTGGTGAGCAGTGAAAATTCCGTCGGCGTAAGTTCCAGCAACACCGGGTTTTCACCGTCATTTCTGACAACCGCAGTAAGGGATTCCATATCCACCTCCAGTCCCTGCCAGCTCAGGATCGTTTTCTGATCGGTGCGGCCCGATGTCCGGCGCAGCACAGCATGAACGCGTGCCACCACCTCTGCCGGGTTATACGGTTTAACCACGTAATCATCAGCCCCGTAGCGTAGCGCGCCTATTTTATCCGGCGTTTCACCCATCGCTGAAACCATGATCACCGGAATATCGCCCTTGCGCCGTACCGCAGCCAGTACATCACTGCCATTCATACCGGGCAGCATAATATCCAGCAAAATCAGATCCGGCTTCCAGCTTTGTGACATTTCCAGGCCGGTGATACCGTCACCCGCAATGGCAACATTGTAATTTTCCCGACGCAGATAGGCTTCCAGAACGTTAGCCGCATCCGCATCGTCCTCAATAATCAGTATACGTTTCATCTGCATTTGCGCACCTTGACAGTTTCTTCATAAAACCCTGGCAGTAAATTGACACTGCCTGTTCATCATTCGCTATCAGATGTGCGGCCATTTGGGGGCCGGCTTGATTGGTGCTGAGGAGCGACGATGATAACCAGAAAATTTAGCCTGTGCATTAGCTGTATTGCATTCGCCAATATCACGCTTATGGCCGGGGCCGACGCCGCCGTTCTGGCTGCAAGAAGCCTCACCGTGGGCATCGCCGCCAGCAACGCACCGCGCTACAGCGGTTCAGATAAGCGTCAGTTCAATTTCGCACCGGTGATAGATGCCCGCGACGGAGCATTTTTTTTCAACTCGCAAGATGGTCTGGGATATGACTTACAGTCTGACTCAGGGCTGTATCTCGAACACACCCTGGGCTACAGTCTGGGGCGCTCGGACAAAAACTCCTCATGGCGCGACGGATCCAAGAAACTGCGAGGAATGGGAAATATTGATGCGGTGATGAACACGGCGGTAGCCGTTGGCTGGACAATCGTACCGTGGCTCTCCGTAGAAGGCAAAGCCACCCTGCCGTTAACCGACAGTCAGGGCGTGCAGTATCAGACATCGGTGTCGCTGATCCCTTTTCAGGATGAAAGCGACACCCTTGTGTTTCAGTCGGCGGCTTTATTCGGCGACAGTCGCTATATGAATACATTTTATGGCGTTAGCGATCGGCAACATATCCGCAGCGGTTATCGGCGCTATTCAACGACAGGCGGGCTTTACGGAGTGCAAAACAGTCTGACATGGGGGCATCGGTTTACCCCGCAGTGGGGCACCATGCTGGAGGCGGGCTATACCTGGTTGAGCCATCGAACTGATAAAAGTCCGATTGTATTTCGTCGCAATGAAGCCACCGTCACGGCAGCCGTCACCTACACCTTTGACTGAGGAAAAAAGCAGAGGATTAACGCTTTTAGCTCCCCGCTATGTAGCCTGCACCGTCTTTCTCTCCGATCTACTGCTGCTGCATCTCTACTGACGCACTCTCCTGCGGCGGAGCGCTCTTGCTCTCCCACAACATTGGCCACTGATCGCTGCTGTGCCACGCGTCGCAGGTGCTCTCCTGAGCATATTCCGCCAGCACAAACTGCCGGCCATTATACTGCCAGCGTGTCGCTACGCCACAATCTCCTAACCCCCGGCCTTTACTGAAGGTCAGCAGTTCACCCCGGGCGGCGTCAAAGTCAGCATTGACCAGTTCAAGCTGATTATCGCTGCGCTCCGGTGGTGAAAATGGTAGCGTCAGCGTAATGCTTTTCGATATATACGGCTGGCTGCGTGAAACTTCGAATGCCAGATCAATAATGTTATAAGCGCCCATTTCGCAGCTCACCAGCAGCAGCGCTTTATCATCGCTGAGGGGTGAAACGCTGACTTCACGCTGTAGTGGATTCAGCGAGCAGCTATCGCTGTTAACCCGCCAGGTACCAAAATCGATCAGCCCGCTGGACTCTTCGTGCGTTAATGCCTGCGGAGCACGCAGCGGCGTGTTTATCTGCGGTAGCGCCGGTGCTGGCGGCACATTGCTGGCGGCACGGTCGCCACGCTGGATCCATGCGCTGGTACTGTTAATTCTCCCCTGCACCTCATCCATCAATAGCAGTGCGGCCTTCAGCCCGTGCAGACTTATGGTGGCATCCGCCCGATAGAGTAGCTGAATACTGTCGGCATCCATCACCTGGGCCAGAAACTCATCAATTGAGATACCGTGATTGGTGAGCAGATGATGTGGTTCCACCTCCCAGTGTTTGAGATCGAGCTTCAGCCGCTGCCCGTCCAGCAGCAGGTTATCCTGCAAAGCACCGCCAGGCAGCTTGCCGCTGTAACGATTGCCATAATCAATACGCAGCTGTGCCGGAGCTTCATTTCCGGCGTCCCGCGCCAGCGTCATCGCCAGACCATTGTTACCCGGGATACTGCGTACTTCACAGCTGTTGAGGTTGTTACAGGTGATCTGCCAGTCAGAAAACGTCTTCTGTAGCGGCTGCGCCTGCACAGCAGCAACAGAAGAGAGCGAAATCAGCAATAACCATTTCGTCCAGTAAGACATTGATTAATGAGGTCCCTGTAAGGTAATGCAGAAAAACAACATCACGGCCAGTCCGTGCATAGTGTTTATCATGCGCAGATCCTGTCAGCGGCTCAATCGGATTTATCGCACAGTCGTCGTTAGCAGAGATGATCGGTTGAACCCACACAGACCGTCATCCAGCGTATTAATGATGGAGCCAGCCCGCCAGCAGCGCATGCTGCAATAGCGTAACGGTTTTACCGTCTTTAATGCGGCCATCTTTCACCATTGCCCAGGCTTCCGGGAAGGTAATTTCCAGCACATCGATATCTTCATCATCGATCCCCCCGCCCGCGTTTTCACGCTGCGTTTCGCTGTACTCGGCGGCGAAGAAGTGCACCATTTCCGTTACGCCACCCGGAGACATATAAAGCTCAAACAGCTTCTCCACTTCCCCCACCACATAGCCGGTCTCTTCAACAGCTTCCCGACGAATGCACTCCTCCGGAGAGTCATCATCCAGCAGACCGGCGCAGGTCTCAATCAGCATCCCGCTCGGATTGCCGTTAACCCAGGTGGCGATACGGAACTGCCGCGTCAGCACCACGCTATTTTTATCACGGTTGTACAGCAGGATGGTGGCACCGTTGCCACGGTCATAGACTTCGCGCTTATGGCGCAGAGTAGTGCCATCTTTGGCGGTGAGATCGTAAGTGAAATTGCGCAGGACGAACCAGTTCTCGGAGAGAACTTTATTTTTGATGACGTCGATCTTGGCTGACATACAGTCTCCGTGGTAACTCATCAGGAGCCTGTCATTTTAGAACGCAATGGCATGGAAAACTATCTGAAACGCAGGGGAAAACGGGTCAGGCATGCCTGACCCCTACGGGATATCGGCGGGGGAAACGGGGTTGACGTGACTGACACCTGCGGGATATCGGGGGGGAAACGGGGTTGACGTGCCTGACCCCTACGGGATATCGGCGGGGGAAACGGGGTTGACGTGACTGACACCTGCGGGATATCGGCGGGGGAAAACGGGGCAGATCTGCCTGCCCCGTAACCATTAATGGTTCTGTTCTTCCTTCGCCAGCGCATGAACACGCTTGCGTGCGCCAAACCAGCCAAGGACTAACACCACCGCGATCAGCGGGATGGAGGCAATGGTGTAAGTGCCGTTCGGGTAGTCAAACGCCATCAGCACCAGCACGCTAAACAGGAACAGCAGGGTCAGCCATGAAGTAAACGGCGCCCACGGCAGCTTAAAGCTGACATCTTCAGCTTTGCCTTCTTTAATCGCTTTGCGCAGACGCATCTGGCACACCACGATAAATGCCCAGGAAGAGAGGATACCCAGCGCAGCAACGTTCAGCACGATCTCAAACACCCGTGAAGGCACGACATAGTTCAGCCAGACGCCAATAATGTAGACGCCAATAGTCACCAGGATGCCCATATAGGGAACCTGCTGGCCGCTCATTTTTGACATGAACTTAGGTGCAGAACCGCCCATCGACATCGAACGCAGAATACGCCCGGTGGAATAAAGGCCTGAGTTGAGGCTGGAGAGCGCAGCACTCAGCACCACGATATTCATGATACTGCCAACGTAAGGGACGCCCAGTTTAGAGAAGAAAGTTACAAACGGACTCTGCCCTGCCTGATAGGCATTCCACGGCAGCAGCAGCACCAGCAGCACCACCGAACCAACGTAGAACAGACCGATACGCCAGATCACGCTATTGATAGCTTTCGGCAGCATGGTTTTCGGGTCTTTACACTCTCCGGCTGCCGTACCCACCAGTTCGATGGAAGCAAAGGCGAAGACCACACCCTGCACCAGCACCAGCGCTGGCATCAGGCCGTTAGGGAAGAAACCGCCGTTATCGCTGATCAGATGGAACCCGGTAGCGTTCCCATCCAGCGGCTTACCGCTGCCGAGGAACACCACGCCCACCACGAGGAAAATTACAATCGCCAACACTTTAATCAGCGCAAACCAGAACTCCATCTCGGCAAACCATTTCACGCCGATCATGTTCATGGTGCCAACAATGGCGAGCGCACCGAGGGCAAATACCCACTGCGGCACATCACCAAATGCGCCCCAATAGTGCATATAGAGCGCCACGGCGGTGATATCGACGATGCCGGTCATCGCCCAGTTTACAAAATACATCCAGCCTGCCACATAGGAGGCTTTTTCACCCAAAAATTCGCGGGAGTAAGAAACGAAGCTGCCGCTGGAAGGACGGTGCAGCACCAGTTCACCCAGCGCACGGAGAATGAAGAAAGAGAAGATACCGCAGACCAGATACACAATGGCCAGCGCAGGGCCAGCGGCCTGCAAACGGGAACCGGCACCGAGAAACAGGCCGGTACCAATCGCACCACCGATGGCAATCATCTGTACGTGGCGATTATCCATGGCCTTATGGTAGCCAGAATCATGAGAATTTAACCAACGTCTTTTTGCCGCGCGCTTTTCGGCGCCCGTTTTTTTTTCAGCGTTCATTTTCTGTCCTGTTTTCCTGTCCAAAAAGTGATGCGGCTACCTGTCCCGGGTATCCTGTTTATGTGCCAACCAATCGATTGCGCTGCGTGGCGCATATCAGGTTTGATCTCCCTGGCTGCTGTAGTTTTATTCATGACGCAAGCAGGAAAATCACGGCGATGCATCCTAACCGTTCTGGTTATTTGACGCAAAAATTCCACGCTGGAAATCGTGAGCTTTTGTAATTTTTGTCGAATGGCGCATAAAAAAACCGACCACAATTTGCGGTCGGTCAGTGAAAGCACTAAAGGGCTACAGGGACTACAGGAACTTCGGGTACTACAGGGACAGACAGGGAACAGAATAAAACGGGATTAACGGTAAATTTCAGCGTTGCCCAACCAATGGCTGGAGTCACCAGGTGTGCTGGCACCAATTACGCGATAGCTGCTGGCACCCTGCGCAGAAGCTTTCTCTGCCAGTTGCCGGGTTAAATCATCCATCGTACCTCTTACACCAGAAACCGAAACCATGCCCATGCTATGCATGGTGCTTGCCTCGCCGTGATCAACTTCCGTGGCCGCCAGGGTAGAGAACGAAGTTGCAGCTAACATAATGGCCGTGATCATAGCGGGGAGTATCTTATTCATAACGGTGCTCCTGAAATTCTTGGTTAATAAATCCTTGATTGATATGTGGTGATGGGATTAATTATTACCAACTCAATGAAAAGCAGCGTGAGCGCCCGGTAAAGGCATTAAAACATTGTTGGCATTGAGCACGATTGCGCCAAGAAATGTAAACCAGTCTCTATAAACCCGGCGTATGTAACGTTGCGTGACGGGCCAGGTGCTGCCTCTTCAGTAAATCATGGCATAGCGTTATAATAACCACCCTAAAATTAAGGATGATTATTTTGGCAACGACACGCTCCCTGACTCACAGTCTGGCCCGCGCACTATTTACCATCGTCTTACTGTCCGTTATCTCCAGCGGACTGGCGCTGCTGACGCTTTCCGGCAGTCTGCGCGATGCGGAAGCGGTCAATCTGTCAGGCTCGCTGCGAATGCAGGTCTGGCGCCTGAACTGGGACGCAACCACCACCTCCCCACTTTATGCACAGCATATTGCTGACTATCAGCGCACTCTGCACTCCCCGGCACTTCAGGCACTGGATCGTTTCTACGTGCCCGCTACTGTGCGCCAGCGCTACCGCGAACTACTGAATGCAGCCAGGCAGCCCGCCACGGCGGGGGTAAAAAATCATCAGCAGGTGATGCAGCAGGTGGAAAAAATAGACCAGTTTGTACTGGCGTTACAGCACTGGGCGGAGCTGAAAATGCGCCTGGCGGCACTCACCTGCCTGCTGGGGTTTTTAGCGATTGCCCTGCTGGTATACGTTATTCTGCGTCATATCCGCCAGCAGGTCGTCGGGCCACTGCAACAGCTGGTTAGCGCCAGCGAAGCGATAGAGCAAACCCGGTTTCATCTGCCGCCGCTGAGTACTGATATGCCTAATGAGCTTGGTGTACTTGCACGGGCATTTACCCGTATGTCGGGCGAGCTGGAAAAGTCCTGGCGAGCTATGTCATTAAACGTCGAAAAAAAAACCGCCGACCTGACACAGGCTAACCGCCGCCTTCGCCTGCTATATGCCTGCTCACAGCAGCTCAGTCACAGCGTAAAAGGGCAGGAGGCGTTTCAGCAGACGTTACAGCTGGTCTCCGATCACGAGAAACTCAGCTATATTGCGCTGATAACCTCTGAGTTTGGGTTACTGAGTGCCGGGCAGATCGATCTCACCCGACCTTGGCAGAAATTAGCACTCTGCCAGCATCCGGAGCAGCGCCCCTGCGGTGAGCTGCGCTGGCAGGCCGATGACAGTGAATCGCCGCTGATGAACAATGTGGCATCGCTGCTGGTGCACGCGCTGGAGCTTTGGCAGACTCAGCAGCAGGTGCACAGTCTGCTGCTGCTGGAAGAGCGCACCACGATGGCACGCGAGCTGCATGATTCTCTGGCACAGTCTTTGACCTTTTTACGTATTCAGCTGGTCAGGCTGAAGCGCACCCTCGATGCCGACGCTTCTGCTGCGCGGGCTATCGTGGAAGAGTTTGAGCAGGCGCTTGTTGCTGCTACCCAACAGCTGCGGGAGCTGTTAACCACTTTCCGTCTGAAAATTGAACCCACCAGCCTCGCCCGGGGGCTGGAACAGATGATCGCCCCGCTGCGTCGGCAGACAACGGCTTCGATTACGCTGGCCTGCCAGCTGGATGTCCAGCTTCCGGCGCAGCAGCATATTCACGTTTTACAAATTGTGCGTGAAGCGTTGCTCAACGCTGTACGCCACTCACACGCAACGGAAATTGGTGTCAAAGGTTATGAACACCCCACAGACGGAGTAACCATTACCATAAACGATAACGGTGTCGGCATTAAAACGCTGGAAGAGCCTGACGGGCATTACGGTCTCAAAATTATGCATGAACGCGCCGCTCTCCTGAACGGTACGTTAACCATTCAGCGTGATGTGCACGGCGGCACCGGTGTCTCTTTGCACTTCAACCCGCAAACCGAACTTTTACCGTGAAGGAATAGTGATCATGGAAGAGAAGAAAGTCAGTGTATTAATAGTCGACGATCATCCGCTTATGCGTGATGGCATCCGTCAGCTACTGGCACTGGATTCCCGTTTTACTATCGTGGCCGACGTCAGCAGCGGCTCCCAGGCGCTGGAGATAGCCCGGCAACTCCCCCCCGACCTGATCCTGTTAGATCTCAGGATGAAGGGGCTTTCAGGTCTCGAAACGCTGAATGCGCTGAGAGCGGAGAGTATTTACTCGCGCGTGGTAGTGCTGACGGTATCTGACCAGCGTAGTGATATCTCCGCCCTGCTTGAGGCGGGTGCTGATGGCTATCTGCTGAAGGACAGTGAACCGGAAGAGCTACTGGCGCAAATTATTCAGGTCGCTGAAGGTGGCGTGGCCTACAGCGCGCCGTTACGCGCACTACGCAACGCTGAAAACTGGAAAGCTGATCCGTTCGTTATCCTGACAGGACGAGAGCAGGAAGTGCTGAAAGAGGTCGCCAGCGGCCTCTCCAACCGACAGGTGGCTGAGAATCTGGCGATTTCTGAGCAGACCGTCAAAGTGCACCTGCGCAGCGTGTTGAGGAAACTCAATGTGCGCTCCCGGGTGGCGGCGACAGTATTATGGCTTGAGTCACATCGTTCCAGTATGTAACCAAAAGGCGCTAAATCCGCACGATAATTTACATATTCTCCTCAATTTCTCCACGATTGTTCGCGCAACGGCGAGTAAAGTTATCGGGTGCCGGAGCCTGTTGAATAAGTTGATAAATTTGCACCGCACCTGAGAGATATCCTGCCAGGATATCTCTCTCAAACGCCGCAGGGAACACAGGCATTCTTTTCTTATTTTCAGACAACATGCTGCGGAGCTTGAGATGGCGAACTTCTTTATCGACCGGCCAATTTTTGCCTGGGTGCTGGCGATTCTTATGTGCCTGACCGGGGGGCTGGCGATCGTCTCCCTGCCCATTGAACAATATCCCGACCTTGCCCCGCCCAATGTTCGCATCACCGCCAACTACCCCGGAGCCTCCGCCGAAACCCTGGAAAACACCGTTACCCAGGTGATCGAGCAGAATATGACAGGCATCGATAACCTGATGTACATGTCTTCGCAGAGCAGCAATACCGGCCAGGCGACTATAACGCTCACTTTCGAAGCCGGAACAAACCCCGACGAGGCACGCCAGCAGGTACAGAACCAGTTACAGTCTGCGCTGCGTAAGCTGCCGCAGGATGTGCAGTCACAGGGGGTGACGGTCAATAAAACTGGCGACACTAATATTCTGATGGTGGCGTTTGTCTCTACCGATGGCAGCATGGATAAACAGGATATTTCCGACTATGTGGCGAGTAATATCCAGGATCCTTTAAGCCGTATTGATGGTGTGGGCCAGGTGGATGCCTACGGCTCCCAGTATGCAATGCGTATCTGGCTCGATCCGGACAAGCTGATCAACTATGCCCTGACCACCGGCGATGTTGTCAGCGCTATCGAATCACAAAACAGCCAGGTGGCGGTGGGCCAGCTTGGCGGGCTACCTTCCGTCGATCGCCAGGCGCTGAATGCCACCATCAATTCCCAGTCACTGCTGCAAACCCCGGAACAGTTCCGCGCCATTACCCTCAGAGTCAATGCGGATGGCTCAGTAGTTACGCTGGGAGACGTGGCGCAAATTGAACTTGGAGCAGAGAAATATGACTATCTCAGCCGCTATAACGGTATGGCCGCCTCGGGCCTCGGGATCAAGCTGGCTTCAGGTGCCAACGAGCTGCAAACTGATACTCTGGTGCGCGCCCGACTCGACGAACTGTCACACTATTTCCCACACGGGCTGAAAGCTGAAATCGCCTACGAAACTACGCCATTTGTCAAAGCCTCTATCGAAGATGTGGTTAAAACCCTGTTTGAAGCGGTGCTGCTGGTCTTCCTGGTGATGTATCTGTTTCTGCAAAACTTCCGCGCCACGCTGATCCCAACCATTGCCGTTCCGGTGGTACTGCTGGGCACTTTCGGTGTGCTTTATACCTTCGGCTACAGCATAAATACCCTGACAATGTTTGCGATGGTGCTGGCCATCGGACTGCTGGTGGATGATGCCATCGTGGTGGTGGAAAACGTCGAACGTATTATGAGCGAAGAGGGATTGTCGCCGCGTGAAGCCACGCGAAAATCGATGGGGCAGATCCAGGGAGCGCTGGTAGGGATTGCGCTGGTGCTGTCGGCGGTGTTTATACCGATGGCTTTCTTCGGCGGTACCACGGGCGCAATTTATCGCCAGTTTTCGGTCACCATCGTTTCAGCCATGGTGCTGTCGGTGCTGGTGGCCATGATCCTTACCCCTGCCCTCTGCGCAACGCTGCTGAAACCGCTGGCGAAAGGCCATCATCACGGGCGGCGGGGCTTCTTTGGCTGGTTTAACCGCATGTTTAACCGCAGCGCCGAACGCTATGAACGCGGCGTCGGTAAAATCCTCGCAAAAGGGGGGCGCTGGCTGCTGCTCTATCTGGCGCTGATTGCCATTATGGCGTTGCTGTTTATCCGCCTGCCCACCTCCTTTCTGCCGCTGGAAGATCGTGGCATCTTTACCACACAGGTGCAGCTGCCGCCGGGTTCAACCCTGCAACAGACCATGAAGGTGGTAGAAAAGGTTGAAAAATATTACCTGACGCAGGAAAAAGAGAATGTGCTGTCGGTATTCGCCACCGTGGGTGCCGGACCAGGCGGTAACGGACAAAACGTGGCACGTATGTTTGTGCGTCTGAAAGACTGGCAGGATCGCAGCGGCAGCGACAACAGCGCCTTTGCAATTATTGAACGTGCCACTCAAGCCTTTAGCACTATTAATGAGGCAAAGGTCATCGCCAGCAGCCCACCGGCTATTACCGGATTGGGCAACTCCGCCGGATTTGATATGGAATTGCAGGATCACGCCGGTCTTGGCCATACCGCCCTGATGAACGCACGTAATTCACTGCTGGAAATGGCACAAAAGAATAAGCAGCTGACCCGGGTTCGGCACAACGGCCTGGACGACAGCCCGCAGCTACGTATTGATATTGACCAGCGTAAAGCGCAGGCGCTGGGGGTTTCACTGGATGATATCAACGCCACGCTGCAAACGGGCTGGGGTTCCACCTATGTCAATGACTTCCTCGACCGCGGACGTGTGAAAAAGGTCTACGTCCAGGCTGATGCTAAATTCCGCATGCTGCCTGACGACATCAGCAAATGGTATGTACGTAACAGCAGCGGTCAGATGGTGCCGTTTACCGCCTTTGCCCGTTCCCACTGGGAAAGTGGTTCACCTCGACTGGAGCGTTACAACGGCTACTCTGCCCTGGAGATTGTCGGTGAATCCGCCGCAGGCGTCAGTAACGGTGCCGCCATGGACGTTATGGAGAAGCTGGTTAGCCAGCTGCCCGTTGGTATTGGCTTACAGTGGACAGGCGCATCGCTCCAGGAGCGGATGACCGGCGCTCAGGCTCCGGCGCTGTATGCACTGTCGTTACTGGTAGTATTTCTCTGCCTGGCAGCACTGTATGAAAGCTGGTCGATACCCTTCTCGGTGATGCTGGTGGTGCCGCTGGGCGTTATTGGTGCTCTGGTTGCTACCTGGCTGCGCGGGCTGGAGAATGATGTTTACTTCCAGGTAGGTTTATTAACGGTGATAGGATTGTCAGCCAAAAACGCCATTCTTATCGTTGAATTTGCTAACGAAATTAATACGCGCGGGCGCGATTTGGTGGAATCTACGCTGGAAGCTTCACGCCAGCGTCTGCGGCCTATTCTGATGACTTCGCTGGCCTTTATCTTCGGCGTATTGCCAATGGTTATCAGCAACGGCGCAGGCTCCAGCAGCCAGCATGCGGTGGGTACAGGGGTAATGGGTGGAATGATTTCCGCCACTGTACTGGCAATATTCTTTGTGCCGCTGTTCTTTGTACTGGTACGTCGCCGCTTCCCGCTCAGGGATAAGCCTCAATAATAAAGCAAAAAGGCAGCCTTTAATGGGCTGCCTTTTATAATGGAAGTGACTGAAGATAAAGCAGTTTGATCTGATCGCTGTGCTTCTCTTTTCTGAAACTCATTACTTACGTAACATCGTTTCGATGAAGTCTTTCCAGTTCCCCAATTCTAAGTCGATCATAAAATCCTCTCTTTCTCACTTTTATTGTGAGTTCATTTTAAGACTAATCCTAAGCAAAAGAAAGACGCAGATCCCAATTGCAGCTATCGACAAAAGGTAAACAGAGGGGTATTTGATGAATCTGTGCGATAACGCACAGTTAGTAACTAATGATTTCTCAGGGGATTATTAGCAGTAGCACATATAAATGTTCAGGGAACATGCAATAAAATTATTAACGTGCGCCGCCTGCGGCGAGCTGTGCCGCGCAGGCGGGAACAACAACCCCTGCGGGGCCGGATGCATCATTACTTCAGAATGATAACCTTGTCATAACCACCGCTTTCGCTGTCGATATGCGTTTTAGCATCGGGATGGTCGCGTAACACAGCTTCCACGATATGAGCAAATTCATCACAGCGGGATTTCTTTTTACGCATCAGCACAATAGTTGACTGCGTCTCTTCAACTGTATGTGCAGCAGACTCTTTCATATAGTTCATTGCTCCCCTCCTCTTGGTCGCGGGCTCTCTACCCTGATATACGGCGCTCGTGGCTATCATATTCATTGAGCTCACCCGAATATAGATGAATCCCACAAAAAACAGAAGGGTACAGAAGTCTGACTTTTGCCGACAGCGCATCAATCGCTCTGTCTGGACGCCTGACTTTCATCATCTCAGCGCTGCCAGTAACGGTTACCCGCTGTAGACTGTGTGCCAGCGCTCACTCTTCGTTACCTGCGTCAGCGGCCCCTGGGTGCGGCGCGTCTCGCGGTGCAGGGCATCGCGTTCAAACTCGCTGATTACCTGGTTATTGATGCGGGATTTGAGATGGGCGCACATCTCACCGTCAAAATAACCGACGGGGGTATTGTGCTGGTTCCGGAGAGTGATGAAGTGGACGAACTGAAGCGTGAGCAGGAAGCCCTGCGCCAGTAACTGCGGGAGATGAAGCTGGCGAACCGGGATATGAGAAATGCCGCTAAAGCGGCGCTCCGGGGAATAAGGATTTAGCCGGGTAAATGCATAAAAACAGCCGGGAAGATTAAAGATCTGTCCCGGCTTATCCGTAATTACATTTTTTATCTGGATGATTTGTTGCTATAGAAAATGCTTTATAAATCGCCATCCCAACACTTTCAAAATCTGAATCAGCAGGAAGACATATCATGTCGTCTACTAACATTGTCTCCCATTTATTAATATTGAAATTATCAAAAGGAATAATTTCAATTCGGTCTCTGGCAAAATTTTTCTGAGCAATAACCAACCTACTAGCCCTTAACAGTCCAGAATAAGACTTTGCACCAATCCAGCCACAAAGTTGTTTCCTCAGTTCCTTTAACTCCCACGGAGAATAAGAAGGTTTGATAGCCCCATAATTATCAATAGCTCTTAACACGCCCTCACCCAACAAGGGATAGCTTATGCCTACAGGCAACGAATCTGTTAATGCTACATTTTCACTGGGACATTCACTCTGTCGCTCATCTTGTTTCGAACGCTGAATGATAAAGTATTTATCCCCATATTCGTAAATAATGGCATCGTGTTTTTGCATATTAATCCTACAAGTTTCCAATAGTTGTTGGGTCTATTCTGTTCACACCTGTTGGCCCTATAGTTTTTCCAGATAAAGGACCGCTATCAATAATGCCTCCATTTTGGGACAGTAAAGGATATCCTTTCGTTTGGTTCTTCGTGAATGGAGCCGTTGTAGATGCTTTTGCATCTACTAACTTAACCGGTGAATTAGGTGATGTTATTGCATTATCAACAATAACTCGGTAGTTAACTGGATTACCATTAGCATCTAAAGGACGAATATAGACCTGCTCAAATACATTATTTGCACCATATTTATTCTGAGCAGCCTGAGTAACATTAGCTTCCCACGCTTTTCCGTTAGCTCTATTTTGGGCTAACTGTTGAGGTGTACATTTTAACCCAAGAGGATCGATCCAAGAAAGAGGATTCGGCGCATAAGCATACAGGTTTATCCCGCCCGCTAACCCTATCGGATCCGGCGTCGTGAATCTGCCCACCTCAGGCGCATAATACCGGAAGGTATTGTAGTGCAGCCCGGTCTCTTCATCCAGATATTGCCCGGCATAACGCAGCGGCTGACGGAACCCCCCCAGCGGCTGGCTGAAGTTGCGCCACATCGCGTCGGTCTGCCGCGTCACCTGACCAAACACCCCATACTGCCCCGACCACACCATCTCACCTTGTTTATTCGTCACTTCCTGTGGCGAGCCGTTTAGATCGGTGTGATACCAGTAAATCTTATCCCCACTGTAGTGCCGTTCAATGCAGGCCAGCGGTGTGCAGGCTTCGTTCGGGTCGTAACAATAGGTTTGCTGGTGATCGTCAGTACGACTTTGCAACAGCCGCAGCCCCTGCCACAAGAAATGGGTCTCACGCCGTTCCTGACGGAGGGTCACCTCCCTGCTTAACCGGCGGCCCAGGCGGTCATACTGCCGGTGCTGCGTCAGCGCCCCCCTGGGTGCAGCGGGTCTCGCGGTGCAGCACATCGCGTTCAAACTCGCTGCTTATCTGGTTATTGAAGCGGGATTTGAGATGGGCGCACATCTCACCGTCAAAATAACCGACGGGGGTATTGTGCTGGTTCCGGAGAGTGGCAAAGTGGACGACCTGAAGCGTAAGCCGGAAGCCCTGCGCCAGTAACTGCGGGAGATGAAGCTGGCGAACCGGATAAAAATAGCCGGAAGGATCGGTGGATCTTTCCGGCTTTATGATCAATTCTATTTTTACCGATGCAGCTTACTAGCATAGTGGAAAATTTCTAACATCTTTCAGACATCCACTTTCCTGATACTCAATTTTCAAGTGAACATATTAATATCATCAAGAGCATCCTTAGCTCTCGATGATACCATCTCATTTGAACTTGACATTTTATCTTTCAAAAAAGGAATTACTATATTTTTATCTATTTTCCCATTTACTCTGGCTAAATGCCCCAGACAAGTTAAAGCCAATCCACTAATGTCATCGTCAGAATCATTTGCCATCCTCATTAACTGCTCTTCAGCCCACTCTATATCACTTACATTATAGGCAATATAAAGAAGGGTATCTGTTACTTTTCTTGACTCACCCGAATCAAGTAGTTTTTCTAAATGTAGCTTATTTTCATTCACCACAAATTTTTCCTTTTCTTGTTGCCTTACCAAATCTGGTTAACGCAGATTTTTGCTTGTTATCCAAAGCATCCCAATCACGTACATTCCCATGATATTCATCTATATTACCTGCTAAAGATCGAGTTTTATCTAATACAACAATTTCATTATTAGTAATATCAACCCCAACTCGTCTTGGTGATGTTGGTTTTACTTGAACGGAGTTATCTAAGGCTGTCTGACCATTTATTGGTGCTCGGCTTTTTACTGAATTATCAAAAATACCATGGTAAGGCGCGTCCTTATATACGTTTACCTTATCACCACTCAAACCTAGCGGATCAATCCACCCCAGCGGATTCGGCGCATACTGATAAAGATTTAATCCACCCGCTAACCCAATAGGATCATGCGTCGTGAACCGGCCAACCTCTGGGCCGTACTACCTATTTGGGTTGTAATGGGTCAAGGATTTTACATCGTAGTTTATACGCTACCGCCCTTCCGTGATAGTTTTTATCTGAACAAAACACTTTAAAATCAATTGGTAATGAAAATATAGACTAATTGAAGCATCGTAATATCCCCATATAGGCGCGAACTGGATACGGGATAACGGCTAGTTGTATCTGGCAGGAGATGGTTGACACAGTGCGGCCTGACCGGGCAACCGCTAGCGATCAGCCTGATGCCTTTTCAGGTGGTGATTCGGGTGCAGCAGGGGAATATGCTGGCATAGCAACTGATACAATAGCTGGGGAGACCCAAGCGGATCTCCCCGGCCTTACTCTTAATCTCCAGGTTTTTCCCAGTACCTTGTCTTTTCTGTCTCCCTTTCGATATCGTCCATATCATCATCACCTAGCTCATCATTGAACTTACTAGAAAGAACTCTCCTTACCTCAGCTAACTTATGAGTTATTTTATTATTATCTATGAAGTTAGTTGTCTCTCTTTCATATTCCAGCCGTCGAGCACCTGTAATAGTTGGCTCATTATAATAGTGATGAGCTATATTATTCAGGGAGACAAGGATATAGTTTATCTCCTTTATAATATCAATAGCCTCACAACCGGTTAAAGTTATAGACTCATTTTCTTTTAACATGTTACTTCCTTTGAGTTACAGAGAAGTTATCCAAAACAACATCACCTTTTACAGTAAGCTCTTGTGTATGATAACGCGGGTTGGTAATCCACTCTAATTGTGAGTTTGGAACATCGGTTTCAATATAATCCCTACCTCTCCCTGGCTTTATTTGATATTTTGTTTCAACCTGAACTTGGCCCATAGGTTTTTTATTTACAGGTTCAACATATACACGACCATTATCTTGGGCTCTGATGACACCACTCTCTTTTATGGCATTTGAACCTTTTCTATTTGTATAGTGACGAACTCTAGTTACATCACAGCCTGCCAACCCAAGCGGATCAATCCACCCCAGCGGATTCGGCGCATACTGATAAAGATTTAATCCACCCGCTAACCCTATCGGATCCGGCGTCGTGAATCTGCCCACCTCAGGCGCATAATACCGGAAGGTATTGTAGTGCAGCCCGGTCTCTTCATCCAGATATTGCCCGGCATAACGCAGCGGCTGACGGAATCCCCCCAGCGGCTGGCTGAAGTTGCGCCACATCGCGTCGGTCTGCCGCGTCACCTGACCAAACACCCCATACTGCCCCGACCACACCATCTCACCTTGTTTATTCGTCACTTCCTGTGGCGAGCCGTTTAGATCGGTGTGATACCAGTAAATCTTATCCCCACTGTAGTGCCGTTCAATGCAGGCCAGCGGTGTGCAGGCTTCGTTCGGGTCGTAACAATAGGTTTGCTGGTGATCGTCAGTACGACTTTGCAGCAGCCGCAACCCCTGCCACAAGAAATGGGTCTCACGCCGTTCCTGACGGAGGGTGACCACCTTACTGGACCGGCGGCCCAGCGCGTCATAGTGGTACTGCGCCTCAAACAGCCCCTTCGGCCCGCCACCTTTCGCCCCCACCAGGCGGTTATCGGCATCATAGCGATAGTGCTGAACCTGTCCGTCGTTTCGCCTCACCACCATGTTGCCGAAGGCATCATACTGATACTGCCATCGTTCCCACCCCGTCAGCCGGTTATCACTGCAAGCCTGGCTGCCGCGGACAGACGGTGAGCTTTCTGGCGTCAGTAATGGCAGTACCAGGGCGTTATCAGCCCGATCGTAATGCACAGAGATCCGATCGCCCTGTGCCGTACAGACGCTGCGCAGCCGGCCTTCAACATCATAGCCGTAGCTCACCCTTCCCCGGTTGCCGTCCTCCACGGCGGCCAGCTCATGCATATCGTCATAATGATACGCCCGCCACAGAACCCCCTGCTCCGGGGAGGTGAGTGCACCGGTGAGGCGATGGCTGATACTGCTTTGCCACTGGCGACGCCCCAGCCGGCCATACTGCCGGTGTTGTGTCAACGCCCCTTGTGTGCGACTGGTTTCACGGTGCAGGGCATCGCGCTCAAACTCGCTGATTATCTGATTATTGAAGCAGATGGCGGTGACGTGCCCGGAGCCGTAGTGCAGCCACCGGAAGCGGTCATCATTCGGTAACCCCAGTTCGGTCAGGTTGCCCAGTGCATCATACCGGTAGCTCAGTGCTTCAGCGCCGTTATGCTCCCGGATCACCCGGCCCAGCGCATCCCGCTCGAAGCTCACGGTATTGGGCCGGATACCCAGCTTCAGCCCCTGTTCCGTCGGTGTACGGCTGGCACCAAGCAGGTTACCCATCACATCCCACTGATATACCACCCGCCCGGTCTGCGTCTGGCGTTCAGTCACACGACCCGCAGCATCGTAGGTCAGGTGGCCTGGTTTCGTCGGGCGTTGACCTTTCCCGTCTGCCGTGCCGCGCTGAGTCACCTCACTTATCTGCCCGTCAGCATTGTAGGCGTAACCGTAACGGGTATCGTCCGGGCGTTGTTCTTCCCGTAGCCGGCCTTCCGCATCACGGGTAAAACGATAGACACCGCCGTTGTCGTTATCCAGACTAAGAAGGTTGCCTTCTGCGTCATAGTCATAACGGATAACCCGGTTCAGCCGGTCTGTCGCGCTCAGGGTCTGCCCACGCGCGTTGTAGTGCCAGTGGCGGGGCAGGTTGTTCCCTTGCTGATGACTGAGCAGTAATCCGGCGTCAGACCAGTCAAACTGTTCCGTTGAGCCATCCGGCAGGGTCAGGGTGACCAGCCGGCCTGCATCGTTATACTGGTAGCGGGTTTCCTGTTGCAGTGCATCACGGCGGGAGACCATCTGCCCCAGTCCGTCATAAAGCCAGGCAGTGGATCGGCCGGAACAGTCGGTGTAACCCGTGAGCTGCCCCCGGCTATTCCAGCTGAACCGGCTCTCTCCCCCCTGTGCATCAGTGACGCGGTCTGGCAGCAGCGTACGGGCGTGGGGATAGTGGTAGTACGTTGACTGCAACAGCCGGTCAGTTTCCTGCACCACCCGGCCCTGTTCATCCAGGACGGTGCGCTCTGCCAGGCCATCCGGCCAGAACACGAAGGTCTGTCGGTCACTGTTGCGTTGATATTGCCAGCGCGTCGTCGCTCCACCGGCATCAGTGACCGATGCCAGCCTGCCCAGTTCATCCCACTGGCACTGGCGCAGATGCCCCAGCGGCGAACGGTAACCCGCCGGAAGCCCGGCCTCGTCCCATAGTAGCTGATGTTCATTACCGATACGGTCGGTGTAACGGCTGACGCGACGGTGTTCGTCCAGTTCCCACACCGCCTGACTGCCATCCTGGAAGGTGGCGGTGCGCAGACCGCGTTCTTCATCACAGGCCAGCCGGTAGCCATCCCCCTCGCTGGTGTGCTGCCCGGTGACGCACCAGATATCATCGATTTCCTGCCACCGGTAGTCGCAGCGAAGCCCGGCGGCATTCTCATGCCACAGCAGCAAACCGTTCTGTTCATCCCAGCCAAAGCGGCGCATGACGGCCCCGCACCGGTGTTGCACCGCGACCAGCCGGCCTGCGTCGTTATACTGGTAACGAACGCGCTGCACCTCACCCGCCACGGTTTGCTGCCACACGGCAGTGAGGCGGTGGAGTTCGGGGTGATATTCACAGCGCAGGGCCTGACCACCGGTAAGGGTGAGGATGTCCATCTGCCGTTGTTCGTTGTAGTGGAATGACTGCCGGTTGCCGGCATTGTCGCTGACGGCACTCAGGGGAGCCCGGCCCCCGGCGTCGAAGGCCGGGTAGTGATAGCGCAGTTCACCGGCATCGCTGATACACCACGTGCCATCTTCCTGATGCGTAAGCCAGCACCGCTGATCGGGGCAGAAGGTACGATGGCCGGCGGGTACCTCAGGGAACGGGATAAAATCCCCGCAGGTGTTACGCCACAGGATCCCCTCGTCCACCTGCCGCAGTTCGCTTTCCCAGAACAGGCTCCAGCCCGGCCCCAGTACGCTCTCCGCCGCATGGCTGCTGAGATAACGACGCTGCCAGAACAGTGGCAATTCCCCCCCGAGGGTGAAGTCCAGGTCATCGTCGTCATTGAGGAATTTTTGCCCGCCAGTCACATCTACCGGGTTGGCCAGAACCCCGGCTACCGACGCCGCTATGGCTAATGGAGCCAGCCGGCAGGCGATTTCAGCCATCCTGCCGGCCCCGGGCAGTCTGGCAAACAGAGTTTGAACTGCCCCCGGCCCCTTGCCGGCGGCGCCACCAAAGCTGGCGAACCCCGCAGCAAGCATCGTCAGGTCTGAAACGGTATAGGCCCACCCGGGGATTTCCGGGCTGATGTTTTCCGTGGTCGTTGTGCCACCGCCGATAAACACGCTGGACGAACCGGCGAGGATGGTCGCATCGCAGGTGGTTTTATCGCCCCTGCGGGCGGCTGGCAGACCGTTGATACATACGGAAGAAGAGCCCTGCGCCGCCTGCTGCGTCCTGTCCCTGTCACAGGCAGCGGTGCTTAACGTCGCTACGGCGGCAGCCCTGCCGTTGATAAAGACAGTGCCCGAGCCGGTGATAATCGTCCCGCCGGGGCTCACCGGGCTGGCCCCGGCGCCGGCACAGGCATCCCGCGCCTTTTCCCCCAGGGCGCTGGCCGCCATGCCAACCGCAATCCCGGCCCCCATAAGCAAAAAGCCCACGCCAAGGCAGGCAGACGCACACCCGGCAGCAAACAGCATGCCGCCCAGAATGCCCCCGGCGACGTTAATCAGCCCGCCCAGAATCGTGCCGCCGGTCAACCCGGCGAGAGCCCCCGAATGGCCGGTGGCATCACCGACGCGCGCAGCTTCCGGCATGGTATTCGCTCCTGTCCCTGGTCGAAATGAGGGGGGTTACGGATGCTGATAGCTGTCCAGACAGGCTGAGAAGAAAGCCTCATCCTGTTCTGTGAGGGCCCGGGAGCCCGCCAGCGTGAATATCAGCACGTCAGAGGCCGTAACGGGGAATACCGCCTGACGCTGGTACAGGGTCTGGCCCTTTTGCGGATGGTAGCGGGAAAGCAGCGTGATGCCGTGGAGCAGGCCATCGCCCAGGACGGCGGGCTGTTCGTCAAGGGACTGGTACCTGCGCAGGCGTTTTTGCAACACCTCACGCTGGCGGGCCAGGTAGGCGGCAAAGTCTTCGCCGGGGTGCAGCTGGTCACGGGAGATATTAAGAGATGGCCCTGATGGCGCAATCAAAATATTGACGGTCTGTTCACGGTATCCGGCAGGCAGGGTAATGCTGCCTTCCGTGAAAATACAACGGGGTGCTGAAATCCGGGTCATCCCTGCGCTCCATGCAAAGTCCTTTTCCACAGGGGGTAGATTTACCACAATGTTGCGCATGAATCGATGAGGGAATAAGTAGTAATTTTATGAAAATTAATACATTACGTGAGGGGCGATTGTAAGCGCTCTGCATTCCACCCCCTCTTACCACTATCAACTATGAGTTCATAGTTGTTACAATCAAGGGATTAAGTGTTGTTTTGCAAGTACTCAAGAAGACTGGCTTTTTGGCGAGGGATATTATCATCAGTGCTTTAGTGTCACTTGAGATTCGTACATACAGCAAACATTTACGTATATAGAGAACTCAGGATAATTATGTATAAGCTCTATGGCATTAAAAACTGCGACACCATCAAAAAAGCCCGTAAATACCTGGAAGCTCAGGGCGTGGAGTACCAGTTCCATGACTATCGTACTGACGGACTGGATGCTGATTTACTCCAGCGTTTTATTGATACCCTTGGCTGGCAGGCGCTGCTCAACACTCGCGGCACCACCTGGCGTAAACTGGATGAATCAGAACGCAATGCGGTGGATAATCCAGCAACTGCGCTCAAGTTGATGCAGTCGCAGCCTGCAATTATCAAACGCCCGTTGCTCTGCGCTCCAGACGGTTCTATGCTGCTGGGCTTCAGTGAAGCCACCTATACGCCGTTTATCCAGGAGAAGTCATAATTATGCACTGTCCGGTCATTGAGCTGACGCAGCAGCTTATTCGTCGCCCTTCCCTCAGCCCCGATGATGCCGGTTGCCAGGCAATTCTGATTGCCCGTCTCCAGGCGCTGGGTTTTACCATTGAGCCGATGAATTTTGGCGATACGCTGAATTTCTGGGCATGGCGCGGTGAGGGTGAAACGCTGGCTTTTGCTGGCCATACTGACGTGGTGCCGACCGGTGATGCAAACCGTTGGATCAACCCACCTTTTGAACCTTCTATTCGCGACGGCATGCTGTTTGGCCGCGGCGCAGCTGATATGAAAGGCTCGCTGGCAGCGATGGTGGTTGCCGCCGAACGTTTTGTTGCTGCTCATCCGCAGCATAAAGGCCGTCTGGCATTCCTGATTACCTCCGACGAGGAAGCCAGTGCGACAAACGGCACCGTCAAGGTGGTGGAAGCGCTGATGGCCCGCAATGAACGGATGGATTACTGCCTGGTAGGTGAACCTTCAAGTACTGAAGTCGTGGGCGATGTGGTGAAGAATGGCCGTCGCGGCTCGATTACTGCCAATCTGACGATTCACGGCGTACAGGGCCATGTGGCTTATCCGCATCTTGCCGACAACCCGGTGCACCGCGCGATGCCAGCGCTAAATGAACTGGTTGCCACCGAGTGGGATCGCGGCAATGAATTCTTTCCGCCAACCAGTATGCAGATTGCTAACGTACAGGCCGGAACCGGCAGCAACAATGTGATCCCCGGTGACTGCTTTGTGCAGTTTAATTTCCGTTTCAGTACCGAGCTGACCGACGTTCTGATTCAGCAGCGCGTCGGAGAACTGCTCGATCGCCATCAGCTGCGCTACAGCATTGAGTGGAAGCTCTCCGGGCAGCCATTCCTGACTTCACGCGGTAAGCTGGTTGATGCGGTGGTCAATGCAGTTGAGCACTATAATGAGATCAGGCCACAGCTGATGACCACCGGCGGCACTTCCGATGGGCGCTTTATCGCCCGCATGGGTGCGCAGGTCGTGGAGCTTGGCCCGGTGAATGCCACCATCCATAAAATCAATGAATGCGTAAAAGCCGCTGACTTGCAGCTTCTTAGCCGCATGTACCAGCGGATCATGGAACAGCTGATCGCATAAGGGTGAAATGATGGAATTTATAAAACATTACTGGTGGATCCTGGTGATCCTGCTGATGGTTGGCGTGCTGATGAACGTCTACAAAGATCTGAAGCGTATCGATCACAAAAAGTTTCTCGATAATAAACCCGAGCTGCCTCCACATCGTGACTTCAACGATAAGTGGGATGACGAAGACGACTGGCCGAAAAAGAAATAACGCGCATAAACGCGATCCTGCGTGAAGCCATTACCAGCGAACGAGAATGAGTGAGCGGGTTGTTTCAACCCGCTCCTTGTTAGATCAACGTAATCACATCATCATCGCCCGGCTTACTGCCGCTAAATGCTTCATCAAAGTAACGGCGCGGTACGGTAAATTGCAGGCGTTCAAGAGCCAGCTGCATCGCGCGGTCATCGATGGCGTGAGGCAAATCATCAACGATATCCAGCGTCACATCACCGCCCAGGGCGGTTAACCGTTCCTCGGCGTCCAGTGCATGGGTCAGCGGCAGTACGGTATCGTTGTCGCCGTGGATCAGATGAATTGTGGTACGCGTGCCAGCCTGCTGCGGCAGCGTTTCATAGCGGCCGCTAAATGCCACGACCCGCCCAGCCAGCCCACCCTGCACCTTCACCGCTTCCAGCGCCATCGTCGCTCCCTGAGAAAAACCGATCAGTGCGGTGGCATCTGCTTTCACTCCACTCTGCTGCTGCCAGTGGCGAACGCTGGCGATAAATCCATCCATAACTTCTGCCACGTCCTGTGAAGGACGATCCGCTGAAGGGTTATACCAGCGGGATCCGCCATCTGCATCCTGTTCAGGCCCGCCGATACTGACCACCAGCGCACGTGGAAATGCCCCGACAAACCATCGGCCAATCTCACCCATCGCTACCGGATTATCGCCAGCGGCGTGATACAGCAGAAACAGCTGCGTAGCCGGTAACGACGGGTTATGGACAACAACATGGTTATTTTTCATCAGAGCCTCCTCAATACAATGAAGCGATCATACGCCCCTGAACCAGGAAGAACATGGAGATTTTTTGACGATGATGTTGGATTTATTGCAACGAGTTAATCTGCTGCTGGCAGGTCTCAGCACGTGCAGCGTCCAGCGCTGCCAGCCCTTGCTGCGCCTCCTGACGCCAGGCATCCAGCAATGCTTTGCGTCCGGAAAATCTAAACCCGGCACAGATATCAGCCGCTGAACGCCGTTCCAGCAGGGCCGCACGCAGCAGCGGCAGCATTACGCCATCCTGACTGACCAGACGCCCCAGCGCTGCATAGCTGGCCTCATAAGGGCGCTGCGCCCAGGCGAAACCGGACAGCTCCAGCCAGTCGTCGTCCGTTAGCTCCGGTTCAAACTTATCCGCCAGCGGCAGCCCATCAGGATCTAACTGCTGCCGAAGCCAGTAACCGTTCCGTGCCAGTCGTTCTGCCAGCGAGGCCGTCAGTTGCTGCCCGGCAGGGCTAAGAGGCAGCAGCGCCATCGCCGTATAACAGCCGCTGCTGGCCTCCAGCTGACTGCCAATACGCACCAGATGAAAACCACAGCGCTGCCAGAAACGCCACAGCTGCGGCGTAAAACCAAAGCTGACCGAAAGAAAATCCAGTCCCCGGGTATATTCAAGGCCATGAACGATCAGCTGGCGGCCAATGCCACGTGCGCGGAGCTGGGGAGAGACAGCAATACGACTGATACGCCGCGAGCGAAGCCGGGCTGCCTCAGGCGAACCGGCATGGGCCGCCAGCGACTGAGCAACCAGATTCCCACGCGGACGGCGTTTGCCTGCCCATACCGCTGTCGCAAGCTCCGCTGATAATCCCCCCTCATCCACCAGCCACAGCGCCCCCTGCACGCTCTCTCCCTGCATGGCGACCTGGAAATGCATCCCGGGCGCATCCATCATCCGGCGCAGGTCGAGCGGTGAAGTACGGTAGTGAGCGCTGGTTAGCAACTGATAGACAGCCGCCATCCGCCCAGGCTGACGCAGCCAGTCATCCTGGATCAGCGAGACGTAGTGCGGTGTACTCTGCTGCGGCGGCGCAACAGCATCATCAAACAGCAGCACATCAGCGACCAGCTGCTCCAGAGGATCGCCCGCCGCCCAGCGCAACGGCATATCAAGCTGGAAATGAGTCACGTCAGCCAGTGACGCGCAGAATTTCAGCATAAAACCACGTCCGGTGCCTTCGTAACCCTGCACGGTGGTGGTCAGCAATACCCTGGGAAATAACGCCACCAGCCGCTGTAAAAGCGGTGCCGGGATCGCCGCCGCCTCATCAATCAGCAGCCAGTCAACGCCGGGAGCAAGCTGCTCTGCGTCTGCCAGCAGCCGATCCGGTGCCACAAACTCAAACCGCTCTCCGGCATACTGCGCCAGCACATCCGTGGATACTTTAGCTGGCGCTGTTACCAGGCTGCGCCCCGGCCAGCGAGCTGCCAGCATCCCGGCCAGTGCAGACTTCCCGCGCCCGCGAGCCGCTGTGAGCGCATAAATACCTGGCCCGGCGTTAAGAAGTCCAGAGAGAATGGCCTGCTGACCACGGTTATCCGTCTGCCAGTGCTCCGGCTGTGGGGCAACAAAAGAGATAGGATGATGATCGTGCTGACGCCACAATAACGCACGCTCATCGGCAAGCAGCAGCTGTTGAAAGCGATGTACAAAGTGAGTGCTGGCACAGGGGCAGTCCCCCTCGCTCCAGCGCAGTGAATCAGCATCCGGACGCTGCGCCCAGCTCTCCCATTCAGGTAACAGCAGCACCAGCCAGCTTCCTGCACACAGGGTACCCGCCAGTGCGGCGAAAGCTTCCGCATGAAAACCGTCACGGGCATCAAACACGGCATGTCTGAACTCGCGCCCCAGTAGCGTACGTATGGCCTGCGGCGCACAGCTCAGGGAGCGTTCCGGCGTATTATTTCCTACCCACAGCCAGTCACCGGGCAGCTGCGCCATAAGGTCAGCGGCCTGCTGTGCACACCATGCCGCTTCACCACTGATTGCCAGTAAACGCCGCCAGCCCTGCCGTTCGATCTGCGCTGTCGCCGTAACAATCTCATTCATCCGCGCTAACCCGCAAAGGTATTGCACTGGCCCGGATTGCCGCTATCGAAACCTTTCTTAAACCAGGTGTAACGCTGCTGCGAGGTGCCGTGGGTAAAGCTGTCCGGCACAACCCGTCCCTGGCTGCGCTGTTGCAGGCGATCATCACCAATGGCCTGGGCTGCATTCAATGCCGATTCAAGATCGCCGCTTTCCAGCACACTTTCCTGCTGCATATAGTGCCCCCAGACTCCGGCAAAGCAGTCCGCCTGAAGTTCCATTTTCACCGACAGCTGGTTCACCGCTACCCGGCTGGCTCCCTGCTGCATCTGGCGAACTTTCTGCTCAATGCCCAGCAGGTGCTGCACATGGTGCCCCACTTCATGGGCGATGACATAGCCCTGAGCAAATTCACCACCGGCACCAAGTTTGCTGGTCATCTCGTCATAGAAAGAGAGGTCAATATAGACTTTGCTGTCCGCAGGGCAGTAGAACGGCCCCATCGCTGACTGTCCGCTACCGCAGGCGGTCGGCGTCTGGTTGCGGTACATCACCAGAACAGGCGACTTCCAGGGTTTATCCATTTTCTGAAACAGTTTCTGCCAGGTATCTTCCGTCATAGCGAAAATGGTACGGGTAAACTGCGCCGCTTCATCGTCTTTCGGCGTTGAACGCTGCTGCTGTTGAGTGGTCTGTGACAGCGAGCTGCCATCTCCGGTCAGCAGCGGCGTAAGGTCGTAGCCATAATAGCTGGCAACCGCGACCAGAATCAGCAGAGCGATTCCTCCTTTGCCACGCGGAATACGTATGCGCCCGCCGCCTACGGTACCGGATTCATTACGGCGATCTTCCACATTGTCGCTTTCGCGACGCCCTTGCCAGCGCATAGATTTTCCCTCGTGAGCATTACAACAACATATCAGTGGATTTTAGTCTGACGCAGCGGGGAACACCAGAAAACGAGAGGAGCAGAGGGATTTAACGCAAAAGGCCAGGCAAGCCTGACCTCAGATAGGGTGACGGGCTGAGAGATATCAGCCCCAATGAACAGTCGCTTTAGTCGAGTTTCACACCCAAACGATTTGCCACTTCTTCGTAAGCTTCAATCAGGCCACCGAGGCTCTGACGATAGCGGTCTTTGTCCATCTTGTTCAGGGTTTCTTTGTCCCACAGACGGGCGCCATCAGGAGAGAACTCATCGCCCAGCACCACTTCGCCGTTAAACAGACCAAACTCCAGCTTGAAGTCAACGAGGATCAGACCCGCATCGGAGAACAGCTTGCTCAGTACGTCGTTTGCCTGGTAAGTCAGCTCACGCATCCGCGCCAGATTCTCTTTGCTCACCCAGCCGAAGGTCTCGCAATAAGATTCGTTAACCATCGGATCGTGTTTGGCATCGTCTTTCAGGAACAGGTCAAACAAGGGTGGATTGAGCACCAGGCCCTCTTCCACGCCCAGGCGTTTTACCAGCGAGCCGGCAGCACGGTTACGCACCACACACTCCACCGGCACCATATCCAGTTTTTTCACCAGCGCTTCATTATCAGAGAGCAGGGCTTCCATCTGCGTGGGGATCCCGGCTTCCTGCAATTTAGTCATAATGAAATAATTAAATTTATTGTTAATCATTCCTTTACGATCAAACTGTTCGATGCGCTCACCGTCCAGCGCTGACGTATCGTTGCGGAATTCGAGTACCAACAGATCCGGGTTTTCGGTGCTGTAAACGGTTTTCGCTTTGCCGCGATACAACTCAGCTTTTTTCTGCATCTTGTTTAACTCCAAACGATATAAGTGAAACTGTCAGGCCGGCGACGATGCCGTCCCGTTAAAATTTTGCATGGCGGAATTATATGTTCCGCAGCTAAAAAACCGAAGCAATCGTTTACGTAATACCAAATAAAAAAGGCCAGAGTCGCTCTGGCCTTCTGTATTACTTGCTGAATGCGGCCTGGAACACCGCCACCAGCGCATCGTTCTGCGACTGGGTCAGCGGATGACCTTTCGGATCCAGGAACTGCAAGCTGCTACGGTTATCAAGGTCACCGACCTGAAGTTTGTAGTCACCATTAGCCAGTTCAGGATCTTTGGCACCCAGAGAGTCAAAGGTATCGCTACCCGGCTCTTTGTAGGTCACGTTCAGGCTACCCTGTGAACGGTTGCTGTCAGTCACTTCCATACCAATACGTTTCAGCGTGGCCGGCAGACGCTGCCAGACAACGTTGAACGGTGCACGCAGGATCAGGTTAGGCAGGCCGGTATCATCAGCACCGCTCTGCACATCAATCTGCGTTGGGCTACGACTGGCAGCCGCATCTTCACGGCCAGTTTCAATTTTATCCAGACCCGCACTGATTTCGTTCAGCATCTGCGCGGTATAACGCTGGATCTGCACCGGAGATGTGACGACTTTATCCTGCTGTTGCAGCTCCAGCAGTTTAACCGTCAGCGCCTGCTGACCGCCCTGCTGCTGAACGCTTAACTGATAACGACCACGATACTGGTTGTCTTCATCAGCACGGTTCCACTGAACCCAGTCGGTAGTCAGCGTCTGACGAGCATCCTGACGATCGGCAATCGGGAACTTCGCAGCCTGTACCACATCAACAACCTGCTGCCAGATTGAGCCGCTACGGCTATCAACCAACAGCGTACCGGTATTACCCGCGAACTGGCTGCGGGTGCCGTTCATCAGTGCCAGCGTCTGAGCTGGTGGACGAATATCCAACTGCTTACCCACCTGCCCTTTACTGCTGACGTTTGGTATATCAAAGTCGCCATTTTGCAGCGGCAGGATCATGCCAGCAGGTGCGCGCAGATCGCTAAGATCGGCTGCCTGAAGGTAGGATTCGTCACCGCTCACCTGACGCTTGTAACGTTGATCGTTAGAACATGCTGCAAGCAGCATTACCAACGAAAGTCCCACCACTTTCGCTACCGTGGACTTTTGTACTGAGTAAGCCATTAATTCTCCCTAAATTTAAAGCAGGCCAGCGTTTTTCAGTGCCTGCTCAACAACCGGACCACCGGCATCGGTCAGCGGCGTCATAGGCAGACGCAGCGTATCGGTTGCTATTAATCCTAATTGTTTCGCGGCCCATTTCACCGGAATAGGATTCGGTTCCACAAACAGTTTGTGATGCAGATGCATCAAACGCTGGTTCAAAATACGGGCTTCAGCAAAGTTGCCCTGCTGTGCCAGTGCACAGAGTTCAGCCATTTCGCGTGCAGCAATGTTCGCCGTCACGGAAATAACGCCGTGCCCGCCAAGATGCATGAAGTCCAGCGATGAGGCGTCATCGCCGCTCACCAGCACAAAATCTTCATTTACCAGCTGTTGGATCTGACTTACCCGCGATAAGTTCCCGGTAGCCTCTTTGATTCCGATAATATTTTTTATTTTGGCCAGGCGACCGACGGTTTCCGGCAGTAAATCTGTACCGGTACGCGACGGTACGTTATACAGCATTTGCGGAAGCGCGGTGCTTTCTGCGATGGTTTTAAAGTGTTGATACAGACCTTCCTGGGTAGGACGGTTGTAATAAGGGGTGACGGTAAGGCAGCCCACAACGCCCGAATTTTCGAAACGTTTGGTCAGCGAGACGCCTTCAGCCGTGGCGTTGGCCCCCGTTCCGGCAATGATCGGAATACGACCATCTGCCAGCTCCAGCGTCAGCATCACCACATCACCATGTTCTTCATGGCTAAGGGTGGCAGATTCGCCGGTGGTTCCCACAGAAACTATTGCCGCAGTGCCGCTGGCAATATGGTAGTCAATCAGTTTTTTCAAACTCGCACGGCAGACATTACCTTTGTCATCCATCGGCGTTATGAGTGCAACAATACTTCCCGTGAACATTAGTCATCCCCTCGACAAACAATTGCTTCATGGTACGTTTGTCCGAGCAGTAAAAGCAATAGTGTCGGGCGGCTCAAGCGCTTGTCAGCAGTTTTTTTTATGTTTACCTTATAGTTATTAGAATTTAGACAGGAAGGTTGATTTTGTCGCAGTCATCGCAACAACATTTGGTTATCACCGCACTTGGGGTTGACCGCCCTGGGATCGTCAATGCCATCACCCGCCATGTCAGCAGCTGCGGATGTAATATTGAAGATAGCCGTCTTGCTCTGCTGGGTGACGAATTCACGTTTATCATGCTGTTATCCGGCAGCTGGAATGCCATCACGCTGATTGAATCGACCCTGCCGTTAAAAGGCGCCGAGATGGAGCTGCTGATCGTAATGAAACGTACCAGCGCCAGTTCGCGCCCGCCTATGCCCGTGACAATATGGGCGCAGGTGGATGTTACCGACTCACCGCATATTATTGAACGCTTCACCGACCTGTTTGACTCACACCAGATGAATATTGCGGAACTGGTCTCACGAACTCAGCCAGCTGATGAAAATCAACCGCCATTGCTCTATATTCAGATAACCGCACACAGCCCGGCCAGTCAGGATGCGTCATTTATTGAGCTGGCGTTTAACCGACTCTGTACAGAACTCCATGCTCAAGGCACTATTAAGGCAGTTTCTCATCACGGGGCATAAAATCTGACCTGCCGGGAGAGAAAGTGCGCAAATTTATCCATAGCATGATGAAAAAAAACGGAGAGTTGTGATGAATCCACTGAAAGCCGGTGATACTGCACCGAAATTTAGCTTGCCCGATCAGGACGGCGAACAAGTAAATTTATCCGACTTCCAGGGACAGCGCGTTCTGGTGTATTTCTACCCGAAAGCGATGACGCCAGGCTGCACCGTACAGGCATGCGGTCTGCGTGACAGCATGGATGAGCTGAAAGAGGCCGGAGTAGACGTATTAGGTATCAGTACCGACAAGCCGGAAAAACTGTCTCGCTTTGTCGAGAAAGAGATGCTGAACTTCACCCTGCTCTCTGATGAAGACCACAAGGTCTGCGAAGAGTTTGGCATCTGGGGAGAGAAAACCTTTATGGGTAAAACCTATGATGGTATTCACCGCGTCAGTTTCCTGATCGGCGTAGACGGTAAAGTTGAGAAGGTCTTTGATGACTTCAAAACCAGCAACCACCACGATATCGTCATGGATTATTTGAAATCAGCATGATTCGATGCGGGTGAAATCCGATTAAAGGCCTGTTCTGGTCTGAAAAGCCGCCCCGCTCGCTAACGAGGCGGCTTTTTTTCAGCATGCCGGTAACGACTGTTATTCCTTATACAGCTCATCCGGCCAGGCGTGCACTACGGCTTTCACCAGTGTTGCCAGCGGTATAGCAAAGAACACACCCCAGAATCCCCACAGCCCACCAAAAATCACTACGGATAAGATAATCACCAAGGGGTGCAGGTTGACCGCCTCTGAAAACAGCACTGGCACAAGAATATTGCCATCCAGCCCCTGGATAACCAGATAGACGATCATCATCGTCCAGAAGTCACCGGACAATCCCCACTGCCCCAGCCCGACACCAATCACCGGAATGGTGACCACCATGGCTCCGATATAGGGAATCAGCACTGAAACGCCCACCAGCACCGCCAGCAGCAGCGCATAGTTCATGCCAATAGCGAGGAAGCCTATCCAGCTGACTACCCCTACCACCACCATCTCCAGCACTTTGCCGCGAATGTAGTTGGACACCTGCTGGTTCATCTCAACCCATACCTGACCGGCAAGGCCACGGTTACGAGGGAGGACACGCCGGATGGCATTCAGCATCTGCTCTTTATCTTTCAGCAGGAAGAATACCATCAGCGGTACCAGCACCAGATAAATTGCCAGCGTCATCAGGCCCACCAGCGATGCCAGCGAATATTTCACTAACTGATCGCCAAGCCCGCTCAGGCGGCTGCGCAGGTTTTCCACCACGATATCAACAATACCCACGCTCATCAGCGTAGGGAAACGCTCCGGCAGGCGCATGGCGAACTGATAGAGCCGGGTCAGCATCGTTGGCAGTTCATGGGCAAGGTTGATGCCCTGCTGCCAGGCCACGGGAACCACCACCAACAGCAGGATCAGCAGTAACGTTGCGAAGACAATCAGCACAAGGGTCACCGCCCAGGTGCGTGAACAGCCAAAACGCTCAAGGCGCACCGTTGGCCATTCAAGAAGGTAAGCCAGCACCAGAGCAACCAAAAGCGGCGCCAGTAGCCCGTTGAAGAAAAACAGAATGCAGAAAGCAGCGAGCAAAATCGCCAGCAGCGCGATAGCCTGTGGGTCGCTAAAACGACGTCGATACCACTGCATTAGAAGTTGCAGCATGGGAGTCCTTGCCTGAAAAAAGATGGAAAAGAGTGTACCTGATACGGCCCGCCCATGCGTATGCAAGAGCGGGCGTAAAAACTACTGCGGCTGTACCTGCACGACGGCAGGCGGTTTAGTAAAATTTTTCGCCACCTTCACCCGATTGCGCCCGGCATTTTTTGCCTGGTACAGCGCTTCATCAGCCAGCTTGAAGGTGTGATCCATGCCATCGCCACTCTGCGGGGACCAGAAGGCCACCCCCACTGAAATCGTAATATGGCCCACAGGATCCAGCGACAGCACTTCAATACGCTTACGCACCCGTTCGGCAATCATGGACGCCACATCGCGATCGGCACCCGGCAGAATCATCAGGAACTCTTCACCGCCGTTACGGCAGATCACGTCGGTCTGTCGGGCACTTTGCTCCAGCTGCTGTGCCACGGTTTTAATTACCGTATCACCCGCATCGTGACCAAACGTATCGTTGACCCGCTTAAAGTAGTCGATATCCAACGCCAGCACGGCAAAAGGCTGACTGGTCGCAAGAAAATAGTCCAGTACTGCATTAAGGCCACGGCGGTTCAGCAGGCTGGTCATCGGATCGGTCTGTACTTCACTTTTAAGCCGCCCGATTTTATCCTGCATCAGCGAAATCCCGGCCAGCAGCGCACGTTTTATCTGCGACGACTCATAATACCAGGAGTGGATACCGCTAATCTCTTTCGACACATTCTGCGTATCCATCTGGCTGGCTTTACGCGCCAGCTGCCAGAGCGGCAATGCAATACGCTGTGCGAGGATCAGGGCAATAATCAGCGTCAGCAGAGCAAAGGGTACCGAATGTTTCAGCACCTTCAAGAGCAGACTATTGAGCGGCGCCAGCGTGGCCTTTGTCGGTTTGAGCGCGATAATAGTCCAGCCCGCGGTGGGTACACTGGCATAGCCTGCCAGCATCTGTTCGCCGTCTTCTGCCGTCACCTGCTGGTTACCGTTGCTGGCCTTATTACGCTGTTCATTGCTGATGAGGGGATCAATGGTTTTCCCGATCAGCTGGCGATCCTGGTGATATAACACCTGGTTTTTACCGTCAATAACATACAACGATGAACCATCGCGATAGAACTGTTCACCCAGCAGAACGTTGAGGATACTTTTCTTTTTCAGATAGATGGAGCCACCGACGTAGCCCAGATAGCTGCCGGTTTTCGACCAGATAGGCCAGGAGACAAATACCAGGAGGTTATTAGCCGCTGACAGCGTTGGCTGGCTGATCAGGGGTTTGCGCTCTTTCAACGCCTGCTTTGCCGCACTGGAGCTAAGGTGCATGCCTTTCAGCATCAGCGATTCCGGTGAGATGGCACGCACCCACCCGCTGGCATCAACAATCACCACCGAGTTAAAGCTGTTAGTTTGCTCGCGCAGGCGATCGACCTCATCCTGCAAATTCGCTTCATTGTCCAGGCCGCGCCCCAATACTTTGGCGCTGTAAGAGAGCTGCGACTCAGCGAGCTGGAAAAAGACCTCGGTGGTTGAGGCCAGCTTAGTGGCATACACCCGGTTTGATTCGAGGGTATTGCCGATCAGCACATCGCGCTGCACACGCCAGCTGGCGTAGAGAGAATTGGCGAGCGTGATAACGATACTGGCAACTGCCAGCAACGTAATAAGAGTACGCAAGTCTGTTTTTGGCCGCGATAGCCTCAACATGGACTCACCGTTGTGAAAAACATCATTATCAGCGCCTTACATTTATAGAGTGCGAATTATGCCCTGGTAAAGCACGTGCCAATTGTACACCTCTCAGCCGATTTGGGAATATTCTCCCCCCTCTTGAGTCGAGAAATATTTTAGTTAAAGTCACATTTGTTGAGGTGTATCCGGGGAATTGATAGCGCGGAAATCATGATATGGCGGGCCGGCAGCCCGCACAAAAACAAGCGGTTTACATCGCCAGGAAGGCATAGCCCTGGTTTTCAAGAGTTGAAACCGTGGTCGGGCTGGAGAGCGCATGGGTCACCGAACGATCGATCCAGTCGCTGTGGAAATGATGGAAGGCCACGGACTGATCGCATACCGATACATCCACGCCTTTAGCACGCAGAGCGCCAATCAGCTTGAGGTTAGGATTATCAATGCCATAAATCCGGTGATACTGCTCATTATTGAGCATCGCCGGGGTACCCTCTCCCGTTACTGACACCACAAACTTCAAATTCTCCGCAGGAACCCCGGACGCGACATAAAGGTTAACCACCCGTGCCACGCGCTCCAGTCCCAGGTTAGTATCCTGCGGAGCATTTTCAGCGCGAGTAATCTGGAAAACGATCTTATTGCTATCGTTAATATTCGGTTTATAGGCAACATCCGCCTCGTAATGCATTTTACCGTAGCCATCGATGGCGGGCGTTGCCCAGAACCCCTCAGGTTCGTTGACCGGAGTCACCCGATTGCTAATCTTGTCGTACAGCTCAGGGGCTTTGGTAAAGCTTGCCCCGACAAAACCGGCGACGGCCGCTATCAGCACATATGAAACTACAGAACGCATAAAAAACTCTCCGCAAGACAATCTGGTGAGTGAGATATACCACAGCGTTCCGATAACCCTTAGCCGCGATTTCCATCAAAGTGGCTGTATAGTTTCGCGTGAAAATAGTATGCAAACGGCACTGTGCAGCCAGCGGGAACAATGGCGGATAACAGCCCCTGTAATACAGCGCCACAGCAAACCACAGTAACTTCATCGCAAGCTGTTTCAGCATGTTGTTATTGATGAAGGACAAGCGCTCACTTTATACTTACTACTGGATCGGCACTCTTTACTGAGCCGCTCGCATATAAAAATTTTACTTATGTCGCCTTTTTGCTCGCCGGTGACGATCGGGCTTTTTTTAGGATTTCACCTGGTCAATTTGCGTGCCACTATCAATAAAACTGATTAAATTTACCTAACTTTAAATTCAGTACTCTCTTTTAAGAGGCCTGCTGCGGGTGTTTATGGGGAAAAATCCTCGGCCGCTCTATTCAATTTTTTAACGCAACTTAGAGTGCTTAACGCACCAGCGCTAACCGGCATCAATTTTTTAGCCATTTCATTCATTCCGGGCTGTGGTTAAGATGTGAAATTAGTAGATTATCTTTATCTACTCAGCAGAACATTTCGGCGCGTTGCCGGTCAGAAACTGGACTTCCTTGTTAGGGTTTGCTTATGTCTATCCGATTAAAGAAAAGCCTGTTGGCTTCCCTGCTGGTTACACTTCTGACGAGCAGCCTGCTTCCAGCCCGCGCAGACATCAGCGATAACCTGCCGGATATCGGTACCACTGCGGGTGGCACGTTGTCGATTAATCAGGAACTGGCGATGGGCGATTTTTATGTACGCCAGCTCCGTGCCAGTGCACCTATTATCAACGACCCGCTGCTTTCTCAATATATCAATCAGTTAGGCCAGCGCCTGGTGAACCACGCCTGGTCGGTGAAAACACCCTTCCATTTTTATCTCATCCGTAATGATGAGATAAACGCCTTCGCATTCTTTGGCGGCAACGTAGTGCTGCATTCAGCCCTGTTCCGTTACAGCGATAACGAGAGCCAGCTGGCTTCGGTAATGGCGCACGAAATTTCCCACGTCACCCAACGCCACCTGGCGCGAGCAATGGAAGAGCAGCAGCGTAATGCCCCTCTCACCTGGGTCGGCGCGCTGGGTTCGATTCTGCTGGCCATGGCCAGCCCGCAGGCGGGGATGGCAGCGTTGAGCGGCACCCTCGCGGGGGCACAGCAGGGGATTATCAGTTTTACCCAGCAGAACGAACAGGAAGCGGATCGCATCGGTATTCAGGTACTGCAGCGCGCCGGCTTTGATCCGGAAGCGATGCCTGACTTCCTGCAAAAACTGGCGGATGCCTCACGCTACGCGTCAAAACCTCCGGAAATGCTGCTGACCCACCCCCTGCCGGATAGCCGTCTGGCCGATGCGCGCAACCGCGCTAACCAGATGAAACGAGTCGTGGTGCAATCCTCGCAGGATTATTATATGGCGAAAGTCAGGGCGCTGGGGATGTTCTCCACCGGCGAGAACCAGTTGACCAGCGATCTGCTCACCTCACTCACAAATGGCAACAGCCGCGAACAGGCTGCCGCGCTGTATGGCAAAGCAGTGCTGCTGTTGGGAGAGAATAAATTTGCTGAGGCACGCACGATTATCACTCCGCTGCTGGCAAAACAGCCGGACAACCTCTGGTATCTGGATATCATGACCGACATTGATATCGGACTGAAGCAGCCGCAGCTGGCGATCAACCGTCTGCTGGCGGTGAAAGGGGTTAACAGCAACCCGGTCTTACAGCTTAACCTCGCCAATGCCTATGTTGAGGCAAAACAACCCGCGAATGCCAGTAAGGTACTTTACCGCTACACCTGGGCGAACAAAGACGATCCGAATGGCTGGGATTTACTGGCCCAGGCCTCTGCTGACCAGGGTCTGAGCGATGAAGAGCAGGCGGCACGTGCTGAAGGTCTGGCATTAAGCGGTCAGCTTGACCAGGCGATTCGCAGCCTGAGCAGTGCCAGCGCCGCCGTACCGCTTGGCAGCCTCAAGCAGGCTCGCTATGACGCACGTATTGACCAGCTACGCCATTTACAGGAACGCTTCCGTCAGTATCAGAAACATTAAATAAACACTAAGGATAGCCATGTCTGAGGTACAGATTTACCATAACCCGCGTTGCTCCAAGAGCCGTGAGACCTTAGCGCTGCTTACCGGCCGGGGCATTACGCCGCAGGTGATCCTCTATCTGGAGACTCCGCCGGATGTTGCCACGCTTAAAATACTGTTGCAGAAGCTTGGATTAACCAGCGCACGCCAGTTAATGCGCACTAAAGAAGATCAGTACAAAGCGGCAGGCCTGGATAATACAGCACTAAGTGAGGAGCAGTTACTGGCCGCGATGGTGGCAGAGCCGAAACTGATCGAGCGACCGATTGTTGTGGTCAATGATAAAGCCCGTATTGGCAGACCACCGGAGCAGGTGCTGGAAATTTTGTAAAATATCCGCTGGCGCAGCTAGTTACAGCGCCAGCGTCTCTTTAACGAAGGGGATAGTCAGTTTGCGCTGCGCGCTGATTGATGCCTGATCAAGCTGATCCAGCGTCACGAACAGCGTACGCATTTCACGATCGAGTCGTTTCAGTAAGAAGCGGCCCACATCTTCCGGCAGCTCAAAACCACGCAGACGAGCGCGTAGCTGTAAAGCCTGAACCTTATCTTCATCAGACAGCGGTTGCAGCTTGTAGATCTGCCCCCAGTCAAGACGAGAAGCCAGATCCGCCAGTTTCAGGTTAAGCTGGCGCGGCGGACGATCTCCGGTGATCAGCAGCCGCGTTTTTCCGGTTTCCAGGATGCGGTTATACAGATCGAAGATCGCCATCTCCCAGGGTTCGTCCCCGGCAATGCACTCAATATTATCAATACAGATCAGCGAAAGCTGCTCCATGCCATCGAGCACTTCAGGCACAAACCAGGTACGTTTATCCAGCGGAACATAGCCAACCGCTTCGCCTTTCGCCGACAGTTCAGCACAGGCGGCGTGCAGCAGGTGACTGCGCCCCCCGCCCTCGCGCGACCAGAAGTAGAAATAGCTACCGTGTTGCTGATGCAGTGCGCTCTGAAGCGCAGCCAGCAGCGACGGATTTTCCCCCGGCCAGAAACTGGCAAAGGTTTCGTCGTCGGGCAGGTAAAGTGGCAGTGAGAGCTGTGCCGGTGTGTTCAGATTCACCTCAGGGTTTGAGCAGGCAGAAAACGCGAAAATTCTAACACAATTCGGTCAGGATCATGAAACGCTAAGGATCGCCGATCTCTTTATGACCGGGGCAGCCGCAGCTGCCCCATCAGATTTACTGTATATCGCTGCGTTCGTCCGTCACATCAATCACCTCTTCTTCCTTGTTCAGCAGGCTAATCACTTTGAAAAGCAGGCTCAGTACCACGCCCACGACCGTGGCTAATGCCATGCCTTTCAGTTCGGCAGCACCGATATGAACTTTCGCCCCGCTGACGCCAATGATCAGGATCACTGAGGTCAGGATCAGGTTCTGCGCCTTGTTGTAATCCACTTTCGACTCAATCAACACGCGGATACCGGAAGCGGCGATCACGCCATACAGCAGCAGAGAGACGCCGCCCATCACCGGTACAGGCACAGCCTGGATCGCCGCCGCCAGCTTGCCAACGCAGGAGAGCAGAATCGCCAGAATCGCCGCACCGCCAATGACCCAGGTGCTGTAAACACGGGTAATCGCCATCACGCCGATGTTTTCACCGTAGGTCGTATTTGGCGTGGAGCCAAAGAAACCGGAGAAAATGGTGGAGATACCGTTAGCAAACATTGAACGATGCAGGCCCGGATCCTTCAGCAGATCCTTCTTCACGATATTCGCTGTTACCACCAGGTGGCCGATATGCTCGGCAATCACCACCAGCGCCGCAGGCAGGATGGTGAAAATGGCATACCATTCGAAGCGTGGCGTATAGAAGGTTGGCAGCGCAAACCAGTGCGCATTCATTACCGGAGTCCAGTCGACGATGCCCATGCCGTAGGAGAGCGCATAGCCCACCAGCACACCAATCAGGATCGGAATAATCGCCAGAAAACCACGGAACATCACCGAGCCAAACACCGTCACGCCCAGCGTCACCATGGAAATAATAATGGTTTTACTGTCAGCCGAGCTGCCGTCGGCAGGCAGCAGGCCGGACATATTTGCCGCCACACCGGCCAGCTCCAGGCCAATGACCGCTACAATGGCTCCCATGGCTGCCGGAGGGAACATCACGTCCAGCCAGCCGGTTCCGGCTTTTTTCACGATCAGCGCCACCAGACAGAACAGCACGCCGCACATAATAAAACCGCCGAGTGCCACTTCATAACCCAGCGGCAACAGCAGCAGCACCGGAGAGATAAAGGCAAAGCTGGAACCCAGGTAGGCCGGGATTTTCCCTTTACAGATAAACAGGTACATCAGCGTGCCGATACCGTTAAACAGCAGCACGGTGGCCGGGTTAATGTGGAACAGAATGGGCACCAGAACTGTGGCACCAAACATAGCGAAAAGATGCTGGAAGCTGAGTGGAATAGTTTGCAGCAGCGGTGGCCGCTCGTGTACGCCAATTGCGCGACGCGTCATGATGTTAATACCCCTTGAGTTTGCCTTAGACATAAAAAAACCGACTCTCCGGCCGGTTTAACGTTTACCGGGTCAGGCATGCCTGACCCCTACAGGCGATCCCGTAATTTACGGGGACGGAGCAAGCCCGCCCCCGATGGACGACCCGATTCAGCGCAGGGGCGAGGCATGCCTCGCCCGCAGCAAACTTATTTAGTGCCAAAAATCTTATCACCGGCATCACCAAGACCAGGGATAATATACCCTTTCTCGTTGAGGCCCTGATCGACAGACGCGGTATACACTTCCACATCCGGGTGCACTTTCTCCAGCGCAGCCAGCCCTTCTGGTGCCGCGACCAGTACCAGCACCTTGATGCTGTTACAGCCCGCTTTTTTCAGCAGGTCGATGGTGGCAATCATCGAACCACCGGTTGCCAGCATAGGATCAACCACCAGCGCCATACGCTCTTCAATGTTGGATACCAGCTTCTGGAAATAGGGCACCGGCTCCAGCGTCTCTTCATCGCGGTAAACGCCAACCACGCTGATACGTGCGCTCGGCACATGCTCCAGCACACCTTCCATCATCCCCAGACCGGCGCGCAGGATAGGCACCACGGTAATCTTCTTGCCTTTAATCTGCTCGATTTCAACCGGACCGTTCCAGCCCTGGATAGTGACGGTCTCGGTTTCAAGATCGGCAGTGGCTTCATAAGTCAGCAGACTTCCCACTTCTGATGCGAGCTCACGGAAACGCTTAGTGCTGACGTCATGCTCCCGCATCAGACCCAGTTTATGTTTGACCAGCGGGTGTTTGACTTCCACGATCTTCATTCTTGTACTCCCGGAGTGTTAAGCTGCAAAAAAAAATCGCGAGATTATAGCGCCATTTATCCCCAGCGCCATATGACTTAGTGCAATACTTTGCATATCTCCTGCTAACCCCCTAAGGATTGACTAAATTCCAGCTATCCGCAATGCGCGGTAAGAAGGCACTCGCAAACGTTTGCCTGCACTGTTAGAATTGCCGCGCTTAAACAAGCCACAACACCAACCGCAAACCGCGTGGGGATTCGCAGTGACCGACAAAACCTCTCTCAGCTATAAAGACGCCGGCGTAGATATCGATGCAGGCAATGCTTTAGTCGACCGTATCAAAGGCGTAGTGAAAAAGACTCGCCGCCCCGAAGTGATGGGTGGACTGGGCGGTTTCGGTGCCCTTTGTGCACTGCCGCAAAAATACCGTGAGCCTATCCTGGTATCAGGAACTGACGGCGTCGGCACCAAGCTGCGTCTGGCGATGGATCTTAAACGCCACGATACTATCGGTATCGATCTGGTTGCGATGTGCGTTAACGATCTGGTGGTACAGGGCGCAGAGCCTCTGTTTTTCCTGGATTATTATGCCACCGGCAAGCTGGACGTTGATACCGCAGCAAGCGTGATCACTGGCATCGCTGAAGGCTGTTCACAATCGGGCTGTGCTCTGGTTGGCGGTGAAACCGCTGAAATGCCTGGCATGTACCACGGTGAAGATTACGACGTGGCAGGTTTCTGTGTCGGCGTGGTTGAGAAATCCGAGATTATTGACGGCAGCAAAGTAGCAGATGGCGACGTGCTGATCGCGCTGGGTTCAAGCGGCCCACACTCTAACGGCTATTCACTGGTGCGTAAAATTCTGGAAGTCAGCAAAACTGACCCGGAAACCACCCAGCTGGAAGGCAAATCTCTCTCTGACCATCTGCTGGCACCAACCCGCATTTATGTGAAAAACATCCTCAGCCTGATTGAACAGGTCGATGTCCATGCTATCGCCCACCTGACCGGTGGCGGCTTCTGGGAAAATATTCCGCGCGTACTGCCGGATAACACCCAGGCCGTGCTTTCCGAGTCAAGCTGGGAATGGCCAGCGGTCTTCGGCTGGATGCAGCAGGCCGGTAACGTGAGTCGCTTTGAGATGTACCGCACCTTCAACTGTGGCGTTGGCATGGTGATTGCCCTCAGCCCGGAAGACGCCGACAAAGCGGTACAGCTGATGACCGATGCAGGCGAAAAAGCGTGGAAAATCGGCGTGATTAAAGCCTCTGACTCTGAAGAACGTGTGGTTATTAACGCATGAAGCGCATAGTCGTGCTGGTTTCAGGTAACGGAAGCAATTTACAGGCAATCCTGGATGCCTGCCAGCAGGGGCGGATTAACGGCAGCATCGCTGCCGTATTCAGCAATAAAGCCGAGGCCGGAGGGCTGGAGCGCGCACGTGATGCCAACGTTCCCGCACATGCGCTCTCTGCCGCGCAGTTTGCCGACCGTGAAGCGTTCGACCGTCAGCTGATGCTGGAGATGGATGCTTACGCCCCCGATCTGGTGGTGCTGGCAGGTTATATGCGTATCCTCAGCCCGGCTTTTGTGCAGCACTATGCCGGGCGCATGCTGAATATCCACCCTTCGCTGTTACCGAAATACCCGGGGCTGCATACGCATCGCCAGGCGATTGAGAACGGCGACGATGAGCACGGTACCTCGGTGCATTTTGTTACCGAAGAGCTGGACGGTGGCCCGGTGATTTTACAGGCGAAAGTGCCGATCTTCAGCGACGACAGCGAAGCTGACGTCATCGCGCGGGTGCAGCATCAGGAACATGCTATTTACCCGCTGGTGGCTGGCTGGTTTATTGATGGCCGCCTGACGATGCGTGATAACGCGGCCTGGCTGGACGGTCAGCGACTGCCCGCTGAAGGGCATGCATTCGACTAATACTTTGCGGGTCTGGCCTGCCTGACCCGCGATTATCCTCTGTTTAACCATACCTTCCGGTAATGTAATCCTCCGTACGACGCTGTCGCGGTGCCGTAAACAGCTCATCAGTCATACCAAACTCCACCACACTCCCCTGATGCATAAACGCGGTATAGTCAGAGACGCGCGCTGCCTGCTGCATATTGTGCGTCACCAGAATCAGGGTGAAATGCTGCTTCAATGACGTCATCAGCTCTTCTATCACCAGCGTGGAGATGGGATCCAGCGCCGATGTAGGCTCATCAAGCAGCAATATTTCTGGCTCAATAGCAATTGCTCTGGCTATCACCAGCCGCTGCTGCTGTCCGCTCGACAGCGTCAGGGCGTTCTGCCACAGATTATCTTTCACCTCGACCCACAGCGCCGCTGCACGCAAAGCTCGCTCCACTGCTTCATCCAGCACTCGCCTGTCGCGTACGCCCATCAGCCGCAGCCCATATACCACATTGTCATATATGGTTTTCGGAAACGGATTGGGGCGCTGAAACACCATGCCAACGCGCCGGCGTAGTGCGGAGAGATCCTGATTAGGGCTGAGGATCGACTGCTGTTGCAGACGGATATCTCCTTCAATACGGCAACCGTCTATCAGATCGTTCATGCGGTTAAAACAGCGTAACAGGGTCGATTTTCCGCAGCCTGATGGTCCAATCAATGCGGTAATGCGGTTTTTGGGCACCCGCAGGCTGATATTGTTCAGCGCGGGTTTATTGCCATACCACAAACAGAGATTGTCGAGCTCAAGCGCGGTATCGTTATCATCAAAAGTCACATTCATAACGGAATTCCGTGTTAATGCATCAGCGCACGGTAGCGCTCGCGCAGACGATGGCGAAGTAACATCGCCATCAGGTTCAACCCCAGGATCAGCAGCACCAGCAGCAGGGCCGTGGCAAACACCAGCGGACGATCGGCTTCGGCATTTGGGCTCTGGAATGCCAGATCGTAAATCTGGAAACCAAGATGCATAAATTTACGATCCAGATGTAAATAAGGGAACAGCGAGTCTATCGGCAGCTCCGGCACCATTTTCACTACCCCTACCAGCATCAGCGGAGCAGTTTCTCCGGCAGCACGCGCCACCGCCAGAATAAGCCCGGTCAGCATTGCCGGTACCGCCTGCGGTAACACCACGTGCCACAGCGTCTCCGCCTGCGTCGCGCCCAGGGCCAGCGCTCCCTGGCGCAATGAGCCAGGAATACGCGACAGCCCCTCTTCGGTGGCTACGATCACCACCGGCAGCGTCAGCAGTGCCAGGGTCAGAGAAGCCCAGAGCAGACCGGGGGTACCGAAGGTCGGGTTTGGCAGCGCAGCAGAGAAGAACAAGCGATCGAGACTGCCGCCCATCAGCCAGACAAAGAAGCCGAGGCCAAATACGCCATACACAATCGATGGAACACCCGCCAGGTTGACCACCGCAATACGCACCAGCCGGGTTAACAGATTGCGTCCGGCATATTCATGCAGCCAGATGGCGGCAATCACGCCCAGCGGCATAACAACTACAGACATCAGCAGCACCATTAACACCGTACCGAAGATCGCCGGGAAGACACCGCCCTCCCCCTGGCTGCCGCCGCCAGAATCACTGACAAAGTGCCAAAGCTGGCTGCCGAAATGGCGCCACTTCATGCCGGTAGTCATGGCATTGGGCTGCCAGGCGGCAATAATTTGAGCCAACGGGATCTCATGCTGTACACCGCTGGCATCGCGCAGCAGCAGCGACGTATTGTTACTTTCGCGCTGTAGCGTTGCCAGTCTGGCGGTCTGACGGGCAAACTGGCGTTGCAATTCAGCGCGAGCGGACTGATAGACAGACTGTGCTTCGGGAGTGTAGCGCTGCTCGCTTTGCTGGCGCTGGCGCTGCTGCTCCAGCGTCTCCATCTGAGCATTAAGTCTTGCCATATTCTTGCGACGAAGCTTTTCCGCTTCATCAATACGCTGACGAGTTTGCAGCAAACGCTGCTGTAACGTCTGGCCGGGATTTTTTGAGGTTAACAGATGGCGATCTTCGCGCAGGCCATCAAACCAGCCGTAGGCATTGCCCCCGTTACGCCGTTGCAGCACGATGGCATAAGGCGGTTTTTCCCTGGAGATAATGTCGCTTGCAAGCACCGAGCGGAAGTCAGGGGCATCAAAATCACGATTACCGGTTTTAATCAGATAGCGCGTCACGCTGTCAGGCAGTTCGGCCGCGTTATACCGCCCGCTGTCAACCAGCTGCTGACGCGACACCTGCTGCTGCTGAGTAACCTCACCCAGTATCTGTACCTGGCCGTCCGGAGTATTCAGCGTGAACAACTCCAGCGGCTGCGGCCAGAAATAGCGCAGCCCCTGCCAGGCCAGCAGCGTAATCAGCAACAGGAAAGCCAGTAAACTGACGGCCACGGCTCCACCGGTAAGCCAGCGCCAGCGATGATTGTTCTTCACGGCATTCATCCCTGCACCTCCTGCTGGCTGTAACGCTGGCGCAGTCGCTGACGCACAACTTCAGCAGCGGTATTCACCACCAGCGTAAATATCAGCAGCACCAGTGCGGATAAGAACAGAATACGATAATGGGCACTGCCCGCTGCGGCTTCCGGCATTTCAACCGCCACGTTGGCCGCCAGCGAACGCAGGCCTTCAAACAGGCCGCCGTCGGTGACCGGAGTGTTACCAGTGGCCATCAGTACGATCATGGTTTCCCCTATTGCCCGGCCAAAACCAATCATCAGGGCGGCGAAGATTCCGGATGAAGCTCCCGGCAGCACAACGCGCGTCAGGGTTTGCCATTGTGTTGCACCCAGCGCCAGCGATCCCTGTCCCAGCGATGCAGGAACACTGAAAATAGCATCTTCGGAGAGAGTAAAAATAAGGGGTACCAGCGCAAAGCCCATCGCCACTCCCGCCACCAGCAGATTGCGCTGCTGATAGTCAACGCTGAGACGTGCGGCCAGCCCCTGTCCCCAGAGCGCCTGCTCGGCAAGTGGGATCGCCCAGAGGGCAAAAACAGCGGTTAACAATAACAGCGGTAATAACAGCAATACCTCGCGCCCTTCAGCAAACCAGCATCGACGCCAGCGTGGCGGCAGTTTTTGCATCAGCCAGCCACACAGCAACAGCACCCCAGCCAGCAGCAAGGGGAGCAGCAGTACTCCCAGCAGCCTGTCGGCTATTTTCGGTGCCAGCCACAGACCGGCAATCAGCCCGATCACTACGCTGGGCAGCGCCCCCATCATTTCGATTGAGGGTTTAACCCAGCGGCGCAGCTGAGGTGTCATAAACCACGCGGTGTACATCGCAGCCGCCAGCGCCAGCGGAGTGGCAAACAGCATCGCCAGTCCGGCAGCTTTTAGCGTACCCACCACCATCGGCACCAGGCTAAATTTCCCCTGATAATAGTCATTGGCTGAAGTTGACTGCCAGACATAGTCAGGTTCCGGGTAGTTTTCATACCAGACTTTCTGCCACAGATTGCGCCAGCTGATATCCGGCCAGGGATTAGTCAGCCGATAATGCTGCCAGCTTCCGGCACGCTCCAGCAGCAGTCCGTCACCTTCCGGCGAGAACTGCGCCAGCTCAATGCCGGCGCCAAGCTGACGGCTCAGGATCGCACCGTCCTGCTTACTGGCAAACAGCTTCAGCTCCCCCTGCGGGCTGAGTGTGCCAAATACGCGGCGATGAGGCTCAGTAAACATCAGAGGTTGCCACTGTGCGCCGTTAAAATGACGAATCTGGCGGAGGTGCGGGCCGCTGCTGCTGGCAATATCAAACCACTGGGAAATACCATGATCATAAGCGATGAGTAATGAACTGCCGCCGCTTAATAACATCATGCTTTCAGGAGGTTCGGCCAGCATCAGAGAATCACGCAGTTGCGGCTCACCGTTACCGATACGCCAGACGCGCAGTTGAGCGCCGGAAAGTGCGAACAGCAGACTGCCATCAGGGGATAACAGCAGATGGTCAACATCGCGTACGTTCAGGCGCGAGTTCTGCGCGGGCTGCTGTGCTTCCAGCCGCCACAGGGTAATGTGGTCGGCAGTGGCCAGCGCCACCTGCCAGCGGTTATCAGCGCTCTGTGCCAGGCTGAACTGGCGAACGTGCTCTTCACCGCTGGAGAGGGGAACATCCCCCAGAGGGAATTTCCAGCGCGGCTCTTCCCCTTGAGGAAAATCAGGTTTTACCAGCACCATTGCGCCGCTATCTGACAACAGCAGCACGCTTTCATGGTCGGCACTGGCGCTGGCGCGTATGTCACCGCGTAACAGCGTTAATTCAGCAGATGGGGGTTCAGCACTGAGCGGCATAAAGCGCCCGCTGCCCTGATGATCAATTCGCCAGCCCCAGCGCTGCTGCCTGTCCATACCCATTGCAATCGCCGGGCTGCTCTGCCAGAGTTTTATCTGATTGCCCGCATGCATTCCGGGACTGATAAAGAGCGGCACCACCACCCAAATCAACCAGAAGAACAGCAGCGTCATTACCAGCAGAATCGCCACCCCGCACGCCGTTACTACACGTCGAGTCAGCCTGTCGATCATGCGGCGGCGCCCGGCGTTATCGTGAACAGGGATTGGGCGGTCAGTCATATCAGAGTGGATTTCCATTGTGCTTCGAAGCCGCTATGTTGCCCGTATGTGATTAATAAGACAATCAACATTAACCGGGCATTGGACAATGCTGCCATACTCTCGCCATAATGTTGCAGGACAATGGATACCTTCATCCTGAATCGGTCGAACGGGGTAAAAATGGGTCAGGAAAAGCTGTATATAGAGAAAGAGTTAAGCTGGTTATCCTTTAATGAACGCGTTTTACAAGAAGCGGCTGACAAAACTAACCCGCTTATCGAGCGTATGCGCTTTCTCGGTATTTATTCCAATAATCTGGAAGAGTTTTACAAAGTTCGCTTTGCCGACCTCAAACGACGCATTCTGATTGGAGAGGAACAGGGTTCCCCCAGCACGCCACGCCATCTGCTGAAAAAAATTCAGGCGCGCGTATTAAAAGCCGACCAGGAGTTCGACAGCCTGTATAACGACCTGCTGCTGGAGATGGCGCGAAATCAGATCTTCCTGATTAACGAACGCCAGCTCTCTCCTAATCAGCAAAGCTGGCTGCGCCACTATTTTAAACATCATCTGCGCCAGCACATTACGCCAATTCTGATCAATCATGACACCGATCTGATTGAATTCCTGAAAGATGACTACACCTATCTGGCGGTGGAAATCATTCGCGGCGAAGATATTCGCTATGCGCTGCTGGAAATCCCGTCCGATAAAGTTCCGCGTTTTGTCAATCTGCCGCCTGAAACCCCGCGCCGCAGAAAACCAATGATCCTGCTGGATAATATTCTGCGCTATTGCCTGGGCGAAATTTTCCGCGGCTTCTTTGACTTCGACGCCCTGAATGCCTATTCGATGAAGATGACGCGTGATGCCGAGTATGACCTGGTCACCGAGATGGAATCGAGCCTGCTGGAGCTGATGTCTTCGAGCCTGAAGCAGCGCCTGAACGCCGAACCAGTTCGGTTTGTTTATCAGCGCGATATGCCTGATGCGATGGTTGAACTGCTGAGAAACAAGCTGAATATCTCCAATTACGACTCCATCGTGCCCGGCGGCCGCTATCATAATTTTAAAGACTTCATCAGCTTCCCGAACGTGGGTAAAGCCAATCTGGTGAATAAACCGCTGCCTCAACTACGTCATATCTGGTTCGATCGTTTCCGCAATGGTTTTGATGCCATCCGCAACCGTGACGTCCTGCTCTACTACCCATACCACACCTTCGAGCACGTGCTTGAACTGTTACGCCAGGCATCGTTTGATCCGTCGGTTTTGGCGATAAAAATCAATATTTACCGCGTGGCTAAAAATTCGCGCATCATCGATGCGATGATCCATGCTGCTTATAACGGTAAAAAAGTGACCGTGGTGGTGGAATTGCAGGCCCGCTTCGATGAAGAGGCAAATATCCACTGGGCGAAACGCCTGACGGAAGCCGGGGTGCATGTGATTTTCTCTGCCCCGGGGCTGAAGATCCACGCCAAGCTGTTCCTGATTTCGCGCCGGGAAAACGGTGAAATCGCCCGTTACGCCCATATTGGCACCGGTAACTTTAACGAGAAAACCGCCCGTATCTACACCGACTACTCGCTGCTGACCGCCGATGCGCGCATCACTAATGAAGTGCGCCGGGTGTTTAACTTTATCGAAAACCCTTATCGACCGGTTAGCTTTGAACATCTGATGGTGTCACCGCAGAACTCGCGCAAAATGCTGTATCAGCTGATCGATGCCGAAATCGCCAATGCGCAGAAAGGCATCAGCGCGGGCATTACGTTAAAAATCAACAATCTGGTAGACAAGGGGCTGGTTGACCGGCTTTACACCGCCTCCAGCGTTGGCGTTAAAGTTAATCTGCTGGTGCGTGGAATGTGCTCGCTTATCCCAAATCTGGAAGGGATTAGCGAAAATATTCGTGTGATCAGCATTGTGGATCGCTATCTGGAGCACGATCGGGTCTATATTTTTGATAACGGCGGCGATAAAAAAGTATTCCTCTCCTCAGCGGACTGGATGACACGCAACATCGATTATCGTATTGAAGTAGCCGTCTCTATCCTTGACCCTATTCTGAAACAGCGTGTGCTGGATATTATTGCCATCCTGTTAAGTGATACGCTAAAGGCACGTTTCGTCGATAAAGAGTTAAGCAACCGTTATGTCCCTCGCGGAAATCGCCGCAAGGTTCGGGCACAGCTGGCAATTTACGATTACATTAAAACTCTCGAGCAACCTGACTAATCACTATGCCAATTTCCCATAAAAGTACGCCCAAACCGCAGGAATTTGCTGCCATCGATCTGGGTTCGAACAGTTTTCACATGGTGATTGCCCGCGTAGTTGACGGGGCAATGCAGGTGCTCGGTCGCCTGAAACAGCGCGTACATCTGGCTGACGGCCTGGATAACAACAATGTGTTGAGCGAAGAAGCCATTCAGCGTGGTTTAAGCTGTCTGGCGCTATTCGCCGAGCGTTTGCAGGGTTTCAGCCAGGCAAATGTCACTATTGTTGGCACACATACCCTGCGCCAGGCCGTTAACGCGGAAGATTTCCTTCAGCGTGCAGCCGACGTGATCCCTTACCCGATTGAGGTGATCTCCGGCCATGAAGAAGCTCGTCTGATCTTTATGGGCGTAGAGCATACCCAGCCGGAAAAAGGCCGTAAGCTGGTGATCGATATTGGCGGAGGATCGACTGAGCTGGTCATTGGTGAAGATTTCGAACCTAAGCTGGTAGAGAGCCGCCGCATGGGCTGCGTTAGCTTTGCCAATCTCTATTTCCCTGGCGGCATCATCAGCAAAGAGAACTTCAACCGTGCACGGCTGGCGGCGGTTCAAAAACTGGAAACTCTGGCGTGGCAGTACCGTCTGATGGGCTGGCAGTTTGCCCTGGGTGCGTCCGGTACCATCAAAGCTGCCTGTGAGGTGTTACAGGCGATGGGTGAGAAAGATAAGCTGATCACCCCTGAGCGCCTCGAAATGCTCTACGACGAGGTGATCAAGCACAAATCCTTTGATGCTCTTAGCCTGCCCGGTCTCTCTGACGAACGCAAAGGGGTGTTTGTTCCCGGGCTCGCCATTCTCTGCGGTGTGTTTGATGCGCTTGCCATTCGCGAGCTGCGTCTGTCAGACGGTGCGCTGCGTGAAGGCGTGCTGTATGAAATGGAGGGTCGCTTCCGTCACCAGGATATCCGCAGCCGTACCGCACAGAGTCTGGCGAATCATTATGCCATCGACAGCGATCAGGCTCGCAGAGTACTGGAAACTACCGAAGCACTTTATGAACAGTGGCGCGAGCAAAACACCAGACAGGCGAATCCGCAGCTTGGCGCGTTGCTGAAGTGGGCCGCAATGCTGCATGAAGTTGGGCTGACGATTAACCATAGCGGCATGCAGCGTCACTCAGCTTATATCCTGCAAAATACCAATCTTCCAGGCTTTAACCAGGATCAACAAACACTGCTGGCCACGCTGGTACGTTATCATCGTAAGGGCGTGAAAGTAGAGGATATGCCGCGTCTCACGCTGTTTAAACGTAAGCAGTTTCTGCCGCTGGTCTTCCTGTTACGTCTGGGCGCGTTGCTCAACAATCAGCGTCAGGCGACTACCAAGCCTAGCGAGCTTCAACTGCAAACCGATGACGGTAACTGGACTCTGACGTTCCCAAAAGATTACTTCAGCCAGAACAATCTGGTTCAGCTTGATTTGGAACGTGAACAGACTTACTGGAAAGATGTTACCGGCTGGCAGCTGACTATTCAGGAAGAGAGTTAAGCGCTGGTGAAATCAACCCACCCCTGCCTGTTTAACGCAGGGGTGCCCTTTTTAAGTCCGCCAACGGCATGGCCGACTAAAAATGAATGAACTGACAATTATGACTCAACAAACGGAACAAGACTTTAGCAAGCAGTATGAACTCACCGCTCCCCACTCCGAAGTGGTCGCTGCGTTGCCTTTTGTTAGTGGCAGACGTGCGCTGGACGTCGGATGCGGCAGCGGACGTAACACGCTCTATTTAAACAGCAAAGGTTTCGAGGTTACTGCCTGGGATAAAAACCTGACCAGCCTGGCACGACTTAACCATATTATTGAAACGGAACAGCTTAACGGCATCCACACTGCCGAAAAGGATCTCAATTCACTGCGTTTTAACGGTGCTTACGACCTGGTATTATCCACCGTAGTGATGATGTTTCTACAACCAGAAACTATCCCGCAGCTGATAGCAGATATGCAGGCCAGCACAGTACGCGATGGTTACAATCTGATTGTTGCCGCAATGGACACCAGTGACTATCCCTGTACGCTGGACTTTCCGTTCACCTTTAAGTCAGGTGAACTGAGCAACTATTACCGCAAATGGCATATCGTTAAATACAACGAAAATGTCGGCCAGCTGCACAGAACCGATGAAAACGGTCAGCGGATTTCCCTGCGTTTTGCTACTTTACTGGCGCAAAAAGGCAGTGTTAAAGCCTGACACCTGACCTGGCTTCTGCCTCGGTAGAGGCCAGGTCATTGAGCGATACAGGCAGGCCGGCGATTCGACCTTGCAGATAATCTACCCCCAGTTTTCTGAGTTCAACGGCCATCTCTTCCGTATCCACCCCTTCCGCGACCACCTGCATCCGCTTCAGACGAGCCATGGCGCAAATAGATTGTATAATCTGATAATCAAGGCTGTTGTTCTGCATATTCTGAATAAAGCTGCCGTCGATTTTTAGTATATCTGCCTGAATCATTTTCAGGCGGGCATAGCTTGAATAGCCATTGCCAAAATCATCAATCGCCACGCGACAGCCAATATGGCGTAACTGGGCGATAGTACGATAACCCCAGCTGTGGTCGCTAAGAATCGCTGACTCTTCAACCGCAATAATCAGCTGCCAGGCCTCAATATCATTTTCATTGAGACGGGACGCAATTTCTTCCACAAACTGTGGCCGGCACAGGGTTGCCGCGAAAAAGTTAACTGCAAGACGAATGCCGGGGAATGTTTCGCGATGAAAATGGATAAACTCCAGCGCCTGATCCAACATCAGCCGATCCACTTCCCATGTCAGACCGAACTCCCGCACTACCGGCATAAACTGCGATGGCTTGATACGTTCCCCCTGCACAGTGACCATCTCCAGCAAAATCTCATGGTAGTCATTGCCACGAACGCCACGTATCCTTTGTGTCATAAGACGAAAACCACCGCGCAGTAATGCCTGCTGAATATCATGCAGTATCTCCAGCTTTCCCGTGATTTGCCGCTGTACCGGGACACTCTGTGGTCGCTGCATATTTTCCGCGTGACCGCTGCGTAGCGACATTTCCGCCATCGCACTCATCTCCCCCAGCAGTTCATAAAGATGCACGACCGGTGCCGTAATCGTACAGTAGCTAATGCCAACGTCCGGATGAATCGGCAGACCATCCCAGCTGAGATGGTAATCTTTAAGGCGGACTTCTATACCTTCAATTCTTGACTGGTGGGCGGCGGTATTCAGCCGTAATACCAGGTCAAAACCGGGCAGCTGATAGATATCCTCTCCGGCCAGCAGGCACGGCTGCAAATGCACGGCAAGACTGCGTTTATACTGGATGCGCAGCTGCAAACCGTAGGTACGGCTCAGGCGGTCAAGATCGGGAATTCTGAGGAAACAGAGTGCAGATTCGGAGCTGGCAACCAGATCCCGGGTTAGAGCACGCAAATTCGGCAACCCTATCACCGGATCTGTCATTGCCATCTCCCGGGCTTTAGCCAGTAACCGCCGCTGGCGGGTACAGATATCTGACATCAGTAAGATGGTGAGCGTAAAGGCCAGAAGGTTGGCTGAGATTATTGCCAGGCCATGGGGTTCTATTGCCGAACTGATAAAAAACTTGTGGAACTGATAAAGCACCAACAATAACATTCCCCAACACAGGGTAGTAAAAATATAGCCAAAGCGCAGTGCAGCCCACAGCATCAGCGGTAGCAATATAGGTACGCCATATTCAGTGGCGACCAAATTATCCGGCGTGCTTATCAGCTGCGTCAGCATCATCAGTGATGCAATTAACAACGCCATCCAGATCAGCCACTCGCGTAACGTCACCGTTGGAGAAAACTGGCGTTTACAGCGGAATATCAAAATAAACAGAAATCGGGGATTGCAGAAAATACGAATTGAAAAATAGCACAGCGGCACCAGAGCAAGCGCGGCCAGCAGTGTCGATTGATAGTTAAGCAGGGCATGCATGGAGGAAGAATCCGGCACAAAAATCGAGTTCTCTTCCGGAAGAATATCCGACAGCATGACTAATTGATTCAAAATGATAAACAGTGTTGGCATAGCGAAAGCCAGCCAAAAGAGACGCTCACTCACCTGATACAGGTTGCCAAAACTGATGCACCAGCGCGATTTTTCCTGACTGCGATACCCCCACCAGCACAGCACCAGCGTGGTCATAAAGATGGAAATAATCATCATCGCCTGCACTCCCGTGTAGCGCTGGAAATAATGCAGGCATAAAGCGGCAAAAATACCAGGCAGAGCGGCCCAGTCAAACACCATTAACATGGCAATCATCATCGCCAGCGGCAGGTAGATCAGATAAACATAGCCGCCTGGAATCCACAGTCTGAACGATAGCGATGAAGCCAGCGGTAATAACAGCAGGGAGAGTAGCATTGGCAGCCCCCACCAGTGGCGGGCACAGCCTTTTAGCAGGGCAGACTTTTTCATTGATTTAAGGCGAATTTGTAGAGAATTTTGCGCATGCGTCCTTCATAAATCAAACGATAATAGTGATTAGTATCGGAAAAACTTCATTGAATATTGCCTTATAATATGAACCAAACCCTATATCAGGTTGACTTAAATCAAATTAAAAACCATTAACTCTACTTAGAAACAGGTACAATTTATTACGCTTTAAAAAAAATGCGTCGATGATCGTACTTACGCCCTGACATGGCCCTCCCCCATTGACCTGTGACGCTCCCTGTGCGTAAATTACCCATCGCCCTGCAGGGCAAACAACAGGAAAGCCTGCGTGAACAGCGCTATGTCATTCAGAAAACGTCAAAAAACCGGACGCATGACCCGAGTCATTCTGCTGGTCAGTTTCATCATCTTATTAGGGCGGCTGATTTATGTGGTGCCCGGTGCCATTGAGCATCATCAGCAGAAAAAAAACTTACCTGCGATCCCCACAAGCGTCGTTAACGATAAGTAGCAACGCCGGATGACCATAAGCAGATGCTTTTCGGAGCCTTTGCAGACTTGCTTGCGTTTGAAATCAGCTAGACTAAAACCTCGTTTCGTCTTTCCCTTTTTAGCCAGACTAAAGGATGTTTTATGTCTGTAGCGCCTTCCCATGTTCAGCAACTGGCTGAAGTTCGTAGCCGTATTCTTAATCTTCTGCTGAACGATAAAGATCTTGTCGATACTTTACACCATCGCCCCCTGCGTGAATCCGCCGCAGAAGCAGAGGCACACCGCGAACAGGTCGCGGAAATTAAAAGTACCCTTCCCCTGCTGCATGCTGCCGATATTGCAGACCTGCTGGAAGCACTCCCGGAAGATGAACGTCTGGCGTTATGGCAGCTGATCGGAAACGATCGGCGCGGCCAGGTTCTGGTTGAAGCATCTGAGAGCGTCTGGGAAAGCCTGATTGAAGAGATGAGCGACCGCGATCTGCTGCGTGCCATCGCTCCTCTGGATATAGATGAACAGGCCTATCTGGCCAAATATCTGTCGCGTGATTTAACCGGCCGCCTGCTAACCTCACTCAATCCGGCGCTGCGTTCGCACGTACTGGACGTGATGCATTTCGACCGCGACCGCGTGGGTCGTATTATGGATTTCCAGCTGGTGACCGTTCGTGCCGATGTGACACTGGCAACCGTTCAACGTTTTCTGCGCATCAGAAAGACCATCCCCGATGGTACCGATAAACTGTTTATCACCGATAAAAATAATCGCCTGCTTGGCGAGCTGCCGCTGACTGAGATCCTGCTAAACACGCCAGATAAAATGGTGTTTGAGGTGATGAACAATCGCCCCACCACCTTCCTTATTGATGATAAGGCCGAAGATGCAGCAGGCTCCTTTGAGCGTTATAACCTGATTTCTGCTGCCGTCATCGATGCGAAAGGCAAACTGATGGGCCGCGTGAAAATCGAAGATGTTGTCGATCTGTTCAACGAAGAGAATGACAGCAATATTCGTAAAATGGGTGGCGTTAACCCGGAGGAGGATGTCTTCGCTCCGGTCAGAAAATCGGTACGTACCCGCTGGGCCTGGCTGGCAATCAATCTGTGCACTGCCTTTATCGCATCAAGGGTTATTGGCCTGTTTGAGCACACTATTTCACAACTGGTCGCACTGGCAGCGCTGATGCCTATCGTCGCCGGAATCGGTGGCAATACCGGTAACCAGACTATCACTATGATCGTACGCGCTCTGGCACTGCATCAGGTAGAGCCGGGTAACTTTACGTTTCTTATCGCTCGTGAACTGGGAGTGGCGCTGATCAACGGCCTCTTCTGGGGCGGTATTATGGGTGGCGTAACCTGGGCGATGTACGGCAACCCGGCGCTTGGCGGCGTAATGATGCTGGCGATGCTACTGAATCTGCTGCTGGCCGCACTGATGGGCGTACTGATCCCGTTACTGATGATCAAAATGAAACGCGACCCCGCAGTAGGATCGAGCGTATTAATTACTGCACTGACTGACACTGGTGGTTTCTTTATCTTCCTCGGACTGGCCACTCTCTTCCTTCTGCATTAATCAACGGAACGTTAAGCAGATTGTGATAAATTGATAATTAATGGTTATTTTCGTGATTAATTACGCAGATTTTCCCTTAAGAAGCACCTATCCTAACAAAAATTAACAACCCTTCTCGTTAGTTTGCCTCTTCTGTGTCGCAGGTTTCCCCTGCGACCACGGGAGCAGGATAACTGTTGCCCGAAGAAAGGATGTGTTCGTACTCTACCCGACAAAGGAAGCACTTATGAATCCATCAACATCGGTACTCACCTCACAGCCTGTCAGCGAAATGGAAGAGAACGCATGGAGGCGAACCGTCTGGCGCATCCTGCCCCTTTTGACCATCTGTTATATCTTTGCTTATCTTGATCGCATTAACGTTGGCATCGCGAAACTGGAGATGTCGAGCGACCTCGCCTTTTCCGAAACAGTTTACGGCTTAGGCGCAGGCATTTTCTTTGTTGGCTTTTTCTTTTTCCAGGTGCCGAGCAATATTGCGCTGCATCGCTTTGGTGCCCGCCGTCTGCTGGCTGTACTGCTGATTTTATGGGCGATAATCGCTCCGCTGACAGCGCTGGTCACCACGCCTTTTCAATTTTATAGCGTGCGTTTTCTGCTCGGGCTGACGGAATCTGGCTTTTATCCCGGAGTCATTCTCTATCTTTCGCTGTGGTTTCCTTCATATCGACGCGGCAAAATGTTTGCCCTGTTTGCAGCCGCTGTTCCATTGTCAGGTCTGTTAGGCGGGCCATTGTCCGGCTGGATAATGACTATTTTTCATAACGCTTATGGATTCACCGGCTGGCAATGGCTGTTTATTATTCAGGGGACACCATCATTGCTGCTCGGGATTCTTGTCTTATGGCTATTACCCGACCGAATAGAACATGCGCACTGGTTAAACACCGACGAAACAGAACTTCTTAAAAACCGCCTGCTGGAAGATGCAGTACAGACATCTCCTTCTGAAAAACAGGTAACTCTGAGCGGCGTACTGCGCAACGGCAAACTGTGGCTGCTGACCTTTATTTACTTCTGCCTGATCGCCGGTTTTTATACTGTCAGCTTCTGGCTACCTACGCTGGTACGTAACGCTGGAGTTGAAGATGTCTTTACCGTTGGCCTGCTGACCACCATTCCTTACGCCGCCGCTATTGTCACCATGATGGTGGCTTCACGCAGCGCCGACAAACACCGTGAGCGCCGCTGGCACCTGGCGATTATTGCCATTATCAGTGGCGCAGGCATGGTGATATCTGCAGTTTTCAGTGACAGCCTGTGGGTTGCCATGTTCGGTCTGACACTGGGAGCGGCTGGAGGGTTAAGTACTCTGCCGCTGTTCTGGAGCCTGCCAACAGCCTTTCTCGGCGGTACGATGGCCGCCATCGGCATCGCGCTGATTAACTCTTTTGGTAACCTGGCAGGTTTTGTTGCCCCCTATCTGATGGGGATCTTATCCGATCTCACCCACTCCACGCTGACCGGAATGTTGATTATCTCCTGCACGCTTTTCGTGGGGGCGGCGGCGATCTTTTTGATCCCCGGCCACATCGTCAACCGCTAACGTAAACGAGGCACTTATGAATATCGTTGTTACCGGCGCTGCCGGATTCCTGGGTAAAAAACTGGTATCTGCACTTCTGGCTAAAGGCTCGCTGTACAATGCTCGCGGAGAGCAACAGGCAATCCGACGCATTACTGCCATTGATATCACACCGCTAAAAGAGTTCGATGACCCGCGGCTCACCGTTCTGTGTGGAGATATCAGTGACCCCTCCGGGCTGGAAACGTTAATAGATGCACACACAGATACTGTGTTTCATCTGGCCGCCGTCGTTTCCGGGCAGGCTGAACAGGATTTTGATCTCGGTATGAAAATCAACGTCGATGCCACCCGCCACATCATGGAAAGGTTACGTTCACTGCCACAATGCATCCGCTTAGTCACCACCAGTTCGGTGGCGGTGTTTGGCGGCCAGCTGCCTGACAAAGTACCTGACGACCAGGTCTGGATGCCGCAGAGCTCCTACGGCACCCAGAAAGCTATTAATGATCTGCTGCTATCAGATTACAGCCGCAAAGGTTTCCTGGACGGGCGCAGTCTGCGGATGCCAACTATCGTTGTTCGCCCCGGCAAACCTAATGCTGCCGCCTCCAGTTTTGCCAGCGGTATTATTCGTGAACCGCTCAACGGTGAAACTGCGAACTGCCCGGTCGCCCCGGACACCCGTCTGTGGCTGATGTCCCCGGCCAGAGCTGTACAGGCGCTGATATCCTGCCATGAACTGAGGCCGGATGCGCTGGACAAGGGGCGGGTAATCAACCTCTGCGGTCTTTCCGTCACGGTAGAAGAGATGCTGGCTTCGCTCAGACGCATCAGCGGCGATGCCGTGCTGTCCCGTATCAGCTATCAGCAAGACCCGACAGTCTCCAGCATCGTGAACTCCTGGCCCGGTGACTTTCAGGCCGACTATGCAAATCGTCTTGGATTTAAAGCAAATGCGTCATTTGATGAAATGGTCAGGGAGTATCTGGCAGAACGCGATGCCGCTTAATCTCTTTGCTGAGATTGAGGTTTAACGCAGCGGCTGCCGCTTCCTGCACGTTAGCAGGAATACGGTAGCCCCCGCGATTTGCAAGCCATGCCAGCACATCGGAAAGATGCCAGATAGTGGCAACACCTTCATGTACCGGGGCCGGAAACGTAAGATAATGCGCCAGCATCAGCTTGCGCATATTTTGCCGCGTAACGCCAATCAGGTCAGCGACTTCCGTCAGACCAACATAATCAGGTGAGACTTCAAACAGTCGCGCATCCTTTAAAACGCTGCTTACCTGCTGTAATGCGCTCTCCATTGCCTGTTGAGCAGACGGAGCCTCGCGGATAAATTCCAGAGCGATACGCCCCGGGATACCCAGGCCAATTAGCGCATCATCACAGCCCGCCGTGGCCAGGCGCCCGATCAGTTCATCGCTGATTTCCGCCTGATCAGATAACTGATATTTCAGTGTAAAGGTGTATTCCATGGCATTTTACTCCTTCCATTGCGTTCAAATTGCTGACGCATTGTGCAGTGATCCACAACCCGCCTGAGCTGCCGTGCATGGTTCAGTGCATTTTTCGGTGTGCTCCACACGCAGCTGATGCAGAACTCTCCGCAGCGACAATGCCCACTGTTCCAGGGACAATATATCTTCCCCCAGGCATGACTGCCGCCGCACACTACCCGCCAGCCCTGCTGTTCAGCATGCTTGAGTACGGCTTCAATTTCCTTGATGGCATGAGAACGACGCGCCATATTTTCCTCCAGTATCAGACGTCACAATAAAGTTGTCAACTGACAACCAAAATAACTTTCGTTATCTTGTGTCGGCTGGAGGGAAAGCACCAGGGTAAATAATATGATCTGCGAAACATGCTGACGGTTAACATTGAGAGTTGCACACAGCCATACAAATCTGAGTGCCTGCTCACAAACAATGCCACTCGTGGGGAAAAATATAACGGTGCATGACAAGATCAGGGGACGGAATTTTCTTTTTGCAAATTATCACTGCCAATCCCACCGATGAAAGGTAAACGCAGCCGCAGCGGAGAGAAACCTAATCCCAGATTCAGCCCGAGGAGATTGATTTCTAAGCCCTCCTCTGCTCCCAGTGTCACCCCCGCAACGCCAAGCACTGAAACCTGAACGCCGCGCCCGGATGGCGGTAATCCTATCGGGTTGAGCAATGAACGATAATCTTTGCCAATCGCATTAGCGGGCAGATCCAGCTTCAGCGCAGGTACTTCACGCCCGATATGTGCCAGGAAGGTATTGCTATTAGGGCCAGGCCAGGCATGGTAGGTCTGCGGCCAGGGATAAGAGGCAATTGCCGCAGTAATCTTGGGGATCATCGCTTCAGCCTCTGCACCGCGATGCTCCACCAGCAGACGTGGTCGCGCACCGTACCAGTAGGCATCCGCTATGTTGCTATTACGGCGCACTTTGTCGCTGCTTCCCCAACTAATAACTTCATAACGATTGTAACGGGTTTCCCCGGCACGTTTATAGATAATCCACGGGTGTACTGCCACCGCGCCTTTCCAGCCATAGGTCGGAGCGGCATAAACCTGAACGATCGCCATACGTGAATAGCGTTGCGGATCGGGGGCCTGGCCAGATGAGTCTCGTCGCGCGGTTGCCCAGCTCTCGCCGCCAGACTCATTGTAACGTGATGCCTGGGCCAGACTTGCTGCTAACGATAGTAATGTAATGCAGAGCAAAATCAGGCTCAGAGCTTTCAGTGAAAACATAGTAAGCTTCCTGGAAAAGTGAATAAGCAGCATCTGTCATTTCATGTGGTTTAGCACTGATTTATTTATCAATTACAACAGTGTCCTCTCAAGCATACTTCAGTATCTACCGGGCTAAAATTAATTTTCCACGAAACTATCTCTGCCAGGGGATCTTTCATTTTAATCTATAACCGGCGATCTGGATCACAGTATTTGCGTTCGGTTAAAACTGAATTTAGGAGGTTTTACAAATAAAATATCTTTCTAAGCCAAATCACCGCCTGCAAATTGATCTCAAAAATGAGAACACTTTAAAAAATTGCTGTTAAATGAAGCCTGCGAATCATCCCATACCGAAAAACAGTATTACTCTTTAATTAACGATATGAAAACAAAGGATTTAATATTATAAACGCTCGTCTCATAAATACAAAAAAGCAGCTCTTAAAAAGGGCCTTTACCTGTTTGCTATTTATCCGACAAAGTCATAATCTGGCTTAACAGAGCAATCTTACAGAATTTCTTATGAATGCATTCCTGATCCCCAGGCGAAAGTTTCAAATTTGAAACAGGAGAACTCGTCGTGAATACTCAACCCAAATATGCCAGTAGTGCGTTGCAGGATCCGGTCGCGGCGGTGGCCGAGTTTGCCAGCCAGTTAAATAATAAAGATATCGACACTGTTCTGTTCTTTTGTTCTCCGGATTACGACCTGGAGGTGCTGGGTCAGGAATTGAAAAAAACTTTTACTCGCTCATGTATTGGCTGTACCTCCTCAGGCCAGATTGGCACGGAGGGGTTCCAACACTCCGGGCTGGTTGGCATCGGGCTGGGCAGAGGCTTTCGCACTCACTCATTTATCATTCAGCCTTTGGTTGAGTACAGTGCGGTGGTTGCTGATATTGCAGAAACTATCCGCTCTGACACTGAGGCCAGACCTAATATGCAGCGCTTCGGCCTGTTACTGGTTGACGGCCTTTCAATGGCCGAAGAACACCTGGCCGCTAACCTCTACCAACAAATTGGCAATGTTCCCATTATAGGTGGTTCAGCGGGGGATGATCTGCGATTTGAAAAGACTCATATTTATGATGGTAACGGGCATTTTATTTCCAATGCTGCGGTATTCGCAGTCGTTGAAACCCATAATCCAGTTGCCACCTTCAAAGTTCAGCACTTCGAGCCAAGTGAAGTAGAACTTATTATCACCGAGGCTGACCCGGAGAAACGTCTTATTCTGGAGATAAACGGCGAACCAGCGGCCCAGGTATATGCTGAAGCTCTGGGTCTGGAGGTGCATGAATTAACCCCTACCGTTTTCTCACGTAATCCCCTGGTGCTCTCCTTTGGTGATGAACCTTATGTTCGTTCTATACAGAAAATAAACGAAGACCTTTCGATCACTTGCTACTGTGCAATTGAGGAAGGATTGATCGTCGCTATTGGCGCGGCAAAAGATCCGGTGCAAACCTTCAGGCAGGCTTTTGCAAAAGTGCGCGAAATCATCCCAGAACCCACTGTTATCATCGGTTGTGATTGTATTCTGCGCCGTCTCCAGTTTGAGCAGGAAGGGCTTCAGCAGCAGATCGGTAGTGTCATGATAGAGAACCGGGTCGTTGGTTTTTCGACCTACGGTGAGCAGTACAACGGCTTACACGTAAATCAAACGTTCACCGGCGTGGCAATTGGAGGAAAACACAGTGCATGAAGACACCATTCCAGCAGCGCCTGTAGCGGAAATGTCCGCCTCTGATTACCAGCGTAAGCTCGCTGCGCGCGATAAAACCATCGACGTGCTTAAACGCCGTATTGCACAAGAGGCAAGGCAAAACCATGCGACACCTTTTGCCATTATGGAGCAGAACGTAGGTCTTGAAAAAGTGGTCGCGCACAAGACTAAGGAGCTGGAGAACGAGCGGCATGAACTTGAAAAAGCGCTGCTCGAGTTGCGTTTTACTCAGACTCAACTGCTTCAGGCCCAGAAGATGGAATCCATTGGTCAGCTTGCCGCTGGTATCGCCCATGAGATCAATACACCTACTCAGTACGTCTCCGATAACGTAGGGTTTGTTAAAGGGGCCACCGTCTCGCTGCTCAAGCTACTGGATGCCGCGCTGCTGCTGGCGGATACCGCACGGGTAAAAATGGCTGATGATCCCGTGATGGCAGAGTTCGATGCAGCCCTCAAGCGATCCAAAATGGATTTCCTTCGCCGCCAGATCCCCGGCGCTCTGGACGAATCTCTGGAAGGTCTGGGGCATATCGCCAAAATCGTCTCCGCAATGAAGGAGTTTTCTCATCCTTCACTCGATAAAAAAGAGCGGGTTGATATACGCGAAGTCATTAACACCACGGTGACCGTCGCCCGCAATGAATGGAAGTACGTGGCAGAACTTGAAACACAGTTCGCGGAGAACTTGCAACCGGTTCCCTGCCTGCGCGATATGATTGGCCAGGCTATTCTTAACCTGGTAGTGAATGCTGCGCATGCCATTGCTGACACAATCAAAGAAGGTGTCAGAGAAAAGGGCCGCATCATTATTTCCACCGCCCTGGATGGCGAGTATATGGAGATTCGGGTTAAAGATGATGGCTCCGGCATCCCTGCTGCGATCCGTGAACGCATTTTTGACCCTTTTTTCACCACAAAAGCCGTTGGAAAAGGTACAGGGCAGGGGCTGGCCATTGTCTACTCAACAGTGGTGGACAAACACAACGGGCGGATTAGCTGTGAATCGGAAGAAGGTGTGGGGACAACATTTATCCTGAGGTTGCCGCTCAACAGCCAGAACGAGGAGTAACCGTGATGCAAGTGATGTTCGTCGATGATGAAAGTCGGGTGCTGTCGGGTATTGAACGAGCCCTGATGATATTCGATGCGGAGTGGGAATGTCGCTTTGCCAACAGCGGGCATGAAGCGCTGGAAATGCTGAATGAAGTGCCGGCTGACGTGGTCGTTTCCGATATGCGAATGCCTTTTATGGATGGTGCGGAATTGCTGACGCAGGTACGCAACCGCTGGCCGGGCACAATTCGTATTATTCTGTCTGGCTATTCTGAACCCGATGCTACCCTGCGTATGCTGGATGTTGCCCATCGTTTCGTTTCGAAACCTTGTGACAGCACAGTGCTGCTGACCATGGTAAGCAGCGCTCTGGCGCTGCGCGATATGTTCCAGGATCCGGCGGTAGTCAATATCGTAGGCCGTATCAGCCGGTTACCCGCCGCCCCAAAGGTGTTCAACGAAGTGTGTCGCCTGATTGCCGATCCTGGCAGCGATACCCGGCAGATCGCCGAAGTTCTTGGCAGCGATCCGGCCCTCAGTGCCAAGATTATGCAGCTGGCCAATTCGGCCTATTTTTCCAGAGGCCATCATATTCATGATATTGGCAACGCCATCACTCACCTGGGGCTGGAACAGGTCAAACTGCTGGTTCTTGCTTCAAATATTTTCTCTGAAGCGGGAACGGATCCTTATATAGACCAATTACAACGACGTGCCCTGCTCGCTTCAACGCTGGCTGCCCGTATTTCCGGTCACCTGGGCGTGGAGTCGACCGCCGCGCTGCTTGCTCATATTGCGCTACTTATCCCTGAAATGAGGGAACCTGAGTATGCAGCAACAAAAACGCGCGGAAACACTCCGTTATATGCCGCTGTAGGTGCTTATCTGCTGGCTCTGTGGGGCTTGCCGATGGACATTGTTGAAGCGGTGGCGGATCACGCACACCCTGCTCTTTTAACGGATAATAAATTCGGCGTGACCGGCACCGTACATATCGCGGTCGCCCTCGCCAACAACGTTGTCCCGGATGCGGACTATCTCGAACACACTGGCGTTCTCCATCAACTGCCTGCCTGGCAGGAGATGCTCGCCCACACGCAGGAAAATTTAGATGACTGATACCGCCTTACCCCGGGTGCTGTGCGTAGACGATGAACCCAATGTGCTTGCGGCGATGGAGCGTAATCTATTCGGTGAATTTGATGTGGTGACCGCATTAAGTGGCGATGCGGGCCTGCGCACTATTTCCTGGAGCGAACCTTTCGCCGTGATCATGTCGGATATGCGTATGCCCGGTATGGACGGGGCAACTTTTCTCGCCAAAGCACGGGAAGTTTCCCCTGACAGCGTACGCGTTCTCCTTACCGGTCAGGCCGATGTGGAGTCTTCCATTGCTGCCATTAACAAAGGGGCTATATTCCGCTATCTCTGCAAGCCCTGCGCGCGCGAAGATCTCAGTTCAGCGCTTAATGATGCTGTTAATCAGTACCGTCTGGTGCGTGCAGAGAAAGAACTGCTGGCTACAACCCTTACCGCTTCCGTTAAAACCATGACAGAGGTGCTGGCGATGGTGGCCCCATGGGCTTTTCAGCGGGCAGCTTTTGCCCAGTCCTGTGTTCAGCATGCACTGCCAAAACTCGACTGGGCTGACGGATGGATCTACACCATTGCCGCATCACTGAGCCAGATTGGTTGTGTCGGTATTCCTGCGGATATCATGAAGGCCGATGCCGCGCAGAGAACGCTCACTGACGATGAGAAAAAACTGTTGCAGGAACATCCTGACGTGGCCAGCCGTTTAGTTGCAGGCATTCCACGGCTTGAGCGGGTAGCCGAGATTATCCGACACCAGGCCAAAGAAGCCCCGACCAGTGCCCCAGTAGAAGTTATCCGTGGTTCTCAGCTCCTTCGTGCCGCTCTTGAACTTGAACGCCACCTGGCACGCGGCGAGAGCCTGGAGCGCCCGTGGGAGGTCATGCGTGCCGCACGGCCTCCCATTCCTGAGTACATTATTAAATCGCTGTCAGATTTTCGCGCTAACATAGCCGGTGTGCGCTCCGCGCGTATTCGTGAACTGGTTCCGGGATGGGTGGTGGATGAGGATATTTTGACAACCAACGGGCTGATGGTTCTCACCAAGGGGCATGAGCTCACTGATACCGCCATTTCTGCGCTGCAACGTCTTCTTGCCGCAAACGCCGTCAGGGAGCCTATCCGCGTACGCGGGCTACCGGATGGTGCGGCATCGTAGCGATCTTTTAACAGCAGATAACCCAGTAATAACGACAAAAAAGCCCGCAGTTACGCGGGCTTCGTCATACTTAAATACCACCAAATTTCTGGCGGTAACAGAACGGGTTTATTCCCACCCGATTGTTGCATTTAATTATTTTCAAATAAAAATAAAACGGCTATAAAAATAACTTAGATTTATACCGTTGAAAACACCGTAAATTGTTAATAGATGAAAAACTCAATAAAATCAATCTAACTTTAGGTGCTCATAATGAAGGCGATCAAAATATTTTCAAAAGGGTTTGTCTTGCCTATGATTTTGACTTTCCCTTTCTTAAAAATTAAATTAGCTCCTGATAATTACATAAATTTAATTATCAATAGCTAATCAATATAGTGTCTGTACAAAAATTGGAGTGCAATATAAGTATAGTCAAAGGCCCAAGCGATGTCGCTGCTCTTTCGATAAAGGATTTTTCAAAGCATCTTGGCATGCTGCCTCACACTTGCGCCAAAATTCATAGTGAAATCTACGTAATACAATTCCGATCATTGCGTTAAATTTAACCCAAAATATATATCGCACCGCTCCCAAACTTATTGAGCTTCGAAAGCCTGTGGGGTTTTGTGTTTTTGAGTCAAAGGGAACAATAAGCCCTCCGTGCCCTGCGAATTGATGCTCTACGAATCTATCACGATAAGCCTCATAGGTCGGATCTATATCAATGTATAGAAAGACAATATTCCGACTCGTCTTTCCCATAGCGAATTCGCAAGCTTCCAATGGGCGGGGGCCAGATGATTCAGCGACATGGCAACATAGTATTTTGGAAAAATATCTAAATATATTGAGATATGCCTCTGAGCCAAAATTATATTGTGGAAAATTAAATACTAATGAAGGATCTCGCCCTTCTGATAAAAGCGAGGAGACCAAAGCATGAAACCGATCGAATTCATGATCAGCAGCCTGTGTGCGAGTACTATTACATAAAGAACACATTCGAGCTGAGAAGTGAAAAGCTTGAGACTTCGGGCCTTGTGCCGAACGAAGAGTTCTTTCTCCATCGAAATTACCGATAACCATCGCATCCTTCCCGAAGATTTTTCGCAAGGCCGAAGCTTTTATTTTGTGTTCTCCAGTGAGCGACTCACTAGATCCGCACAAACAACAACTATCTGCTTGGTACGGTTCGAAAAATATTCCCATCAAAAATCTCCAAACGTATTGGAAGCTATAAATCCGGTTGTAGAACCTTCTGAGCTGCTCTCCTATTGATTAACACACAATGATGTTAGTAATACTTCATTCTATGTGAGGTTTCCAGACAAATTAAAGAAACCTTCTTTCCAAATCATTATATTTTTATTTTTATAATCAAATCAGCAAATGATTTTGGAACTTTTTCTTGGTCATCAGTCCACTTCAAGGTATGGTTATTTTCTTTTAATACCTTAATGAAATCATTAATATCTTCTGCTGTACTATTTGTAAAAATATATAACTTTCTTAAAGTTTTATCTTGTGGTTTTTTGTTATCAGGAAGCTTTATTACACCAATAAGAATTGTTCTTTCCGCTTCATCAACTGTGTCTTTTAATTCATCCCTAACATCAGGCCAAACGCGCCTCAATGTATTAACATTTTCTTGCTCTGGTAACTCTTGTGGAATACTATTATTTAATTCTAATAGAAGCTGTTCAAAACTAAAATTCCCTCGCCCTGCTACTAATTGAAGCTCGTCGACCATTAATTTTTCTTGTCTCTCATTTAAAAAAACTTTAAAGTCACCATTTCTACGACTTCCATATAACTTTAGTTTTAATAAAGAGTTCATATGACGAAGATATACAAAAAGATTCTCACCTGAAGTCTTTTTATCTTCGGGTGAAAAAAAGATCATAAAAACAAAACATCCTCTTCCTACAACAAGTTCAAAGGCAATTGTTGGTTTTCTTTCCAACCATGCTTTAGAATAAACGGCCTGTAATTGATTAAAGTTAAAATTCACACTCATATTCATCACCATCCTTGTCTTGAATAAAATTACTTAGAAAAAATTTCACCGCCACAACCTCAACCCTCTCATGCCCCAGCTCCCGACTAATCGTCTGTCTGGCAAAGGCATCTTTAATCTGTTGCTCGGGAGTCAGTTCTTTCCTCCCTGCCCCACGCGCCTTAGGTACTTGCCAGCCAGTCAGGACTTTATATCTTGCTTGTGCATAAGCATGTCGCAAACCGTGCATTTTATTTAATCCTGCTCTTTGGCACTGTCCATCATATACATTACGTTGTTGAATATAACTCTTATCAACAGGAATAAGCGAACCTTTATAGGCAAGTTTGTGCACTTCATCAAGCATATACCGTTGCTTTGCCGTCAAAATTGGGGTCGTTCTTTCGCGGCCTCCTTTTGTCCAACTGCCTTTTAATTGAACATGATCGCCTTTATCAGCATATGCGGACTGGAAGTTGATCGACTCCTCTCGTCTTAAGCCAAACTCCTATTGTAATATCAAACTCATACGTACATGAGGATCGGTTTTCAATGTCTAATTGAATATTGTGTTTAGGGATCGCTCCCCTTTTTACCGACTTTTTCAGCCCACCAACGTAGATGTGCCATGCGATTTTTAATCGTACCTGTTGATAATTTTTGCTCCTGCCACTGCTTAACTAAATAGGTAATATGTTTAGTTTTTAGAGAAGAAGAACGCATATTTCTAAAACATAACGGTACGGTGTATATGAGACTACTTTGGATTCCATGAAACAAAAAAGCCAGCTATCTTTATGATAAAACTGGCTTTTTATACTAAATGACACTCAATGGGACACTAAAGGTTTATTCCCACTCAATCGTCGCCGGTGGTTTACCTGAAATATCGTAAACCACACGGGAAATACCGTCGACTTCATTGATGATGCGGTTGGATACGCGGCCGAGGAAGTCATATGGCAGGTGTGCCCAGTGTGCGGTCATAAAGTCGATAGTCTCGACGGCCCGCAGGGAAACCACCCAGTCATATTTACGACCATCTCCCATCACGCCCACAGAGCGTACCGGCAGGAAGACGGTAAAGGCCTGGCTGACTTTGTTGTACAAATCGGCTTTATGCAGCTCTTCAATAAAGATGGCATCCGCACGACGCAGCAGATCGCAATACTCTTTTTTCACTTCGCCCAGTACGCGCACACCTAAACCTGGGCCCGGGAACGGATGACGGAACAGCATGGCATGTGGCAGACCGAGTTCCAGACCGATTTTACGTACTTCATCTTTGAACAGCTCACGCAGCGGTTCAACCAGGCCCATCTTCATCTCTTTTGGCAGGCCGCCCACGTTGTGATGCGATTTGATCACATGCGCTTTGCCAGTGGCAGAAGCGGCTGATTCAATCACATCTGGATAGATCGTACCCTGCGCCAGCCACTTCACGTCTTCCAGCTTCAGCGCTTGCTCGTCAAAGACTTCCACAAATACGCGGCCAATAATTTTACGCTTGGCTTCCGGTTCATCCGTTCCTGCCAGCGCGTCGAGGAAGCGTTTTTCGCCTTCCACATGGATGATGTTCAGACCGAAGTGATCGCCAAACATCTCCATCACCTGTTCAGCTTCGTTCAGTCGCAGCAGGCCGTTATCAACAAATACGCAGGTCAGACGGTCGCCAATGGCACGATGCAGCAGCATTGCGGTCACGGAGGAGTCAACACCACCGGATAGACCCAGAATGACTTTATCGTTACCCACCTGCACACGCAGACGTTCAACGGCATCTTCAATGATTTTTGCCGGAGTCCACAGGGCTTCACACTGGCAAATATCCAGCACGAAGCGCTCCAGAAGACGCAGCCCCTGGCGGGTATGAGTCACTTCAGGGTGGAACTGAACACCATAGAAACGCTTCTCTTCGTTGGCCATAATGGCAAACGGACAGGTTTCAGTGCTGGCAACGGTGACGAAATCAGACGGGATAGCGGTAACTTTGTCGCCGTGGCTCATCCAGACGTCCAGCAGCGGCTTACCAGCCGGGCTGATGGCATCTTCAATATCGCGAATCAATGCGCTGTTAGTCTGTACTTCAACCTGTGCATAACCGAATTCACGCTCAGTCGAACCTTCAACCTGACCGCCCAGCTGCATTGCCATGGTCTGCATGCCGTAGCACACGCCCAGAACCGGAACGCCTGCGTTAAAGACATAGTCAGGCGCGCGAGGGCTGTCGTGCTCGGTGGTGCTTTCCGGGCCACCAGAGAGGATGATGCCGTTCGGGTTAAAACCACGAATCTGCTCTTCGGTAACGTCCCACGCCCACAGTTCACAGTAGACACCCAGCTCACGCACGCGGCGGGCAACCAGCTGCGTATATTGAGAACCGAAGTCGAGGATCAGGATGCGATGTTTATGAATATTTTCCGTCGTCATTGGGCTATTCCAGCGATGTAATACAAATTCGGGAGAAGGAGTAAAACGCCCGGCTCAGGAGCCGGGCATGCAGTACAGGGTTATCAGGAACCCATACGGTAGTTCGGGGACTCTTTGGTGATGGTCACGTCATGCACATGGCTTTCCTGAATCCCGGCACCGCTGATGCGAACAAATTCCGCTTTGGTGCGCAGTTCGTCGATAGTAGCACAGCCGGTCAGACCCATACAGGAACGCAGGCCGCCCATTTGCTGATGCACGATCGCTTTCAGGAAGCCCTTATAAGCTACACGACCTTCGATACCTTCCGGCACCAGTTTGTCAGCGGCATTATCGGTCTGGAAGTAACGGTCGGAAGAACCTTTAGACATCGCGCCCAGAGAACCCATTCCGCGGTAAGACTTGAATGAACGGCCCTGGTAGAGTTCGATTTCGCCCGGAGATTCATCGGTTCCGGCCAGCATAGAGCCAACCATAACGGCTGCGGCACCGGCGGCGATAGCTTTGGCGATATCGCCAGAGAAGCGAATACCACCATCAGCAATAACCGGAATACCGGTACCTTCCAGCGCTTCAACCGCGTCTGAGACGGCGGTAATCTGTGGAACACCAACGCCGGTAACGATGCGGGTGGTACAGATTGAACCAGGGCCGATACCCACTTTCACCGCGCTCACGCCTGCTTCTACCAGCGCCAGAGCACCCGCACCGGTCGCAACGTTGCCACCGAGGATTTGCAGGTCAGGATATTTAGCACGAGTTTCACGGATACGTTGCAGTACGCCTTCAGAGTGACCGTGGGAAGAGTCGATCAGCAGAACATCAACACCCGCCGCAACCAGCGCATCAACGCGCTCTTCGTTACCGGCACCCGCGCCAACAGCAGCACCCACGCGCAGGCGACCATGCTCGTCTTTACAGGCGTTAGGTTTACGTTCAGCTTTCTGGAAGTCTTTTACAGTGATCATGCCCAGCAGGTGGAAACTGTCATCCACTACCAGCGCTTTCTCTACGCGTTTTTCGTGCATTTTGTGCAGTACGACTTCGCGGGCTTCACCCTCTTTCACCGTAACCAGGCGCTCTTTCGGCGTCATCACCGCAGAAACCGGCAGGCTCAGGTCAGTAACAAAACGAACGTCACGGCCGGTAATAATACCCACCAATTCGTTTTCGCCGTTAACGACCGGATAACCGGCAAAACCGTTACGTTCGGTGAGGATCTTCACTTCGCTCAGAGCAGTGGTTGGCAACACGGTCTGCGGGTCAGTTACTACGCCGCTTTCATGTTTCTTCACCTTGCGAACTTCTTCAGCCTGGCGCTCGATGGACATATTTTTATGAATAAAGCCCAGACCACCTTCCTGCGCCAGTGCAATGGCCAGACCTGCTTCGGTCACGGTATCCATAGCAGCGGACAACATAGGAATGTTCAGACGGATGGTTTTTGTAAGCTGGGTACTGAGGTCGGCCGTGTTTGGCAGGACAGTGGAATGTGCAGGAACGAGCAGAACGTCGTCAAATGTCAGGGCTTCTTTAGTGATTCTTAGCATGGCAATATCTCAACCTCAGGGTGAATGAGAACTTGTAAAATATTGCCGCGGCATTATACAGGGCGTAATCGATTGCCTCCAGCATTATTTACGAAAAACTCTTGATCCCCTGAGCAAGCCATGTAGTATCGATTAATTAACCCTCTGATTTAAAGTTTGATCTTCATCACATGTCGCTACCTCCAACCGCCAATATTTTTACCGTCAGCCGTCTCAATACGACAGTGCGCAAGCTGCTGGAGATGGAAATGGGCCAGGTCTGGTTGAGCGCGGAGATCTCGAATTTCTCCCAGCCCTCTTCCGGTCACTGGTATTTCACTTTGAAGGATGATGGTGCCCAGGTTCGCTGCGCGATGTTTCGTAACAGCAACCGCCGAGTGACCTTCCGCCCGCAAAATGGCCAGCAGATTTTGGTGCGCGCCACCATAACCCTGTATGAACCACGCGGCGACTATCAGCTGATTGCAGAAAGTATGCAGCCCGCTGGCGATGGCCTGTTGCAGCAGCAGTTTGAGCAGTTAAAACAGCGACTGATGCTGGAAGGTCTGTTTGAGCAGCAGCATAAACAGCCGCTGCCGGAACCGGCGCGCCAGGTCGGGGTGATTACCTCTGCCAGCGGTGCTGCGCTACACGACGTGCTACGCGTGCTACAGCGTCGTGACCCTTCACTGCCGGTGGTTATCTACCCGACGCAGGTACAGGGCGCAGAAGCGCCCTCAGGCATCGTACGGGCCATTGAGCTGGCAAACGCCCGCAATGAGTGTGATGTACTGATTGTAGGACGCGGCGGCGGATCGCTGGAAGACCTGTGGAGTTTTAACGACGAACGTGTCGCCAGGGCGATTTATGCCAGCCGCATTCCGATCGTCAGCGCCGTCGGCCATGAAACCGATGTTACTATCGCCGACTTCGTAGCCGATCTGCGCGCCCCTACCCCGTCTGCGGCAGCGGAGCTGGTCAGCCGTAATCAGATTGAACTGCTGCGCCAGTTGCAGTCGCAGCAGCAGCGGCTGGAAATGGCAATGGATTATTATCTTGCGCAGCAGCAGCGTACGTTTACCCGCATCCAGCATCGGCTGCAACAGCAGCATCCTCAGCTACGCCTCGCCCGTCAGCAGACCGCGCTGATGAAGCTCCAGCGGCGTCTTGATGATGCGATGCAGCTGCGGCTGCGTCAGGCTGTGCGCCAGCAGGAACGCATCGGGCTGCGTCTGAGCGCTATCCGTCCGGAGATGCGCGTACAGCGGGCCGGGCAGCAGCTACAGCAGTGGCATTACCGCTTGCAACAGGCGATGCAGCAGCAGCTCAATGTAAATAAACAGCGTTTCGGTAGCCTTGCTGCGCAGCTGGAAGGCGTCAGCCCGCTGGCGACACTGGCACGCGGTTTCAGCGTGACGACGGCTGCTGACGGCCAGGTGGTGAAAAAAACCAAACAGCTGCACCCTGGCGATACGCTTAAAACGCGTCTCGACGACGGCTGGGTGGAGAGTGAAGTTACCGTTATCACTCCGGTGAAAAAGACGCGTAAACGTAACCCGTCCTGATCCCCTCTATTCGGAAGCAATAAAAAAAGGCCCCTTTAGCGATAAAGGGGCCTTTTTGACATCAGGTCAGCAAGTGATTAGCCAGGCCTTATTTGTCCAGTGCGTAAGCAATTACATAATCACCACGATCCGGCGACTGCCTTGCGCCGCCCGCTGAGATCAGAATGTACTGCTTACCGGTTTTCGGTGATTTGTAGCTCATCGGGCCGCCCTGGCTACCCACAGGCAGACGAGCTTTCCACACCTCTTTACCGGTTGAGGTGTCGAATGCACGCAGATAGTAATCCTGAGTACCTGCGATAAACACCAGGCCACCCTGCGTTGCCAGCGTACCGCCCAGCGTTGGCATACCAACCGGCATCTGAGCATGCATTTTGATACCAAACGGCCCGGTATCCTGCACGGTACCGACCGGCACCTGCCACATGATTTTCTGCGTTTTCAGATCAACTGCGGACAGTGTACCAAACGGTGGCTTCTGGCAGGGAATGCCCAGCGGCGACATAAAGCGGTTTTTGTTTACCGCAAATGGCGTTCCTTTCAGCGGAACCGCACCCATACCCGTATTCACCGATTCTCCGCCATTGCTGGCAGGGCCTTCGCTGGTTTTCGCCGGGATCATCTGTACCCACAGGCCCAGACGCATATCGTTGGCAAAAATGTAGTGGTTATTCGGATCCGTAGACAGGCTGCCCCAGTTCATACCGCCCAGTGAACCCGGGAAGCTGAGGGAGAGATCGGTACCCGGCACGGTATAAAGGCCGTTATAGCGCATAGATTTAAAGCCAATACGGCAGGCCAGCTGATCAAACGGCGTGGCGCCCCACATATCAGATTCAGTCAGCGTGTCGGCACCAATCTGCGGCATACCCACCGACTTCGGCTGCGTCGGGGTGTACTGCTCGTTCGGAATATTACCGCGCGGCACCGGTACTTCTTTCACTTCGGTCAGCGGCTTGCCGGTCAGGCGATCCAGCACGAAAATCTGCCCAGCTTTAGTACCGATAACCACGGCTGGCTTGCTGCTACCGTCTTTCATTGGGAAGTTAATAAGGCTTGGCTGCATTGGCAGGTCGAAGTCCCACAGATCGTTATGCACGGTCTGATAAACCCACTTCTCTTTACCGGTAGTTGCATCCAGCGCCAGGATGGAAGCGCCGTATTTATGATCCAGTGCGTTACGGTTCGCGCCCCACAGGTCAACAGAAGAGCTACCCATTGGCAGGAATACGGTGTTCATTGCCGGATCGTAGGACATCGGTGCCCAGGAGTTCGGCGTACTGCGAACGAAGGTTTTGCCCTCTTCCAGTTTCGCATTCGGATCCTGATTGCCCGGGTCAAACGCCCAGCGCATTTCACCGGTGATCACATCGAAGCCGCGCAGTACGCCGCCAGGCATATCGGTCTGCACGTTATCCGCCACACGGCCACCGACAACCACGGTGGTACCGGCCAGCGTTGGGGCAGAAGTCAGCTGATATTTAGGATCGCTGGCATCACCCAGACCGGCTTTAAGGTCAACAAAACCTTTGTTGCCGAAGTTCTGGCACATTTCACCGTTATCAGCGTTGATCGCCACCAGACGAGCGTCAATGGTATTCATCAGAATACGACGCTGGCAGGTATCGCCCGCAGGCAGAGTTACTGCGGTGACAGGCGTAGAGTCAGGCACCGTAGGCTGCTGTAGTGGTTTAGTAGCGTCGAAATAAGCCAGACCACGGCAGCGATTCCATACCTGCGCCTGTGCATTGATTTCGGTTTTCCAAATCTGTTTGCCCGTATCCGCATCAACGGCAATCACATTGTTATGTGGGGTACAGAGGAAGATACGATCGCCAATCTGTAATGGCGTCTGCTGATCTTCTGCGCCGTTACCGGTCGGACTGTCCGGAATATCGCCGGTACGGAAAGTCCATACTGGTTTCAGATTTTTCACGTTGTCGCGGGTGATCTGATCCAGCGCCACGAAGCGGCTACCGCCCGGGGTATTGCCGTAGTTATCCCAGTTTTTCTGCTCGGTTGCTTTATCAACCGGTACCAGCGGCAGCTGCTGACCATTCGATGCCACGGTCGGATGCGGCTGGAACATGCCATACAGGGTTGCCAGCAGGCCCACTACTGTCACCACACTCAGGCCGTAAGCACCTTTCGCGCATGAAGGTTTGCCTTCACGCTTGCGCAGCGAAGGCCAGGTGATCAGTGCCAGCAATAACATACCTGCCAGGAACATCAGGCGGGAAACCAGCGGCCAGAAGTCAATGCCAGCATCAAGCACAGCCCAGATGGCTGAACCAACAAACACCAGGGCGAAAATAACCACCGCTGAGGCCCGGCGACGGAAGAACTGAATGGCGGACAGCACGGTGAAAATACCGGCAATCACGAAATACCAGCTCCCACCGAGTGAAACTAATTTTCCACCACCAATAACAAAATAGAGGCCTGTTGCCAGTAAAATTAATCCCAGCAAGAAACACCACAGGCTCAACCATTTGGATGACCCGGCATTTATTTGAGGCATAGCAGAAATACTCCTGGAGGAAATAAGGCGGTTTTTTATAAATACCCTATTTTTATTAACATGTTACACGGGAGCGATCCCGTCCTGCTTTTACCGCTGATGCTCAGAATGCACGGCTGGTGCGGAAGAGCACCGGTAGTAAGCGGCAGAATTGTACCACCAGGTTCATAATGTGATAAACAGAAAATTAACAAGCTGCTCACGATCAACAACCGTAGCGCAAGCAGTCGCACAAAATGATTAACGTTATCTTTGCTGGGGTTTATTGATTAGCGGGGGGCGAAGGCAGCCAAAGCAGACGTTTTTTTGATATCAACCCGTGTCCTTGCTGGCAAAAATAGTCGATGGCACCGCAGGCTTTCAGTACGTTCAGGGGATGGTGGCAATCAGGGCAACAGGCGGTGAAGTGCTGCTGACATTGCGGACAGAAAAGCCCGCTATCAGTGGTCGTCATTTGATGCTGGCATTGCGGGCAAAGTATGTCCATTTGGTATCTCCTGTCTCTTTGCTTTCAGCATATCCAAAAATTGCGCCAGACGGGTATAAAACAAAGGGGCCATCAGGCCCCTTTGTGGATCAACGTTTGTTCTTTTTCAGATGGCTCATTAAGCGCTGGCGCTTACGCTGCTGATTTGGCGTCAGCAGGTTACGTTTGCCTTCATAAGGGTTCTCACCCTCTTTGAACTGAATCCGGATTGGTGTACCCATAATTTCCAGTGAACGACGGAAGTAGTTCATCAGGTAACGCTTATAGGAGTCCGGCAGGTCTTTCACCTGGTTGCCGTGGATCACCACAATCGGCGGGTTATAACCACCGGCGTGAGCATATTTCAGCTTCACACGACGGCTGCGTACCAGCGGCGGCTGATGGTCATCGGCAGCCATATTCATAATGCGCGTCAGCATTGAGGTGTTAACGCGGCGCGTTGAACAGTCGTAAGCTTCGGTCACCGATTCAAACAGATTACCTACGCCGCTGCCGTGCAGAGCGGAGATAAAGTGAATACGTGCAAAGTCGATAAAGCCCAGACGGTAGTCCAGCTGCTCTTTCACTTCGTCACGGATCTCCTGCGACAGGCCATCCCACTTGTTAACCACAATCACCAGTGAGCGGCCACTATTGAGGATAAAGCCCAACAGCGAAAGATCCTGATCGGAAATACCTTCGTGCGCATCGATAACCAGCAACACCACGTTGGCGTCTTCAATTGCCTGTAGTGTTTTAATTACCGAGAACTTCTCAACGGTTTCTGTCACTTTGCCGCGCTTGCGCACGCCTGCGGTGTCGATCAGAATATATTCACGACCGTCACGCTCCATCGGGATGTAGATACTGTCACGGGTGGTACCCGGCATGTCGTACACCACCACACGATCTTCACCGAGAATACGGTTAGTCAGCGTTGACTTGCCCACGTTAGGGCGGCCAACGATAGCCAATTTGATCGGCAGATCCAGCGGGTTGAAATCATCGACTTCTTCCGGCGCTTCTTCGCCGTTAGCTTTCGCTTCTTTCGCTGCCAGTTCAGCCCAATAGGCCTCGTTTTCTTCTTCTTCTGTCAGCTCACGTTCTGGCGCAACAACATCCATCCACGGCAGCAGCACAAGCTCCAGCAGGCTGGTAACACCGCGTCCGTGGGATGCTGCAATCGGATGGATCTCGCCCAGACCGAGTGACCAGAAGTCGACAACGGCAGAGTCTGCATCCAGACCATCTGTTTTGTTGGCAACGATAAAAGTTGGCTTCTGACGTGAACGCAGATGTTTAGCAATGGCCGTATCAGCAGGCATCAGCCCGGCACGAGCATCGACCATAAACAGCACCACGTCAGCCTCTTCAATCGCCAGTAGCGACTGTGCAGCCATACGTGTTTCTACGCCCTCTTCGTTACCATCGATACCGCCGGTATCAATACAAATAAACTCACGCCCTTCTATCTCAGCGCGGCCATATTTGCGATCTCGAGTAAGCCCAGGAAAATCCGCCACCAGCGCATCTCGCGTGCGCGTTAAACGGTTAAACAGGGTGGATTTTCCCACATTGGGACGCCCGACCAGCGCGACCACAGGTACCATATTGAAGCCTCATAACTAAAATAATTACGCCTGGCTGTGAAGTTTATTCGCCGCGACTGGCAGAGTTCCGACCGCAGGGCTCAGGCTGATGGCGCTAAGGATAACACGCCTGGAGCAAAACGAAACGGCCCCTGATGAAATCAGGAGCCGCTTTACCGTCATCTTTCCGTCTGCAAACAGGCAGGCGGAAATTTATCGGGTAATAACTCAGAGAGAAGGATTAACGCGTAATCGCGTAAACCTCACCGTCTTTAGACTGGATCAACAGCTTGTCGCTGGCAACAACAGGTTCAGTCTGGAAGCCGGAGCTGTCCAGTTTCTGCTGTGCAACAAAGCGGCCATCTTCGGTATTGATCCAGTGCAGGTAACCTTCGCTGTCGCCAACTACCAGGTAACCGTTATACAGCACTGGTGAAGTCAGGTTACGGTGCAGCAGATCGCTCTGACGCCACACGGTAACACCACCATCAATGTTCAGAGCAATCACGCGATCGTCCTGATCCACCAGGTAGATACGGCCACCGTCAACAATCATGTCGTGGACTGAACCGATTTCGCGTTTCCACAGAATCTGACCAGAACGCAGATCCAGCGCGGTAAGATTGCCGTTATAGGCCAGTGCATAGACAACGCCGTTAACGATAATCGGAGTGGTATCCACATCCGCCAGGCGATCGATTTCGGTCGCGCCGCTCGGCTGAGAGATACGCTGCTGCCAGATAATCTGGCCCTGGTTCATAATTACGGCACTCACGCGACCGTTATCGCCACCCACAATGGCAGCACCAAAGGCGGTTGCAGGCGCAGACTCACCGCGCAGGCTCAGTGCCGGCACGTCGAGGTTAACAGTCCACTTAACGTTACCGCTGGTCTGATCCAGGCCCTGAAGCATACCGTTGCTGGTATGCACCAGTACCAGGCCATCGCTGACAACCGGACGGGACAGCACTTCACCGGATGCTTTAGTCTGCCAAGCGATCGAACCGTCGCTGGTATTCAATGCGTAAATCTGACCGCGCTCGCTGCCAACATAGAGATGGCCAGCATCAACGGTCAAACCACCAGAAAGCAATGCAGGAATATTACTGGAGAAGAAGCCCGTTTTTTCTGACAGGTCAACTTTCCACTGCTCTTTGCCATCACCCGCATTCAGCGCTTTAACCACACCGTGGCGATCGGCAGCATATACGGTGCTGTCAGCCCAGGCCGGGTGGAGATTAGAGTAGAAATCGCCCACGCCATTGCCGACTGAAGTGCTCCAGACTTTTTCTGGCTCGAACTGATTCTGTACAGTCGGCAACGGTGACATTTTAACAACGTCTTCTTCACCGCTGAACCATGAACATCCGCTAAGTAAGGTGACTGACATCAGCCCCGGCAGAAGTAACTTACGCAATTCCATGAAATCCCTCTTGTGCCATTTCAGGCCAAATTATTAACCCGGCAGATTGTTCACTTTCATTTGCAGCATCTCTTTCAGCGTCGAAGACGCATCAGAAGCGATCCCCTGGCTCCACGCATCGCGTGCGCCTTTTACGTCGCCTTTGCTGAGTAACGCTTCGCCGCGGATATCGGCCACGATGACTGCCCAGCCGTCGCCCTTAATGCTTTCCAGTGTTTTTAACACGGAGTCAGGCTGTTTCTGCTGGAGCTGGATACGTGCAAGACGCAAATTAAGTACCGCTTGCAGATTAGAGTCTTTGGTACTTTTCAGCCCACTCTGCAACTGCTCTGCTGCTTTATCCAACTGATTGTTGTCGATATAACGTTTTGCCAGATCCAACGAGGCCAGGGCACCGTAGGTATTGTTATTTTCACTGGCAAACTTCGCCACTGCTTCAAGAGAGGCAGGTTTACTGGCGTCCAGCGCCGACGTCACCTGCTGATATGACGCAGAAATTTCACGCGATCCGCTGTCCTGGTGATTGTTCCAGTAACGCCAGCCAAGTAATGCGCCGACGCCCAGCACCACACCAACCACTAACGCTTTGCCATTCTGGGCAAAAAAGTTTTTCAGCGCATCTACCTGTTCGTTCTCGTTGCTATACACTTCCACGCAATCCTACTCCTTTAAATCGTGCCGCCGCAGAGGCTTAACGCTGTAACATCGATGCCAGCGTGGCTGCCGCATCAGACTGCGCGAGCGTTTGCTGCTCGCCGTTACGTAAATCTTTAATTACCAGCTGGCTCTTAGCCACTTCGTCTTCACCGAGTACCAGTGCAATGCGGGCACCCCACTTATCTGCACGAGCAAACTGCTTCTTAAAGTTGCCACCGCCAAAGTTAGTCATTAGCTTCAATTCCGGCAGCGCATCTCGCAGCTGTTCTGCCAGCAGCATTGCTGCGCTCTGGACGCCCTGACCTGAAGCGATAACATAGACATCAACAATGCGCGTCGGTTCAAATTCAGGGTTAACTGCCTGAACCAGCAGAACAAGACGCTCCAGCCCCATCGCAAAACCAACGGCTGGCGTTGCGCGCCCGCCCAGCTGCTCGACCAGGCCATCGTAGCGCCCACCGGCACAAACTGTGCCCTGTGAGCCCAGGCTGCTGGTCACCCATTCAAACACCGTGCGGTTGTAGTAGTCGAGACCACGAACCAGACGCTGATTGACGGTATAGGCAATTCCGGCTGCATCCAGCAGGCTGCACAGCCCGGTGAAATGCTCGCGAGACTCGTCGTCCAGATAGTCGCCGAGGGTTGGCGCATCATTCAGCAGAGCCTGAACATCTGGATTTTTACTGTCCAGCACGCGCAGCGGGTTAGTATACATGCGGCGTTTGCAGTCTTCATCCAGCACATCAACGTGCTGTTCAAGGAAGGCCACCAACGCATCACGGTAATTAGCACGCGCCTCAAGCGACCCGATGGAGTTCAGCTCCAGGCTCACGTGATCGGCAATACCCAATGCTTTCCACCAGCGAGCCGTCATCATAATCAGTTCAGCATCAATGTCCGGGCCTTGCAGGCCAAACACTTCGGCACCAATCTGGTGGAACTGGCGATAACGCCCTTTCTGCGGTCGCTCATAGCGGAACATCGGGCCGATATACCACAAACGCTGTTCCTGATTGTACAGCAGACCGTGTTCAATGCCCGCGCGCACACAGCCAGCGGTACCTTCCGGACGCAGCGTCAGGCTTTCACCGTTGCGGTCATCGAAGGTATACATCTCTTTTTCAACCACATCGGTAACTTCACCGATAGCGCGTTTGAATAACGGGGTCTGCTCTACAATCGGCAGGCGGATTTCACTAAAACCGTAGCTGCCAAGAACCTGCTTGAGGATCTGCTCGATACGCTGCCACACCACGGTGTCCGCAGGAAGGTAGTCGTTCATGCCGCGAATGGCCTGGATATTTTTTGCCACTAAATTTCTCTCAAAATTAAGTCTGTACAGGCCAGCTTACTGGCCATTTAGAGCCCGGCGCGCTTCAGCATCGCCTGATACAGAACTTTGCTAAAATTATTTTTCGACCTGTTGAATATCAATCCGGCGCGATGCGTCCAGGATAGTGGCTTTGGCACGAATGCGCGCTTCCAGCTGGTCGATCATATTGTCATTATCAAGACGTTCGCGCAGACGCACGCCATCTTCATAGAAGCCGCTTTTCTTGCTGCCGCCGGTGACGCCCATCGTTGAAACCGTCGCCTCGCCCGGGCCGTTAACCACGCAGCCAATAATAGAAATATCCATCGGCGTGATGATATCTTCCAGCCGCTCTTCTAGCGCATTCACCGTACCAATCACGTCAAACTCCTGACGGGAACAGGTTGGACAGGCGATAAAGTTAATCCCACGGGAACGGATACGCAGCGATTTGAGGATGTCGAAGCCCACTTTCACTTCTTCAACCGGGTCAGCCGCCAGCGAGATACGCAGAGTATCGCCGATGCCTTCAGACAGTAACAGTCCGAGGCCAATCGCAGATTTAACCGCGCCCGCCCGCGCGCCGCCTGCTTCGGTAATCCCCAAATGCAGCGGCTGATCGATCTGCTTCGCCAGCAGTCGATACGACTCAACGGCAAGGAACACGTCCGAAGCTTTCACGCTGACTTTGAACATATCAAAGTTGAGGCGATCGAGGATATCCACATGACGCATGGCGGACTCCAGCAATGCCTGCGGGTTTGGTTCGCCGTATTTTTCCTGCAAATCTTTTTCCAGCGATCCGCCGTTCACACCAATACGGATCGGGATATTGTAATGACGCGCACAGTCCACAACGGAACGAATACGTTCTTCATTACCGATATTGCCTGGGTTAATGCGCAGGCAGTCAACGCCGTATTCGGCAACTTTGAGGGCGATACGATAGTCAAAGTGGATATCTGCGACCAGCGGGACATTCACCTGCTGTTTGATCAAACGGAAAGCTTCTGCGGCATCCATCGTTGGCACGGACACGCGCACGATATCAACACCAACGCGCTCCAGAGCTTTAATCTGTGCGACCGTGGCGGCAACGTCGGTGGTACGGGTATTGGTCATGGACTGAACGGCAATCGGTGCGCCGTCACCCACAGGCACCTTGCCGACGTAAATGCGCTTTGATTTGCGACGGGTAATGGGTGCTTCGTTATGCATATTCTTTCTCCACAATCACTCGCGACCAGAAAAAGATGCGTTATTGCGCACCGATGGTCAGGCGAGCAACCTGGTTAGTACGGATAAAACGACTCAGATCGACAGGTTTACCCTGATATTCAATCTGTACTGCGGCCGGAGCACCAATCTTCAAACGATAGGGCGCAGTGCCGGCAAGGCTGAGTTTACCACCGCTGCGTTGAATACCGCTGAACAGTTTCTTACCTGTTGCATCGGTCACTTCCAGCCAGCAATCGCTGGAAAAATTCATTACTACAGCGTTCGGGTCAACAGCAGGCTGGCTGACGCCAGCGCTGCTGGTAGGCAACTGACCACTGGCACCGGTATCAACCGGTGCCTGGCTTGGTGAAACCACCGCAGGCTGAGAATTATCAGCCTGAGTGTTTGCCGCAGATGACTGCGCCGTGGCAGATGGTGCGGCAACAGCAGGCGTACTGCTGGTGTTCGCAGAATCTGCTGGCGGCGTGGTATCTGACGGTGCTGCCATCTGCCCACCGGTATCAATGCCGGTGCTGGCATTACTATCGGTCAATGGGATCGACTGGCTGTTATCCCCTTCAGACGTCGCGTTTTGATCTGCCATAGTCACCAGATCATCCTGAGCGGCTTTATGATTCTGCCACCACCAGGCTCCCGTCAGTCCCACCACAACAAACAACACCAGCCAGGTGAAAATCATCAACCAGCCGTCGCGTTTTTTGCGGCGTTTACCGAGGGAGAAACTCTGCATCGGTTCTACTTTCGCGGCTCTGACCGGGGCCTGTTTGGCCATCATCGGCAGCAGCTCTTCTTCCGGCACGCGAACCAGGCGCGCGTAAGAACGGATATAGCCACGCAGGAAGGTCGATGCCAGATCGGCAGGCGACTTATCCTCTTCAATATCACGAACAGTGGAAAGTTTCAGGCAGAGGCGTTCAGCAACATTCTGCTGAGTCAGGCCCATAAGCTCACGGGCACCGCGCAGGCGCTCGCCTGTTGAATTTACGTTAGATTTTTCTTGAGTGGCTTCAGTATTCATTAGCTAAAAAATGCTGGTACTGTATCGATTGTGGAAAAACTTGCGCAAGCTGTGCCCCATAATAACGAACATCATCAGGCTGATTTGCCTGCGCGGCGAAGCGAATCTCTAACCACAGGCTTTCTGCCGAAACAGGAAAGTTGTGTTGATAAACATCTAACAGAAGGCGTGAATCTGCACGGCTCCCCTTTCCAAATCGCCTTTCGGCTTCTGCCAGCATTGGCATTCCTTTGGTTGCATCGGTTTGCACCGCGTCCTTCAGCGCTTTACGCGCCTCATCATACTGGCCGGCATTCAAATAACAGTAACCGGAGTTTTCAACACTATCGGCACGAAGCCCATTTGCTGAATCATCCATGGCCCTGCGGAAGTGCCGTTGTGCCGCATCATACTGCCCTAAACCGCAGAGAAACGCACCGTAATTATTAAGCACATAGCCGTTTTGCGCTGCTAATTTCAGGGCTCGACGATAATGTTGCTCCGCCATACTGTTGTCGCCCATCTGCTGCTGATAGCGGGCCATTGCCAGTTGGGTACGATAATCGCCTGGTGCGAGGTGAATCGCACGCTGTAAATTTCTGCGCGCAGCATCATTGTTGCCGCGCGACAGCCAGGCCATTCCCAACTGAATCCGGGTTTCAACCAGTGCATCCGGCGGCGGCGAAGTTTGGCACCCCGCCAGCAATACCACGAGTAACAACGCGACTATCCCTGCCTGCATCCCTGTTTCCTCCTGTCTCCATCAGCGACTTATGGTACGCCAATATGCTCAGGTGCAACACGGAACTACGCAGGAAAAAGCCTGGTTTCAGAGCGTCTTCACAGATATGGCTTCACCCGCCATTTTCTTTTTAAGAGTACGCTTGGTGCGGTCAATAACGTCACCCGCTAACTGACCGCAGGCGGCATCAATATCATCACCACGGGTTTTACGCACAATAGTAGTAAAACCATAATCCATCAACACTTTAGAGAAGCGATCGATACGACTGTTCGAACTGCGACCATAAGGTGCCCCCGGGAAGGGGTTCCACGGGATCAGGTTAATTTTACATGGCGTATTTTTCAACAACGCAGCCAGCTCATGGGCATTATCGGTGCTGTCGTTGACGTGATCGAGCATCACATACTCAATGGTTACGCGCCCCTGGTTAGCATTGGACTTGCTGATATAGCGGCTGACCGATGCCAGGAAGGTCTCAATATTGTACTTTTTGTTAACCGGCACAATTTCGTCACGAATTGTGTCATTTGGCGCATGCAGAGAAATCGCCAGCGCCACATCGATCATATCGCCCAGCTTATCCAGTGCCGGAACAACACCAGAAGTGGAGAGTGTTACGCGGCGTTTGGACAGGCCAAAACCAAAATCATCCAGCATGATTTCCATGGCCGGAACCACATTGGTCAGGTTGAGCAGCGGCTCCCCCATCCCCATCATCACCACGTTGGTGATAGGGCGCTGGCCGGTGACTTTGGCTGCACCGATGATTTTCGCCGCACGCCATACCTGACCAATAATTTCTGATACGCGCAGATTGCGGTTAAAGCCCTGCTGCGCTGTTGAACAGAATTTGCATTCCAGCGCACAGCCCACCTGGGAAGAGACGCACAGGGTGGCGCGATCTTTTTCCGGAATATAGACCGTTTCTACCTGCTGCCCACCCACCTGAATAGCCCATTTGATGGTGCCATCTGAGGAGCGTTGTTCTTCAGCCACCTCCGGTGCGCGGATCTCAGCCAGCTCTTTTAGCTTGTTGCGGAAGACCTTGTTAATGTCGGTCATCTCATCGAAATCATCACAGCAATAGTGATAGATCCATTTCATTACCTGGTCGGCACGAAAAGGTTTTTCGCCCAGGCTGGCAAAAAACTCACGCATCTGCTGACGGTTAAGATCAAGCAGATTGATTTTGTCTTTTTTAGGGGTAACGATTGCAGGAGATGCGGACGACGGAGTCACAATAAGTTCTGACATAATATTCTCTGGCCTCGTTGTTACACGTTATGGCACTGGTTTTGGAGTGAATAAAATAGAAACGCCCCTGAACATAATGTCAGGGGCGCATTATTGTACTCATGACTTCAGCAGGGTTAAAGCAGCAAACGCGCTTTTTTTGTAAACCCTCTGCGTCAGCAGCCGAATTAACGGGTGCGCGGGCAGATTTCGCCTTCACCGAAGAAGTATGCGATTTCACGGGCAGCAGATTCAGCAGAATCAGAACCGTGGGTCGCGTTCTCGGTGAAGCTGTCAGCGTAGTCAGCACGCAGAGTACCTGCCAGCGCGTTCGCCGGGTTAGTTGCGCCCATCAGGTCACGGTGACGCTGCACGGCATTTTCGCCTTCCAGCACAGAAACAACAACCGGGCCAGAAGTCATGAATTCTACCAGGCCATCAAAGAAAGGTTTACCCTGGTGTTCCGCGTAGAAACCTTCAGCCTGCTCTTTGCTCAGGTGCAGCATTTTGGTACCAACAATTTTGAAGCCAGCGCTTTCAAAACGGTTAAAGATGGCACCGATAACATTCTTTGCTACAGCGTTTGGTTTTACGATGGAAAATGTACGCTCAATAGTCATTGTTGACCCCTGTATTATCTTTCGAGTTTAGCCGCGAAAACGGTTCCCGGCCGGGAAAATGGCCGCAGATTATAGGGGGCATAGCGAGAGATGCATACCGAAGATTCAATAATTTATTGAAAAATTCGATCCTCATCGCGCCATTTCTCCCCCACCTGCGGCTATTTTACGCAGGCTGGCGAATGATGACTATAAAAGCGCCTTGGGATCCGTCTGAAATTAGTTAATTAACGCAACATTAATCACACGGCTATCGGCGCGGCCGCGATCGTCCACTGCCCGAATGCGGTATTTCCCGGGGCGGGATGGTCGCCAGTCGAGGGGCGTTTTACTGGCGCTGCTCCCCAGATAAACATCATCAACAAACCAGTAAACGGTGGTGCTGTCAGCGTCAGTTACGGCACTGAAGCTGATATTATCCCGCCCTTTTTGCGACTGACGCAGCTGGTAAGTGGTCTGTTTTAGCGGCGAAGTGATACGCGGCGCATCTCCGCCTGTTGCGCCCTGCTGGCAGGTAACAGGCGGTGGCTGGCGCTTAGGTAACCCTGCCTGCATAAAGACATTAGCCAGGTCTGAGGGCCAGTATTCGAATACCTCTATATGCGTCGTTTGAGCATCCCAGGGTGCACATACCGGCTGCCCGCTCTGATTATCAATGCGCAATGGCCGGTAAACAGTATCGACTTTAATCGGCGACTTTCCGGGGATAAACCAGCTTTTGCCGCGCTGCTGGCACCACTGTGTCGGCAGGTCACCGCTGGGCAGACAGATTTCCACGCGTTTCAGATGTGAAGGGAAACGATGTTTAGGTTCGCTCAACCCCGGGTAGCTGGCGATCACGCTGTCGACGATATTGAAAAACAGCGGGGCGGCAGCCTCTACGCCAACAAAGGCGTTATTACCCTGCCCGTTAAAATTACCCTGCCAGACCACCAGCACGTAGGGGCCGAAAATGCCCACGCTCCACGCATCACGAAATCCCCAGGAGGTGCCGGTTTTCCAGTACACCGGCAGCGATGAAGGACGCTGCGCCAGCGTATCACCAGGGCGGCGGTGCTGGCGCAGAATATCCAGCGTCATAAAGCTGGCCTCTTCACTTAGCAGGCGGAAAGCGGGCGGCAGTGGTTCACGCTCGCGCATACGCAGCGCGCGCAGTTCGCCACGGTTTGCCAGCATTGCGTAGAGCTTTGCCAGCTCCTGTGCCGTGACTTCTCCCCCGCCGAGTACCAGAGAAAGTCCGTAATGTTTTTCGCTGGCCATGCCGCTGATACCCGCCAGCTGTAAAAACTGCCAGAAGCCTGGCTGACGCAGCCTGGATGCAATTGCTACCGCCGGAATATTGCGGCTGAAATTCAGCGCATCGGTGGCGGTAACCGGGCCAAGAAAACGGCGGTCAAAGTTTTCTGGCGCATAGCTGCCGAAAGAGTACGGTACATCTTTCAGGACGGTCATCGGGTGCAACACACCCTGCTCCATACCCAGCGCATAGATAAATGGTTTCAGCGCCGACCCCGGCGAGCGTTTAGCTAAGGTGCCATTAACCTGCCCGTGAATCTGTCGGTTGTAATAGTCGGCTGATCCCACCATTGCACGTATGCCCATATCGCGGGTGTCCACCAGCAGCACCGATGTGTTGTGAATACCCCGGCTCTGGTTGCGGCGAATAAATGCGGTTACCTGTCGCTCCACCAGCCGTTGCAGGCTGGCATCCAGCGTGGTATCGACCCGGGGCAAACGTTCACCGGCCTGCAACTGTTCAATAAAATGCGGCGCGGTGAAGGGTAAATCCTGCGGCTGGCGTAAGGCCAGCGGCAGCTGAAACAGTGCCTGTTGACCGGGATCGGTGGCGTAATGCTGCTGCCAGCGACGGAACAGACGATTACGTGCCTGCATCAGCGGCGGGCTGACCTCGCCGCTGCGCGGATTGATGCGCAGGCTGGGTGACTGAGGCAGCACCGCCAGCGTCAGCGCTTCTGCCAGCGTCAGCTGTGAGGGCGGCTTCGCAAAGTAGATCAGGCTGGCTGCGCCAATGCTTTCGATGTTACGCCCGTAAGGGGCGTAGTTAAGATAGGCTTCCAGGATATCGTGCTTGGAGTAGCTGAGTTCCAGCTGAACGGCACGCAGCACCTGAATCACCTTTCCACCCGGGGAACGGGTGTTGAGCTGCCACATCATACGGGCCAGCTGCATGGTGATAGTGGAACCGCCCTGCTTGTTGCCTCCCAGCACATAGCTGCGCCAAAAACCGCGCACCAGGCTCAGGGGATTAACGCCGGGGTTGAAATAAAACCAGCGGTCTTCATGCAGCAACAGGCCGTCTACCGCCAGCGGTGAGATCGCCTCCAGCGGCGTCCACTGACGATAGCGGTCATCACTGGCAAGCGACAGCCGCAGCAGCGTACCGTGCCGGTCATACCAGGCCGTTGAGAGCGGCACACCCTGGGATAGCGGCGCGTGCGGCCACAGGCGAAAGCCCGCCAGCAGCAGCGCCAGTAATCCCAGCGCCACGGCCATATTTTGCAGCAGCCGTTTCATTATGCCACGCGTTCCTGCGGTGAATTACTCAGCAGGAACCACCGTGAGTTTCCCGGCGCTGGCTGACATCGCCTGGATTTCACGGTCATACATTGCTTCACCATAGGCCGGAGGAATAACGAAACTGCCGGTATTGGTTGCTTTAATCTGATAAACAAACTCCTGCAATTCCGTACTGGCGCTGCCGTAGATGATCACTCTGTCTTCACGGATATCGCTAAAGTCCGGTGCCCAGGTTGACCCGCTGGCAGCCAGCGGCGACTGCCAGCCTGCTGCTGACGCATCCTGCTGCTCATCGTCTGTTTCTGGCGGCGGAGGCGTCTGCTGCACCACCTCAAAACCGCCTGGTAGCAGATCTACGATCGCCAGATTACTCAGCGCTGCCTTTGAGTTAGCACGGATTTTCAGATGAACGTTGATTGTCTGACCCAGTGTGACTTTGTCGATCTCTTTACCTGCGGCATCAGTGTAGTCGCGGCTGATCTCCAGCCCACGGCTGATTGCCTTATCTGGTGCGGCCAGATCGTAACCTGCCTGTGTCACCACGTACCACGCTGGCGATTTTCCGGCGTTATGGAACTGTACCGCTGCGGTATCCGCACTGAAACTACCCTGAGCAAATCGCCCCTGTAGCGCAGATATCAGCTGCGGAACTTTATTCTCACGCCCCAGCTGGCTGATGGTCAGCGCCTGTGGATCGTTTTGCTGCGCCACCTGCTCCGAGTAACTTTCCAGCGCCAGAATACTCATGGCCGCAGAGAAGGTGGTGTAACGCTCTTCACGCAGCGACATCACCATATTTTCCAGCAGCTGCGGCGGAATAGCTGAGACTTTTTCCGGGAAGTGACGAGTAATCAGATAGAGCCGGGTCGCATCCTGTACCAGCGGATCGTAATAGTTCTGCGTCCACCAGCTCTTATCGTATGCCTTGTTGAGCGCCTGCCAGCCTGGTTGCATCAACCGCTCTGCTTCATCATCCGCCTTGAGTAAGCGCCACGATGAGGCCAGATAAAGCGTACTGAGGTCAGTCTGCCAGCTGTCAGGGTAGCGTTTTTTCAGCGTCTCCTGCACCGAGGCCAGCGCATTGGTGGTGATCTCCCCCTGGCGCGTCAGCAGATAGACAGCCCAGGCACGCAGGCGCAGGCGGTAGAGATCATCATAGCCGCTGGCCGCCAGCGTACGCAGCGCAACGTTAGCATCGTCCAGCATTCCGGCGGGCAGCGGATAACCGGCAGCTTTCGCCTCCAGCAGATACTGCACTACATACGGCGTGACAAACGGATCGGCCTGCGGAGAGGCCATCCACAGCCCGATGGCCCCATCACCATTCTGGCGCGAACGCAGTACATCAAGGATACCTTTCAGCTGCTGACGTACTTTATCGGCATCAAGACCGCTACGCAGTTCCGGATGCTCGCTTTGCAGCAGCAGCGGAATTGACTGGCTGACAATCTGTTCCGAACAGTAATACGGGTAGTTAGCCAGGTAGCTTGCCAGCCCGCTGGTCAATACCAGCGGCGAGTTAGAGACCGCAGCCTGGCGCTGTGCATAGGCACCAAACATCTGGCGCAGGTTATCCACCTGTTGCTGCTTACCGCTCATGCGCCCCATTACGGTCTGTATCCGGAACGGCATCGCCGGGCGTACCGAAGTACTGATTGTCCGGCGGCTGGTTTTATCACTGTAGTGCGCGCTGAAGACCAGCGGCGCATCGCCCAGTTCAGCTTTTGCACGCAGACGGAAGCTGACCACGCCCTCATGTTTAGCCGCTAACTCAAGCGACTGTTCAGCCGGGCCAACCACGTCCAGCTGCGGCGGTGGTGTTACCTTGATCGCCACCGGAAGTTTGCCTTCGCCCTGCCCTTCGAGGTTATTGCTGACGCCCACGCTGACGTCAAATTCATCCCCCGGAGCCACCATCGATGGCACATTTGGCGTCAGAATAAAGTTGTCACGCACGGTGGTTTCCGTTTGTGCTTTACCGATTTTCTCCGGCGTTACCGAGATCGCCATCACGCGAATTTTACCGTTGAAGTAGTCCGGCACCGGATAAGTGAACTGCGCCTGGCCATTAACTTCGGTAATCCCCGACCAGTAAGCCACCGGTTTGTCACGTTTACGTTTAAACGGGTTGAGATGCAGATCCAGCCCTTCGCCTCCGTCACCGCCTGGTGCAGAGGTCAGTGACATCAGCTTGCTGAACTCAGGCAGGATCAGGTCGAGGATCTGTGAGCTTTCCACGTTCAGTTCACGCTTACGGAAGAAGTAGTCCAGCGGATCGGTCAGGCGATAGCGCGCGACCTGGAGGATCCCTTCATCCACGGCAAATAGCGCCACCTGCTGCGGACCATCGGTCGTGACATTGATGGTCAGATCTTCGCCCGGTTTAATAACCTCAGGCACGTCAAGCTTCAGCGTATTTTTCCGCGCATCGTTACTGATCTTAAACGGCATCACCCCATAGCTTAGGGGGCTCATAAAGATCTCATCGGAGTTAATATCCCGCACGAACTGCACGTTGATATAGGCATTGCCTTCAAGACCAGCCGGAATGCGGATCTTCTGCACTGAGTTGGTGGTGGTGGTGTGGAACCACTGCCAGCTGTATACGCGATCTTTTTCGATAGTAATCAGACCGCTACCGGTATATGGCGCGTTGATGGCTACTTCGATTTCACTGCCTGGCTGATACTTGTCGCTGTTGAGCTTGAGCTTCAGTTCCGCATTGCGATCGAGTGAACGGGTGAGGTTAGCTTCACCGGTCACGCTATAGGAGATGCGATTAAGCACTTCACCTTTGGCATTTTCCACCACCAGCACATAGTCGCCGGGTTTATCAGTGGCCAGCGCCAGCGTATGGCCAGCGGCTGGCAGATCGAGCGCGGCATCAGACACCGGGATCTCTTTCAATTTCGACTGATATTTATAGACACCGGACTCCTGGCGCGTCAGCACTGACAGGTATTTCTGCTCCAGCAGGTGCAGTTTCAGGCCGTTAAGCGCAATAGTATCCAGCGATGGGTCAATGGCGATAATATTGATATTGCGCTGTGCATTCTGATGAATGTAGCCCAGCTCACCATCGGCTTTTACACCAATAAGATAGTCATACGGCGAGACGAGAGTACGGGCAGTAGCGGCCACTGAGCGTCCGCCACCAGCGACAAAGGCTTCTGACAGTAATTGCAGCTGGTAGGTTGACTCGCCAAAACCGCTCAGATCCAGTTTAATCGCCGCGGCACCTTTATCATCAGTGGTGCTGTCTTCAAGCTCAGTTTCGTAACCGTCGCTGGCCGAGCGCGCTTCATAGAAGGCGTAGTCAGCATAGCGATCGAATGCCGGATAAACCGGTCGCAGCGTCATTTTAGACGCTACGCGCCGCCCCTGCGCTGGGGTGCCAAACAGATTCTGCACGTCAATATTCGCCCGCAACGCATCAGGTTTAACCCAGCCCTGCTGGCGGTCTGGCGTCAGCGTAAGTCTGACTTTGAGCTGATCCGGCTCGAACTCTTTGACGTTAACTGCGGTGCTGCCAAGCAACCGGGTGGAGTCATCATCTTTCCCTGGCAGGTAGAGGTAGATATTCCATTCGCCGGTTGGAGAGCTCTCTTCCGTAGTGAAACTCAATTCGTTAAAACCGCTGGCGCTGAGGGTCAGCGGTACGGTACGCATCAGTTTATCGCGCGGGTCGCGTATTTCGGCACGTACCGGAATCCCTCCCACCGGCACTGACCAGTCGGCAGCACGGGTGATCAGGCCGATATGGAAGGTGTCACCCGGGCGATAGACGCCGCGATCGGAGAACAGGTAGCTTCCGAGGGTACGGGTGTCGTCCGGCGTGGTTTCGCCGTAGACGTCAAAGCGCGAGAAATCGAGGCCGCGATCGTTATCACGCCCGGTCGGCAGGAATGAAACGTCACCCTCTTTTTCAACCAGGAACATCACCGGCTCGCGTTCGTTGGTATATACCTCCAGCGACGGGAAGCTAACGTGACCGTCGCTGGCGGTCTGACGGGTCAGCAGTTTCTCACCGTTCTTCGCCACCACAGATACCTGCGCACCCGCTACGGGCTGGCCGCTGGCGATCGACTGCACAAACAGGTCACGGGTTTTATCCTGCGAACGTTTAGCAATAATTCCCAGATCGGTGACCACCACGAAGCGTGAATCACCAATGACCTCCTGCTGCCCTTCCTCTTCCTGATATTCCTCTTCCGCTGGCGCAGTCTCTTTCTGCTTCGGCGACCATTCAGAGAGCGTCAACAGGAATACGCCACGATGGGAATCAGGGCGCGTTGAGAGATAGCGTGACAGGTCGATGCCCTGATAGCTGACTTCGCCCGGTTTTTCATTATTTACCGCGGTCTGATAGCGGAAGCGCTCGGTAAAGTACTCATCATTCAGACGATTAAAATCGGCGGAGGCGAACTGCCGGCTTTTAAATGAAACGATATGCTGCAACTGGCCTGGGATCACGCGTTTGATATCCACACGCAGCCCTGGCACGTTACGTGCTGCCACGCTGATGCGTTTATCTCCGTTGACCGACAGCAACGCCCCCTGGGCAGCAAACTGCAACAGTTTCGGATAGTCCGGTACCTGAACCACGCGCCACTGTTTCTCCGGCATTTTATAACCGCCAGCAGAAGTCATTGTGCGATCAATTGACACCAGCAAATAACGTTGCGCCGGGGCATCAAAGCGGAAGCTGAACTGCGGTTGCCAGTTCTCTTCGGCATCGTTGAGGCTTAAGGGCACTGACGGTGAACTGGCGATCACGCTCTGGTCAATATTATCCTGATCCCAGACGGTAAACTCGTCTTCGGACTGCTCGCTGGCCGGACGCCTTGGATCCTGCGCTGGCAGTAGCCAGGCTTTTACTGCGCTGCCAACATCCCGGTCGCGTACTGCATCGCTGAAACCAACGATCAATGCCCGCTCTCCCTGGCTGCCTGGTTTATCCACCACTTCGGCGCTGATATCGCTCAGGCTCAGGCTATAGAGATTTGGTACTTTTACCCAGCTGTCACTTTTACGCGTTACCTGATTGCCGGGACGGGAGGATTTAACGCCGCTGTTAACCTGTAAATGCACCGCGCCGCCCTGATCCATCGGTTTGATAGCGGTGGAACGCACCCAGGCATTAAGTTTTTTCTCATCCCAGGTCACGCTGAATTTCAGCGGCTGTTCTGGCTGCCCCTGTGCCGTGCTCAGGCCCAGCGTCAGCTGTTTTTCCACGCTCTGCACATCGGCCGGGGCGTTAAACGTGATATTGAAAATAGCGCTTTGCTGGCTACGATCCTGCGGATCCTGATAATACTCACTGCTACCGATCTGGTAGTCGAAAGCAGGTACATTGAAGGTGTAACGGGTCTGTTCAAGGCGAATCTGCGGAGCCAGCAGCACATCAGGCTCAAGAGTGGCTTCATAGTTTGCGCCCATTGGCAGCGGTTGCTGCGGGGTAAAGAGCAGCGTCCAGGCATTTTGCCACTGCCACTCACCGGCAAGCGCAGGCTTGAGGCTGATACCAGACGTGACAGGTTTGCCCACCAGAGTCACCGGGGCAACGGACTGGTTGAATCTCAGGGTCAGCTGCTGCACGGCAGGTTTTGCTACGCTGTAGTCAACCGCAGCAGGGTTCACTACCTGCGCCTTACTCTGCTGGATCGCCAACGGGGCGACATCAATTGGTTTCGGGCGGTTCTGCCACCAGTGCCAGCCATAAACACCGGCAACTCCTGCTGCCGCCAGCAGCAGGACGCTCAGGGCAATAATCCGGGGATGGCGATCGACTCCCTGCTCAAGCCGGGCAAAGCCCGTTTTCAGCGGCGCAACCCAGCGTGGGGCGCGCCAGCGAACCTCACCCAGCAGCGGACGCAGCAGCAGTCCCAGCACAAAGAACATACGAGACAGCAGCCAGCACAGCGCTTTAATCACTGTAAAAGGTAAACGCAGGAGAAACTTGAGCACATCCATCAGAAGGAACCTTCCCTGTTACAAACCTGGTCAAAGAGTAATAGTTTATCAGTGTAATATCTATTATCTGTAATCTTTTTGCCGGAACTCAGAGGCGGCTCTGAATAGTGTGATACAGGCTCACAGCCTGACCTTGTGCTGGCTAACAAAATCGCTGACACTCAGCTAAACGTTACTGACTACGAGGCCGCGATGACGAATCCCTCTCTTTTTGTTTCTGCTGAATGGCTGGCAGAGCATCTGAATGATGACAATATCCAGGTTCTGGACGCACGAATGCTACCGCCGGGCCAGGAAAAAACCCGCGATGTGCAGGCCGAATATCTGGCCGGACATCTGCCAAATGCCCCCTTTTTTGATATTGAGGCGCTGTCGGATCACACCAGCGCCTACCCACATATGTTGCCACGTGCGGAGACTTTCGCAGTGGCGATGCGTGAACTGGGCGTCAACGATGATAAGCATCTGATTGTCTACGACGAGGGTAATTTGTTCTCAGCACCGCGTGCCTGGTGGATGCTGCGTCACTTTGGCGTAAAACAGGTCTCTATTCTGGCGGGTGGACTTGCGGGCTGGAAACAGGCCCAGCTGCCGCTGGCAAGCGGGCCGGTGAATCTTGCCGAAGGTGAGTTTGCAGTGGATCACGGTGAAGGCGAAGTGAAACGCGTAACCGATGTGTTGCTTATCAGCCATGAAGGAGGCGCACAAATTATTGATGCCCGCGCCGCCAACCGCTTTCACGGGGAAGTGGATGAACCGCGCCCGGGTCTGCGCCGTGGGCGTATTCCGGGCAGCCTGAACGTGCCCTGGAATACGCTGGTCACTGAAGGGCGTTTAAAACCAGCGGCTGAGTTGCAGGCCATTTTCCATCAGCAGGGAGTCGATCTGGCGCAGCCGATTATTGCCAGCTGTGGTTCCGGGGTAACTGCGGTAGTCGTGATTCTGGCCCTGACCAGCCTGGGAGTGAAAAACGTCGCGTTGTACGATGGATCCTGGGGCGAATGGGGTGCGCGTAACGACCTGCCAATCGTGAATGACGCGGAATAAATGCCCGCTACTGATGAGAAACGGGCCTGATGGCCCGTTTTTTTAATCGATATTTTTAACTTTGAAGTCTCTGAGGAAGCTGCCCCAGCGGCGCTCATAGAATGGCGTGATATGGGCAATAAAGAAGTGGCTGATGCCTTTCTCCCCATCCCTCACTTGACAGATATCTATTGGGTCATCCTCTAACAGCGTATCCGTTGCCACACTGCCTGCCGCCTGAATAACCGCCTCCAGATCGCCATCGCCTTCAATACCAATCAGCAGATTAGCAGGCTGATCCGCATGCTCTTTGATCAGCGCTACGTAGGCACGACGCACAGTTTTGTACTTGGCAAACAGCTGGGTAAGCGAGTCAATCATCTGGGTCGGTGGCTCGGCAATTTCTGACAGCAGCAGCGAAGTACCACCATCCAGCACCGTCTGCTGACTGAGAGCGCTACTGCCCTCGCCTAACAAATGAGCAATTTCACGCGGGGAAAACTCTTTACCGTTGGGTAATTTCGGGTTAAGAAAAAGTGCCTCACCCAGAGTAATTTCAAACAGCGTCCGTACCGGCATTACCAGATAAGCCTGTTCACCGCTGACCGCCTGCTCCAGCGCTTCTGCTGAGGTAAAGAACGGAATAATGCTGGTTCCGTCCTCTTTTTCCCAGTGCTGTAAATCAACCGGGGTACTGGCATCCGGCACAACATCGGGCCGGGAGCTTTCCCCGGGCACCACCACGCTGGCATCCATCAGCAGGGTAAAAAATTCCGGGCGGTGCGCCGGTTCCGTCGCCGCCAGTTTCAGCACTTCTTCCAGGCGCGGGTTCAGATCGTTCATCTCAATGTTCCAGTATAGGCATCAGACAGACCGCAATGGTCAGGTAATCACGAACGGCTGGAGCGACTTTTATGTCGGTCGCCCCAGGTTGTTACGCTTTATTTAATAGCAGATTTGCAACGGTACGCACGCCCAGCCCGGTAGCACCGGCAGCCCACTGATCCACCGCACCTTTGCGGTAGGTCGCAGAACAGTCAATGTGCAACCAGCCCTGCTTGTAGTCACTGACAAAATGCGACAGGAACGCCGCAGCAGTACTGGCACCGGCCGAGTGGGACGGGCTGGCAATGTTATTGAGATCGGCAAAGTTAGACGGCAGATGACTGCGGTGGAACTCAGCCAGAGGCAGACGCCAGAACGGTTCGTTTTCGCCGTCGGCACTCTTCAGCAACGACTGCGCCAGGGCATCGTCAAAGCTGAACAGCGCGTGGTAATCATTCCCCAGAGCCGTTTTCGCCGCGCCGGTCAGGGTTGCCGCATCGATAATCAGTTCAGGATTAAATGCGCTGGCATCGATCAGGCCATCAGCCAGCACCAAACGGCCTTCGGCGTCGGTATTCATGACTTCAACGCTTTTTCCGTTGCGATAGCGAATAATGTCGCCCAGCCGGAAGGCGTTACCACTGACCATATTATCTGCGCAGCAAAGAATCAGTTTTACCCGTTTTTTCAGGCCACGGCTGATCGCCAGCGCCAGCGCACCGGTGAGGGTAGCTGCGCCGCCCATATCAGACTTCATGGAGTCCATAAAACCGCTCTGCTTCAGGCTGTATCCGCCGGTATCAAAGGTGATACCTTTACCGACCAGGCAGGCATAAACCGGAGTTTCATCGCTACCGCCAGGATTATAATCCAGCGTCAGCAGTACCGGGCTGCGCGAGGATCCACGGCCGACCGTATGCAGCCCCATATAGTTTTGTGATTTAAGATCGTCACCTTTGGTAATGCGATAATTGACCGCATCACCAGCCACATCACACAGCAGATCAACCGCACGTGCCGCTAACTGTTCCGGCCCCAGCTCTTCCGCTGGCAGGTTAATGGTATTGCGCACCCAGTCGATAATTTTCAAGCGGTTATTCAGCTCCAGCTGATCGGCATCTTCCAGCGCTGCCCACTGCACTTCACGGGTGCCTTTCGGCCCACGGTAGCCCTGCCAGAATGCCCAGCTGCTCTCCAGATCCCAGCCATCGCCGCTCAGGCTGACGTGGCGAATGCCCTGAGCGTCAATTTTGCGCGCTGCGCGCTGAATGGTAACCAGCGGTTCACTGCCGGTAAGATGAATGGTCAGGCCGCTGTCATTACTGCTCAGGGTCGCTTTATCGCCCCAACGCGGGTCGGCCGCAGCCGTAGACAGGGTAATATTCATAGGGGTGGTCATCGCATGGCTCCTTTTGTTTTTGTCATCTTGCAAACCGGGTTTGCCCGGCCGCTGCGATTTTTTCCGCAGGATGATTGTACAGTCAGACTAACAGAAATGTAGCAGGGATGTTTTTACAGGATGCGACAGGATGCGCAGAACGGGCCAAAGATCTGGCCCGTCTCTTTTCCTGCCGGAGAAGGATCAGCCAGCCTGAACGGTGCCGCTGGTTTTCAACGCTTTCCAGCCGGGTGTCAGCTCGCGCAGACGGGCGATGGATTTCTGCACCAGCTGAATGGTGTAGTCAATTTCTTCTTCCGTGGTGAAACGCCCGAGCGAGAAACGGATCGAGCTGTGCGCCAGTTCATCGTCAAGACCAATGGCCCGCAGCACGTAGGATGGCTCCATGCTGGCAGAGGTACAGGCTGAACCGGTAGAGACCGCCAGATCTTTTAGCGCCAGAATCAGCGACTCACCGTCCACATAGTTAAAGCTGACGTTAAGGATATTTGCCGCGCCCTGTTCAAGCGAGCCGTTGAGGTAAACCTCTTCAATGCTGCCGATCCCCGCCCACAGGCGGCTACGCAGGGCAGCCAGGCGCGCCATTTCGCTAGCCATCTCTTCTTTAGCGATGCGGTAGGCTTCTCCCATTCCGACAATCTGATGCACCGGCAAAGTACCGGAACGCATCCCGCGCTCGTGGCCGCCACCGTGAATCTGAGCGTCCAGACGGATGCGCGGCGAACGGCTTACGTAAAGTGCGCCTATCCCTTTTGGCCCGTAAATTTTATGGGCGGAGAAGGACATCAGGTCAACTTTCAGCACACTCAGGTCGATAGGCAATTTGCCGACGCTCTGGGTAGCATCAACATGGAAGATGATCCCACGCTCGCGGCACATTTCACCGATAGTGGCGATATCCTGCACCACGCCAATCTCATTATTGACGTGCATAATTGATACCAGCACGGTGTCGTCACGCATGGCATCGGCGAGCTGTTGCAGGTCAAGAGTACCGTCATGGCGCGGATTGAGATACGTCACGCTGAAGCCCTCGCGCTCTAACTGCGCACAGGTATCGAGTACTGCTTTATGTTCGGTGGTGCAGGTGATGATGTGACGGCCCTTTTCCTGATGGAAAGTGGCGACACCTTTGATTGCGAGGTTGTTGGCTTCCGTTGCGCCGGAGGTGAAAACAATTTCACGCGGGTCAGCGCCGACCAGTTCCGCAATCTGGTTGCGGGCAACATCCACGGCTTCTTCTGACTGCCAGCCATAGCGGTGAGATCGCGAGGCCGGATTACCGAAGGTTCCGTCGAGAGTAAGATACTGCATCATCTTTGCGGCCACACGGGGGTCGGCAGGTGTGGTAGCGGAATAATCCAGATAAATCGGTAATTTCATAGCTTGTTAAGCTCCGGGAGGTTTTTGATTGCCGCCCTTCTGCGCCCTGAAATCTTTACTGGAAGCAGAAATGAATAAAAGGCCGATGCTGGCCTTTTATTCATTTCCGGAGGCGAAGAGTACACCCCGCCCGCACTGCGATCAGGCGCGCAGATTGACGTTAATTGTTTCCTGCACGCGGCCATTTGGCGCACGACGGATTTCATTGCTGTTCTGGCGGTCTGCAACTTCCAGGATCTCCTGGTTGTTGACCAGTTCTGCCAGTGTAATATTGTTGAGGAAGTCGCTGATGCGCTCACTCAGATCGCGCCACAACACATGAGTCAGGCAGCGTTCGCCACCCTGGCAGCCTTCTTTACCCTGGCATTTGGTGGCATCAACAGATTCGTCAACGGCAGTGATCACTGCACCCACTGCGATGGCATCAGAGCTTTTGCCCAGCAGATAACCACCGCCCGGACCGCGTACACTGGCCACCAGACCATTCTTACGCAGACGAGAGAACAGCTGCTCAAGATAAGAAAGGGAGATGCCCTGACGCTCTGAAATATCAGCTAAAGGCACCGGGCCTTCGTGAGAGTGCAGTGCCACATCAAGCATAGCGGTAACAGCATAACGGCCTTTGGATGTCAGTCTCATGGCGTGTAAAACCTCGGTTATAACCCTGGTGGGTGTTAACAAATTATGGACGCAAGTCTGACATTCCCGAGTAAATTGGTCAAGTATTTAACCTACTAAAACACTCAACTATTTAACCAAGTAAAACACTCAACTATTATGCTGCTATTTTATTCAACAATACTGCTACTCGCCGCGTGGTTTCTCCAGCGAGGAGAGCATACCGCGCAGGATATTCAACTCATCGCGCTCGGGGCGCGCACGAGTAAACAGACGGCGCATCTTGCTCATCACCTGCCCCGGGCTGGCTTCACGGATAAATCCGCTGCGGGTCATCATTTTTTCCATATGCTGGTAGAAGCGCTCGAGATCGTCGACCAGCGGATAAGGTGACTCCTCTGGTGCTTCCTGTTCAGCTTCCAGCGACTGTAACCAGGCCATACGCACTTCATAGGTAATGACCTGCACAGCCATCGCCAGGTTCAGCGAGCTGTAGTCCGGGTTTGCGGCAATCGCCACGTGATAGTGGCATTTCTGCAATTCTTCATTGGTCAGACCGACGCGTTCGCGGCCAAATACCAGCGCCACTGGCGCCTGCCGGCCCTCTTCCACGCTCTTTAAACCGCACTCGCGCGGGTCAAGCATCGGCCACGGCAGGGAGCGCGATCGGGCGCTGGTTCCCACCACCAGGCTACAGCCAGCAATCGCTTCATCGAAAGTATCAACGATTTTCGCATCACCAATCACATCGCTGGCGCCAGCCGCCAGGGCAATGGCCTGCGAGTCCGGCTTGACCAGTGGATTGACCAGATAAAGGTTAGTTAAACCCATGGTTTTCATCGCACGGGCGACAGAGCCCATGTTGCCAGTGTGAGAGGTCTCGACCAGCACAATTCGGATATTTTGCAGCATAAGGATTCTGGGGTCTGGGAGTTAATTTGACGATGCTAACATATTTTCAGGACATTTACCGCGCTGCCCTGCTATACTACGCGCCGTTTTCTATAAGATTTGATATTTACCCAAAATGATTGGTGCTGTAGCAAGAGAGCGAATCCCGTGAGCTTACTAAAGTAAGTGATTCGGGTGAGCGAGCGCGGCTAACGCGGCGACAGCTTCAAGCATGAAGGGTAAACCGTTCTTTAACATCCAGCGAGACGAAACTTACTATGCATCCAATGCTCAACATTGCCGTGCGCGCTGCGCGCAAGGCCGGAAACGTAATTGCCAAGCACTATGAAACCCCGGACTCCGTCGAAGCCAGCCAGAAAGGCAGCAATGACTTTGTCACCAATGTTGACCGTGAAGCGGAACGTCAGATTATTGAAGTGATCCGCAAATCTTACCCACAGCACACCATCATCGCTGAAGAGAGTGGTGAATTGCAGGGCGAAGACCAGGATGTGCAATGGGTTATCGATCCTCTGGATGGCACCACCAACTACATCAAACGCCTGCCTCACTTCTGTGTTTCTATCGCCGTACGTATCAAAGGCCGCACTGAAGTCGCCGTTGTATACGATCCAATGCGCAATGAACTTTTCAGCGCCGTACGCGGCCAGGGCACCCAGCTTAACGGCTACCGTCTGCGCGGCGGCACCGCTCGCGATCTGGATGGCACCATTCTCGCTACCGGCTTCCCGTTCAAACTGAAGCAGCACGCAACCCCGTATATCAATATCGTGGGCAAACTGTTTACCCAGTGCGCTGACTTCCGTCGCACCGGTTCTGCTGCGCTGGATCTGGCCTATGTGGCTGCCGGTCGCGTAGACGGTTACTTCGAAATCGGCCTGAAGCCCTGGGATTTCGCCGCAGGTGAACTGCTGGTGCGTGAAGCAGGCGGTCTGGTAACTGACTTCGTTGGCGCTCATGGCTATATGCACTCAGGTAATATTGTGGCGGGTAACCCACGCGTGGTGAAGGCCATGCTGGCAAATATGCGTGACGAGCTGAGTGAAGCACTGAAGCGTTAATTTGCGACAGGGCGAGGCGTGCCTCGCCCCTTTATAAAAATCCGCAGAAGATTATGCAGCACAGTCCCGATCGCCAGCTAATCTTCAACGCAGTAGCATTGGCCGGATGCCTCCAGACATCGCCGGTTGCGCACTGAACCACAGCAGCACTCCCGCAGCGACCAGCAGCACTCCTCCCGTTAACGCCAGACAATTCAGCAGCACATTATGCCAGGCGGCAGCACCACTATTGCGGGTTAACCGCTGTGCCAGCGAACGCGATAGCTGCACCACCAGCGCCATGCCTGATACGGTCAATGCCGTACCGAGCGCCATCACCAGTGCCGACAGCACACCCCATACGTAGACACCAATCACTTTTGAAAACAGCAGCATCATGATGGCACCCGAGCAGGGGCGTAATCCCATCGACAGCACTACCGCTGCCTTCGTTTTCCATCCGGTCGCCTGTGACAGCATCGCACTGTCAGGGATATGCTGATGCCCGCAGCCGCAGTGTTCACCGTGCTGATGCCCGGCGGGCAGGATACGGGTGATAGTCATTCTGACGGGGGCAGGCCGCAGCGCTATCCACAGTTTTTTCAGCGCTCGCCAGCACAGCCACAGGCCCAGTCCGCTCACCAGCAGATAGCTGCCCTTCTCCAGCCAGTAGCTGCTGAGATGCAGCTGACGGGAAGAGAGTTGTAGAACTCCCAGCATCACTGTTACCAGCGCAATCGCCACTGCGCCCTGCACCACCGCAGCGGCCAGCGTCAGTTGCAGGCTGGTTTTCATTTTTGTGGGATGAGTGGCAAGGAATGTAGCGATAACCACTTTGCCATGTCCTGGCCCAAGCGCATGCAGCACACCGTAAAGCAGGCTAAATCCCATCAGCGCCAGCCCGGCCTGATGAGGGTCGCTGGCTACCTGTTGCAGTAAACCGGTCATCTGCTGATGCAGGCTTTTCTGCCATAAAATGCTCTGTAAAAGAATCTGCGGCCAGCGCTGCCAGACCCATAGCGCCGCCAGCACGAAAGCAGCAAGCAGTAGTCCGGGCGGCCAGATTCTCCCCCGGCGCAAAGGGCGGCTGAGATCGTTTACTGGCATATCAACGTCACGGTCTGAGCAAACTGGCGGCCAAGATCCATCTCTTCCGCTGGCGCATCGGCTTTATCCAGAGACAACGCATAGGCCTGCATGGAAGCATCCGGTTTTGGTGTATACAGTTCGAAATGGCATTGTGCTGCCAGTTCAGCCGGGACAATCAGTGCTTTTTCAGAGTCGTAATACATATCAACAAAGTAGGTTGGATCGAAGGTCGAGAAAGTATATCGCTGACCTTTCAAGGCCTGCGGATGTGCCAGCGGCAGAATAAACTCCAGTACCGCCTGATGCCCCTGCCGTGAAAGATGATACTCCGGCGGCAGGTTTTCAAATTTAACCGGCTGTTTCTGATGCCAGAACTCGGTAAAGTAGTGCTGCCCCAGCACATTTGCCATCACTTCGGCTGCCAGTTTTTTCCACACCACCGAGTCCGCTTTTGCCGTTCCGGCATCGTACAGCAGATCAGCAGAAGTAATTTCATCCATTACCCAGCGCATTTTTAACCCGGTAAGCTCATCGCCCTGATGTACCAGCGAGGTCTGCATATCGATAAAACTGTGCGGATGCGCGCAGACAATTGACGAAGAGAAGGCAATTATCAGGCCGAGAGCCGCGATCCCACATCTGTTATAATGTAACAAATTAATCTTCAACCTCAATATTTGCTGATTATTTTTGTGACCTGTCCTGAAAGCCCTGAATAAAACTGGCCCGGGGGGTCACAGCGCTGGCAGCTCAGGCTATTCTTAACATAATCAATCGCTACTGGGATCACAGATGATGAGTGCACACTCACCAGAAATTTCTGTCCTCTCCAGTCCACAGCGCCGTTGCCACCTGCTTTTAATGCTATGCCTTCCTGAATTCATTGTTACGGTGGATTCAGTTTGCCAGCTTAACAGTGTGGATCCCGCCCTGACCCGGCAAGATATAGCGGAGGTGGCAGAGGAAATCCAGCGTTATCACCGTCTTGCTATTGAGCAGGATAGCCTGGGAATGTTGCGTATTATTGGTACGCACTTAGATCAGCGCCTGTGCCTGCTGCATAGTTTGCGTCGGGCGCTTCGGCTGTCGCCAGACTTTATCCATAACGAATTTTCTGCTGCCATCAGACACCAGCTGCGAATGCTGCCGGTGGATAAAGCTCTGTACGACGAACAAAATCTGACGGCACTGATTCAGCACTGCTCGCTCTATCTGGGCCGTGAATTCAGCAGCCGCGACGGCCATTTTCTACAGGTATGGCTACGCTATTCCCTCGCCTGGCACTGTCGGCCAGAATTTACATTGCAGCAGCAGCAGTGGCTCAGAGGTAAATCTGAGTATGCACTGGCTAAAAATATTGGGCACTGCTGGCGTAAACGTGGTTACCAGGCTACTGACAGTGAGATCGATCTGCTGGCGCTGTTGTTCAGCCAGCTACATATTCCGCTAGTGCAGCATATCGACGGCGATCATGAACGTCAGCTTTTCCACGCTGTTGAACTGTTGATCCAGCGCTTCCAGGCTCTGTCCGGTATGGTCTTCAGCAATGACGCCGGGCTGAGTACCCAGCTTTATACTCACCTGGCCCAGGCGCTGGAGCGGACTCTGTTTTCCATCGGCATCGATCACAGTCTGGTTGAAGATATCGCCCAGCAATATCCGCGCCTGTTACGCACCACCCGTGAGGCCATTGCCGCATTTGAGCAGCAGTACAGTGTGCAATTCAGCGATGAAGAGATGGGGCTGATTGTGATTATTTTTGGTGCGTGGCTGATGCAGGAGAGCGCTCTGCAAGAGAAGCAGGTATTGCTGTTAATCGGGCGTGACAGCGAGCTGGAACGTCTGGTTGAGCGGCAGCTACGCGAACTGACGCTGCTGCCGCTCAATATTAAGTATCAGGATGTCAGCGATTTTCAACGGCATAGCGCGCCTAAAGGCATCGCGCTGGTGATTACGCCCTATGCCACTCCACTGCCGCTCTATTCACCGCCTCTGATTCATGCTGAACTCCCGCTGGGAGAACACCAGCAGCGTAGCATCCGCCTGCTGCTGGAGTCATAGTCAGGTTACCTTCGGCCGCAGGAACAATACTGGAACCACCAGCAGCGCCATTACCCAGAACACACCGCCCTGCAAATGCTGGAACAGCACGCCACACACCATTGTCATCAAAGCAATACCGCCGCCCATCGCCAGCGCCGAATAGACCGATTGCAGGCGAATCACCTCGCCACCATCACGGGCAGCGATAAAGCGCATCGCAGCCAGATGGCAAACGGTAAAACTGCCGCAGTGCAGAATCTGCGCAACGATCAGCCAACCCAGATCGGTGGATGAAGCCATAATGCCCCAGCGTATCAGCGCAGATATGCAGGAGAGCAGCAGCAGGTCACGCGCGCTCCAGCGGCGGAACAGTCGGCTACTGGCGGCAAATACCACGATCTCGGCCACCACCCCCAGCGACCACAAATAGCCGACGATGCTCGATGAGTAACCCGCTTCCTGCCAGTAGATCGCACTAAAACCGTAATAGGCGGCGTGTGCCCCCTGCATTAACGTTACGCACAGCAGGAAACGGCAGACGGCAGTTTCACTCAGCATCTGCTTCCACTGCGCCCATCCGCTGTGCGCGGTCTGTTTTTCCGTTCCCAATGGCATGACCGCCGGACGCAGCATCATACCGGCGATCATCGCTCCACAGCCAATGCAGAGCAGTATCAGGATGGCGTGATAGGAAAAATGCGTGACCATAACGCCAGTAAGAGCAGAGCTGATAACAAAGGCCAGCGATCCCCACAGCCGCACCGGACCGTAAGGCAGCGCAATTTGTCGCTGCCAGGTGGCGGCCAGAGAATCACTCAGCGGCACCAGCGGCGAGAAGAACAGGTTGAAACCGATCATGACCAGAAGCAGCCAGACCCACTGGGTGCCCGCCCAGAAGCCTAAAGCAAACAGCAGCGTCAGCAATGCCAGCAGGCGCAGTACGCTGATTAAACGGGAAGGATTGGTAACGCGTGAGGCAATTATCAGGCTACCGACGAAACGGGCAATCATGCCGCAGCCCAGCAGCAGGCCAATTTTTTCCGGTTGCAGGCCGCTGTCTTTTAGCCAGACGCCCCAGAACGGTAAGTAAACGCCATAGGCGAAAAAGTAGGTGAAGTAGCTCAGTCCAAGCCAGTACGTGGAGCGTATCGTCATTTTCCCTCCGATAATGTGGAGGCTAATGTACACCGCGGCACGGGATAAAAAAATAGCGGGACACTCTCGTGTTCCGCTATTTATCGATTACAGCGTTCAGTATATACCCTGAATAATTCAAGCTGCAGGACTAAAAGGCTTTAGCCTTTTTGAACAGCGCAATGCGCCCTGCTGCTCGAGGTATGACCGGGATATTATGCGTAGACCGGGAAGCGTGCGCAGATATCCAGCACCTGCTTCTTCACGCGCTCGCTGACGCCTTCATCGTTGATATTGTCGAGAATATCGCTGATCCAGCCTGCCAGTTCGCGCACTTCTGCTTCTTTAAAGCCGCGACGGGTCACAGCCGGGGAACCGATGCGGATACCAGAAGTCACAAACGGGCTCTTCGGATCGTTAGGTACGCTGTTTTTGTTAACGGTAATGTTGGCGCGGCCCAGGGCAGCATCAGCTTCTTTACCGGTCAGATTTTTGTCCACCAGATCCAGCAGGAACAGGTGGTTATGTGTGCCGCCAGAAACGACGTTGTAGCCGCGCTCCAGGAACACTTCTACCATCGCTTTAGCATTCTTAGCTACCTGCTGCTGGTAGGTTTTGAACTCTGGCTCCATCGCTTCTTTGAACGCAACAGCTTTACCCGCGATAACGTGCATCAGTGGGCCGCCCTGTCCACCAGGGAAAACAGCAGAGTTCAGCTTCTTGTACAGCTCTTCTGAGCCACCGTGGGCGAGGATCAGACCGCCGCGTGGGCCAGCCAGGGTTTTGTGCGTAGTGGAAGTCACAATATGCGCATGCGGTACCGGGTTAGGGTAAACATCCGCCGCAATCAGACCGGCAACGTGTGCCATATCCACGAACAGGTAAGCGCCAACGGTATCCGCGATTTCGCGCATTTTTGCCCAGTCGCACACGCCGGAGTAGGCAGAGAAGCCGCCGACAATCATTTTTGGCTGATGTTTTTTCGCCAGTTCGGCCAGCTCGTTGTAATCAATTTTACCGGTTTCGTCGATGCCATAAGGAATGACGTTATACAGTTTACCGGAAAGGTTAACCGGGGAACCGTGGGTCAGGTGGCCACCGTGAGCCAGGTTCATGCCCAGAATGGTATCGCCCGGCTGCAACAACGCAGTGTATACCGCGAAGTTAGCCTGGGAACCAGAGTGCGGCTGAACGTTGGCGTAATCAGCACCGAACAGTGCTTTTGCGCGGTCGATAGCCAGCTGTTCAACGATATCCACATACTCACAGCCACCGTAGTAGCGTTTGCCCGGATAACCTTCAGCGTACTTGTTGGTCAGCTGTGATCCCTGAGCCTGCATCACACGTGGGCTGGTGTAGTTCTCTGAAGCAATCAGCTCGATGTGCTCTTCCTGACGCACTTTCTCCTGCTCCATCGCCTGCCATAAATCGGCGTCGTAATCGGCAATGTTCATTTCACGCTTTAACATCTGCATCTCCTGACTCAACTGACTTTCAATAATGAATGCCCCCGTCGGGGGTGATGGCAACAGTTTAAACTGTTTTCGCACCTGTTGAATAGCTTCAAGACCGCCTTTTTACGCAAACGATTGGCTTCAGTTAGCGCTAGGGTTAGTTCCTGTTTATTGCAAGCCCCTGATACGGAATTATCCTCATCTGCCAGATGCTGTTTTTTCATATTGACCCTACCTGACGCAGGGGCAAATAACCACCCGCATGAAAGGTGTATTTACAGCACACTACGATGCATTATAAGATGCATTTGAAATACATGTTTATATTTCCTGTTAAGGAGTACGCTATGCTGGACAGCAAAACTATTGCCACCGTTAAGTCGACTATTCCCGCCGTTGCGGCATTAGGCCCACGTCTCACCTCGCATTTTTATCATCGGATGTTTAGTCACAATCCCGAGCTGAAAGATATCTTTAATATGAGTAACCAGAGCACGGGTAACCAGCCGGAAGCGCTGTTTAACGCTGTCTGCGCCTATGCCAGCAACCTCGATAATCTGGCCGCTCTCGGCCCTGCGGTAGAGAAAATTGCCCAAAAACACACCAGTTTTGCTATTCGCCCCGATCAGTATCCAATCGTAGGTAAGCATCTGTTGGCAAGTATTGATGAAATGCTGCAACCGGGCGAAGAAGTTATGCAGGCCTGGAGTAAGGCTTACGACGTGCTGGCGGGGATTTTTATTCAGCGCGAAGAGCAGATTTATGAAGAAGTGGAAGAAAAAACCGGCGGCTGGCGCGGTGGCAATCGTGAGTTTGTGATCAGCGAAGTTGTCCCGCAAAGCTCAGTCATCAAAAGCTTTATCCTGACCCCTGTCGATGGCAAACCGGTGGTGGATTATAAAGCCGGACAATATCTGGCGATATGGGTAAAAGATCCCAGCTTTAAGAACCAGGAGATTCGTCAATACTCATTGACGCGCACGCCAAATGGTCGCGATTACCGTATCGCAGTGCGTCATGAGGAAGGCGGCGTGATGTCGAGCTGGTTGCACCAGCAGCATGCTGGTAAACATATTCATCTGGCACCACCCGCAGGGGATTTCTTCCTGGATGTTACTCCGCAAACCCCTGTAACGCTGATTTCTGGCGGAGTAGGCCTGACGCCAGTGCTGGCGATGCTCGGTCAGCTGGCAAAAGATAAGCATCCGGCTGTCGTGCAGTGGTTACATGCCACTGAAAATGGCGCAACCCATGCTTTTGCAGCAGAAGTCGCCGCACTTGGCGCGAAGCTGCCGAATTTCTGGCAGCACGTCTGGTATAACCACCCACATCCGCAGGATGAAGGGAAATATGACCAGCGCGGGCTGATGAACTTACTGCCGCTGGAGTCTCGCGTCAGCGATCCGGCCATGCAATTTTATATTTGTGGCCCGGTGGCCTTTATGGCAGAAGAAGAAAAACGCCTGATTGAGCTGGGCGTGGCGAAAGAACGCATTCATTACGAAGTGTTTGGCCCGCATAAGGCGTTGTAAATAAAAACGGGCTGCCCGCACAACGCGATCAGCCCGTTTTCGTTTAGCAAATGAAGCGAAGAATCAGATCGCTTCTTCGTCTTCTTCGCCAGTACGGATACGTACCACACGCGCAACGTCGAATACGAAGATTTTGCCGTCGCCAATTTTACCCGTTTGCGCCGTACGCATAATGGTGTCGACGCAGGTATCAACGATATCGTCCGCGATGACAATTTCAATTTTCACTTTTGGCAGAAAATCGACCATGTACTCTGCGCCACGATACAGCTCGGTGTGGCCTTTCTGACGACCAAAGCCTTTCACTTCAGTCACGGTCATCCCGGTGATGCCGACTTCCGCCAGCGCTTCACGCACATCATCCAGTTTGAACGGTTTGATAATTGCATCAATCTTTTTCATGGCAGACCCTTTTCTCTCCCTCCGTGCCCGGACGGGTAATCAGTTAAGTGTATACCACGTTACTGTCAGCCTGCCTGCCGTTGGCAACAACAAACTGAAAATACGGGTATACCGGATGTCCGTCTCTTTTCAGGCAGTTAAACTACCATAATCAGACAAAGTTACCGCAGTGAAAATTATTCTTTAAAATCGGCAGCATCCAGCTCGTGGCGTGACAGCAGCTTATAGAATTCAGTACGGTTGCGCCCTGCCAGCCGTGCGGCATTGGTCACGTTACCTTTGGTCATCTGTAACAGTTTGCGCAGATAGTTAAGCTCAAACTGGTTACGCGCTTCTGCAAAAGTAGGCAGCGCGGTGTTTTCTCCTGCCAGTGCCTGATCCACCAGCGCCTCACCGATCACCGGAGCCGATGTCAGCGCCACGCACTGTTCGATGACGTTGACCAGCTGGCGGACGTTACCCGGCCATGAGGCCGCAATCAGGCGGCGCATCGCATCAATGGAGAAGCTGCGCACAAAAGGCTTATGCCGTTCCGCCGACTGCTTCAGCAGATGATTAGCCAGCAGTGGAATATCCTCTGCACGCTCATGCAGCGCCGGGATCTTCAAATTAACCACGTTGAGGCGGTAAAAGAGATCTTCGCGAAACTCTTTCTTCTCCATCGCTTTGGGCAGATCGCGGTGAGTCGCGGAGATAATGCGCACGTTGATATCAAGGTCGCGGTTGCTGCCCAGGGGACGGACTTTGCGTTCCTGCAACACCCGCAGCAGCTTGACTTGCAGTGCCTGCGGCATATCGCCTATTTCATCAAGGAACAGCGTGCCCCCCTCAGCGGCCTGGAACAGCCCTTCACGGCTGCTGACAGCACCGGTAAAGGCCCCTTTCGCATGGCCGAAAAGTTCTGACTCCAGCAGCTGTTCCGGCAGCGCCCCGCAGTTTATGGCGATAAATGCATTTCCTGCTCGCGGGCTGGCCGCATGGATAGCCTGTGCCAGCACCTCTTTGCCGGTGCCGCTCTGACCGTTGATCAGCACGCTGACATCCGACTGCGCCACCATTCGCGCCTGTTCGAGCAGGCGCAGCATGACCGGGCTGCGGGTGACAATGCTTTCGCGCCAGGCTTCATCGCTGGTCGGCGCACGATGGGCCAGAGCCTCATCAATAGCCTTATAGAGGGCATCGCGGTCGACCGGTTTAGTGAGGAAACTGAATACCCCCTGCTGGGTCGCTGCAACTGCATCTGGAATCGAACCGTGGGCCGTAAGGATAATTACCGGCATCCCTGGCTGGAGTTTTTGGATCTCAGCAAACAGCGCCATGCCGTCCATCTCATCCATTCGCAGATCGCTAATCACCAGGTCAATGGTATCGCGATTCAGCACCCGAAGCGCTTCCGGGCCGCTTTCTGCCGTAGTGATACTGAATCCTTCGCTGGTGAGGCGCATCCCCAGCAGTTTCAACAGGCTGGGATCATCATCTACTAACAGCAGCCGGGCCGACTTTTTGATCATGGGTTTGCATCATCCTGTGACGAGTTATCAGCCGCGCTGTTTTTTTCATTGCCGTGGCTGCTGGTATCGGCGGCATCCGGGGAGCGGCGCGACGAGAGTCTGCGCTCAATATCCGTCAGCGTATCAAGCTTACGCCGGGTGATCGCCAGCTCGTTTTTCAGGACGATTTGATGCTGGCGTAGCGCGTCCAGCTGGCCGTCGCTGCTCTCCTGGAGATGTGCATAGCGCGTACGTTCTTCGGAGAGCTGTAATAGTGAGCCTTGCCCTTCACGCCACAGCATCATTAACGGGCGGACAGACGCCGGATAATCATAGCTGTAACCATCCAGTCTGCTCAGGTATTGACGGCGCTCCACCGGAGTGACATTGCCGTTATTCAATAATACTGCCTGTTTAAAGGCGCTCTGCCAGTCATCCAGCGGCCAGCGTCGTGCTTCAGCACGGGCATCCGCCGGTGAAAGCCGAACGCCGCAGTCAATAGTACGCAGCCAGTAGAGTGGGTTACCCGTGGCAGCGACATCGTCAAATGCCCAGATATGCTGGCAGGAGACCAGCTGATAATCGACGATTTTGACGTCAGGTTCACTTAACGAACTATCCGTGCGGCTTGTCACTTTCTGTGACGGCTGCTGGCTACAGCCCAGCAGCCCAAGCGCCAGGATGATGGCGCCGGTAAATCTGCCCAAACGCCCGTGTGGCAGTGCGGCAGAAAAACGTGATGTTTGCATTATGATTACTTCCCGGCGGTGGTGTTTAATTCGATGCGGAAGCAGACATCAGCATCTGGGCTGTCAATCAGTTGCAGATCCCCCTGTAGCCTGCGCAGGCAGTCTTTCGCAATACTCAGCCCCAGCCCGCTCCCCTTTACCGCTCCCTTACGTTGCAGGTTGCCCTGGAAGAATGGCTCAAAGATCATCGCCCGTTCAGCGGCAGGAACAGGCGTTCCGGTATTTGCAACTTCGATCACCACGCGGTTTCCCTGCTGCCTGCTGCGGATCCAGATATTCCCGGACTCAGCGCCATAGTGTACCGCATTGGAGTAAAGATTATCGATTGCCCTCAGCAACAAAGTCGGTTCTGCGCGGCAGCTGTCTGCCTGAAGATCAATGCTGATATGCAGCTGTTTGGCGCGTGCGGTAAGGCTGTGTGCGGCAACCAGTGAATCAATAAGGGGCCGTAGCTGAACGTCTTCCAGCGCCACCGGGCCATCGGCCAGCTTGCGATTATAGTCCAGCAGTTGTTCGATCAGCGTTTGCAGATGGCGGCTGCTGTCGTTAAGAATGCTGACCACCTCTTTCTGATCAGGCGTCAGCGCCCCAACCACCTCGTCAGCCAGGAGTTCGGTGCCCTCGCGCATACTGGCCAGCGGTGTTTTTAACTCGTGGGAAATATGCCGCAGAAACTCATGCCGTTGCGACTCCAGCCAGGCCAGGCGCTCACTGAGCCAGAGAATGCGCTGCCCGAGTGAACGGATCTCACGTGGGCCTTTAAACGCCAGGCTGTTCCCCAGGGGCCGCCCTTCTCCCAGACGGTTGATCATGCGCTCTACTGCTTTTACCGGGCCGATAATCATCCGGGTAAACAGCACTACCAGCCCGAGACTGAGCAGAAAGAGGATCAGTGCCTGCCAGCCAAAATACTGACCGCGTTCAGCAATTTCACGCTGCAATTGCAGCCCGCGAGAGAACACCACTTCACGCGTCGCCTTTACCAGCTGGCTGTTGGCGGCAGAGAATGCCTCCAGCTGATCGGCCGCTGCGGACACCGGGCTGCTGTTTTGGCACTTTATCTGGCTGAGTTGAGTAAGATTCTGACGCAGGATCTGCCAGGTACGGATATCAGGCAGCACCGGTGCATGAGCATCCAGCATTTGTGAGTAACGGCTGCGCTGAGTCTGGTAAAGGCGCGCCAGCATCGGGTCATCCAGCACACAGTACTGACGGTAGCTACGCTCCAGCTCCAGCGCCGTACGTGCCATGGCTTCGCTGCGACGGACATCGGTGAGCGTGGTGCGGTTAGTATCTGCCGCGCGGTCACTGAGCGCCGACAGGCTTTCCCATGCCTGCCATGCCAGTACCAGCAACGGTAACAACACCAGTAAAAACGCCATCAGCACCAGCTGACGTAGCGATCGCGGTAACAGACGCCATTTCTTCACGACACAGATTCTCTTTCCAGTAGTTAGGGCGATGCTAGCTGAGAGTGAGCAGAGAAGAAAGTGCGACGAATCAAAATGAAAATGGCCGGTTCAATGAACCGGCCATTTATGTTACGCCGGAGAACCCGCGTAACTGAATAGGTGGTGCCTAACTCAACGTTGCGTCCGATGTTTGATAACGTCACAGAGTGAACGATTATCGGTGAGGTGGACGACAGGCACCGTATTGTGCGTCATTCTGGATGTTATGGGCACTTGTCCGCTTGCGCAGGGCTGTCATAACCAGGTGAATGAGCCACTGGACTTAGTTTAGCAACTTCCATGCCAGAATTAAATTAATTTTATAATCCATTGGAATATAAGAAGTTAAATAAAAAAACCTTTCCTGCTGGCTGGATTTTTGACCATTGAGTCTGAAAAAGTGTCGCTATATAGCTACACTCCGCTATCAAGTCTCATCACCCTTTTAAAATCAACAGGTTATATGTCTCCAATTAGCGACAGAGCAAATCGGCATTTGTTGCAAAATGACTACACTCCCAATTTCGCAGTATCCGGGGTGAAAAAAAACCGGCCCTTGTTACAGGCCGGTTTCTCAGAGAATGTTATCAAGGGATTAGCCGAGCTGTTTACGCGCATTGCGGAAGATGCGCATCCACGGGCTGTCCTCGCCCCACTCTGCCGGGTGCCAGGAGTTACTCACGGTGCGGTATACACGCTCAGGATGCGGCATCATGATGGTGACCCGGCCGCTTTCATTGGTAACAGCGGTTATACCGTTCGGGGAGCCGTTCGGGTTTGCCGGGTACTGCTGAGTCACTTTACCGAAGTTATCCACGAAGCGCAGCGCTACCAGACCTTTGCTTTCCAGCTGTGCCAGATGAGCATCGCTACGAACTTCCACAAAACCTTCCCCATGCGATACGGCGATAGGCATCCGTGAACCCACCATGCCATCCAGCAGCAGTGAAGGGCTGGCTGCCACTTCAACCAGACTGAAACGCGCCTCGAAGCGCTCGGACTGGTTACGTACAAAGCGTGGCCACTCTTCGCTACCCGGGATCAGCTCACGCAGGTTAGACATCATCTGGCAGCCGTTACACACGCCCAGCGCCAGCGTCTGTGGACGGTGGAAGAAGGTTTCGAACTCATCGCGTACGCGGGCGTTAAACAGAATTGATTTCGCCCAGCCTTCACCTGCACCCAGCACATCACCGTAAGAGAAGCCACCACAGGCAACCAGCGCCTGCACGTCATCCAGACCGCGACGCCCCGCCAGCAGGTCACTCATATGCACATCTACTGCATCAAATCCGGCACGATGGAAGGCGGCTGCCATTTCAACGTGGGAGTTAACGCCCTGCTCACGCAGCACCGCCACTTTCGGGCGGGCACCGCTGGCAATGTATGGCGCGGCGATATCTTCCTGCGGCTTAAAGGTCAGCGCGACATTCAGGCCCGGATCGCGATCGTCTTTCTTCGCTTCATGCTCCTGATCGGCGCAATTCGGGTTATCACGCAGGCGCTGCATCTGCCAGGTGGTTTCTGCCCACCAGGTACGCAGGGTGGTACGACTTTCGCTGTACACGGCAGAATCACCGGAAGTAATAACGAAGCGATCCCCTGACACCGCTTTGCCGAGTACGTGGACACAATCGGCGAGACCGTGCGCAGCAAAGATCTGCTCAACGGCGGCGAGATCGGCCGCTGCCACCTGAATAACCGCGCCCAGCTCTTCGTTAAACAGTGCGGCCAGGCTATCGCTGCCCAGCGCTGCAATGTCCGCTTCCACACCACAGTGGCCGGTAAAGGCCATCTCTGCCAGCGTAACCAGCAGGCCGCCGTCTGAACGGTCGTGATAGGCCAGCAGTTTGCTGTCAGCCACCAGCGCCTGAATAGCATTGTAGAAGCCAGCCAGCTGCTGTACATCGCGCACATCGGCAGGCTTATCACCCAGCTGACGGTAAACCTGCGACAGCGCAGTGGCACCAAGTGCGTTAACACCTTTACCAAGGTCAATCAGCAGCAGGGCGTTATCCACCGTCTGGAGCTGCGGAGTAACGGTTTTACGCACGTCTTCCACGCGGGCAAACGCGGTGATCACCAGCGACAGTGGAGAGGTCATCTCACGCTGTTCACTTCCCTGCTGCCAACGGGTTTTCATCGACATAGAGTCTTTGCCAACCGGAATAGTGATACCCAGCGCCGGACACAGCTCTTCACCCACCGCTTTCACCGCTTCATACAGGCCGGCATCTTCCCCCGGGTGACCAGCAGCAGCCATCCAGTTAGCGGAAAGCTTGATACGCGTCAGCGGGCCAATCTCAGTTGCCGCGATGTTGGTAATCGCCTCACCCACGGCCAGACGGCCGGAAGCAGCAAAGTCCAGCAGCGCAACCGGGGCACGTTCACCCAGCGCCATCGCCTCACCGTAGTAGCTATCGAGGCTGGCGGTAGTCACCGCACAGTTCGCCACCGGGATCTGCCACGGCCCCACCATCTGGTCACGGGCAACCATTCCGGTTACCGAGCGGTCGCCAATAGTGATCAGGAAGGTTTTTTCCGCAACAGTCGGCAGGTGCAGTACGCGATTAACCGCGTCAGCCACGCTGATGCCGTCCCGCACCAGCGCCTCGCCTTTCACTTTCAGCGTGGTGACGTCGCGGGTCATTTTCGGGGTTTTACCCAGCAGCACGTCCAGCGGCATATCAATAGGCGTGTTGCCGAAATGGCTGTCAGAGAGCGACAGGTGCATCTCTTCGGTTGCTTCACCGATAACGGCGTAAGGCGCGCGTTCGCGTTTGCACAGTGCATCAAACAGCGGCAGGCTGTCCGGGGAGACGGCCAGCACGTAACGCTCCTGCGATTCGTTACACCACACTTCCAGCGGGCTCATGCCTGGCTCATCATTAAGGATGTCGCGCAGGTTGAAACGACCGCCGCGCTCGCCATCACTCACCAGCTCAGGCATGGCATTGGACAGGCCGCCCGCGCCGACGTCATGGATAAAGAGAATCGGGTTCTCTTCGCCCAGCTGCCAGCAACGGTCGATAACTTCCTGACAACGGCGTTCCATTTCAGGGTTATCACGCTGTACGGAAGCAAAGTCGAGGTCGGCATCAGACTGGCCGGAAGCCATTGACGAAGCCGCGCCGCCGCCAAGGCCGATATTCATTGCCGGGCCGCCCAGTACAATCAGTTTGGCACCGATGGTGATTTCGCCCTTCTGCACGTGATCGGCACGGATGTTGCCAATGCCGCCTGCCAGCATTACCGGCTTGTGGTAGCCGCGCAGCTCCTCACCATTGTGGCTGTTAACGCGCTCTTCATAGGTACGGAAGTAACCATTCAGTGCCGGACGACCAAATTCATTATTAAATGCTGCGCCGCCCAGAGGGCCTTCGGTCATGATATCCAGTGCAGTTACGATGCGATCCGGCTTACCGAAATCCTCTTCCCATGGTTGTTCAAAACCAGGAATACGCAGGTTCGATACTGAGAAGCCCACCAGGCCTGCTTTCGGCTTGGCGCCTCGCCCGGTTGCGCCTTCATCACGAATCTCACCGCCGGATCCCGTCGCGGCGCCAGGCCACGGAGAAATAGCCGTTGGGTGGTTGTGAGTTTCTACCTTCATCAGAATATGTGCATCTTCCTGATGGAAGTCGTAGTGCCCCTGCGGATCTGCGTAGAAGCGCCCTACCTGAGAACCTTCCATCACCGCTGCGTTGTCTTTATAGGCAGACAGCACGTGATCCGGGGTTTTCTCAAAGGTATTTTTGATCATCTTGAACAGCGACTTGGGCTGCGGTTTACCGTCAATCACCCAGTCAGCGTTGAAAATTTTGTGGCGGCAGTGCTCAGAGTTTGCCTGAGCAAACATATACAGCTCGATATCGTTCGGGTTGCGTCCGAGTTTTTCAAACGCGTCCAGCAGGTAGTCGATTTCATCGTCAGCCAGTGCCAGACCCAGTTTGATATTGGCCTGAACCAGTGCGTTGCGACCTTCACCCAGCACATCAACGCTTTGCAGTGGAGCAGGTTGATGATGAGCAAACAGTGCTTCTGCCTGATTCAGGTCTGCAAAAACGGTTTCCATCATGCGATCATGAAGCAGTGCAGCCAGTTCCCCCCACTGTGCTTCAGTAAGCTGTGGTGCCTGTACATAGAAGGCCATACCGCGCTCAAGGCGCACGACCTGCGGCAGGTCACAATTATGGGCGATATCTGTCGCTTTTGAAGACCACGGCGAAATAGTTCCGGGGCGCGGCGTTACCAGCAGCAGGCGGCCTTCCGGGGTATGTTCAGCGAGAGAGGGGCCGTATTTCAGCAGACGCTGCAAGCGGGATTTTTCATCCTCGCTCAGTGACGCGCTGACATCAGCAAAATGGACATACTCAGCGTAAATGTCACTCACCGGCAGGTGAGCATCCTGAAAGCGGGCCAGCAGTTTGTTAATACGAAATGCCGACAGAGCGGGCGAACCACGCAGAATTTCCATCATTAAAGATCTCTCGTCTCGAAGCGCCGGGCGACGCTTCATTGGGCGCAACAGGGGAAAACGGGCGCTATTATAGTGAATCCGCACCGGTTACGAAACCGTTTGCGCAGAATTAATCGCTATAAGGAATTGGCTGAAAAACACACAAAACAGGTGGAATTCAGTTGCGGAGCTGCGCGGAGTTGCGCAGAATGCCCCACTCTCAGGACTAATTATAGACCACAAATACTGCCATAAAAGACAGATACCTGAGAATCACCGAGAGATAACTATTTGAAACGCCTTAAATTTAATTATCTGTTGGTCGGAATGATCACCGTGCTTCTTGCGCTTGCACTGTGGCCCTCGATACCGTGGTACGGCGGTTCGACTGACCGTATCGCACAGATAAAATCGCGGGGAGTATTACGTGTCAGCACGATACACTCCCCTTTGACTTACTACACAGTCAACAAATCCCCAGCGGGTATGGACTACGAGCTGGCAAAGCGCTTCGCCAATTATTTAGGGGTTAAGCTAGAAGTCACCGTTCGCCCAAATCTTGGCGACCTGTTTGACGACCTTGAAGATGATAAAGCTGACATGCTGGCGGCAGGTTTGATTTACAATAATGAGCGACTGGCGCGTTTTCGCGCTGGCCCGTCTTACTACTCCGTCTCTCAGCAGCTGGTCTACCGCATCGGTACGCCACGGCCAAAGAATCTGGGCGATCTTAAAGGTCGTCTGACGGCGGCATCAGGCTCCGCTTATTTGTCGACCCTGCGCGATGTAAAAGCTCATCAGTATCCTGATCTGGACTGGGCAATTTCGACCGATCAGACCCCTCAGGGCCTGCTGGAGGCGGTTGCTGATGGCAAGCTCGACTATACGGTGGGAGATTCAGTTACCATCGCACTGATGCAGAGGATCCATCCTCAGCTGGCGGTGGCTTTTGATATCACCGATGAAGAGCCGGTCACCTGGTATGTGCAGCGTGAGCAGGACGATAGTATGAACGCAGCGCTGCTGGATTTCTTCAACCAGATGGGTGAAGAAGGCGCAATGGCGCGGCTGGATGAGAAATACCTCGGTCACGTTGGTACATTCGACTATGTTGATACCCGTACCTTCCTGCGAGCAATTGATGGAACGCTACCGGATATCAAGCCGCTGTTTGAGAAGTACGCCCAGACTATTGACTGGCGTTTACTGGCCGCTATCTCTTATCAGGAGTCTCACTGGAACCCGCAGGCCACTTCTCCGACGGGTGTACGCGGCCTGATGATGCTGACGCGCAATACTGCCGATAGCCTGAATGTCAGCGACAGAACGGATCCCGAGCAGAGCATTCGTGGTGGCAGTGAGTATCTGGTGCGAATGATGGAAAAGGTGCCGTCTACCATTCCTGAAGATGAGCGCATCTGGTTTGCACTGGCGGCTTATAATATGGGCTATGCCCATATGCTCGACGCACGTAAGCTGACGGATAAACAGAAAGGTAACCCGGATAGCTGGGCCGATGTGAAGATTCGTCTGCCCATGTTAAGCCAGAAGCGCTATTACAGCCAGACCAGCTACGGTTATGCACGCGGCCATGAGGCCTATGCCTATGTGGAAAATATCCGCAAATATCAAATCAGTCTGGTGGGTTACCTACAGGATCAGGAGAGAAAGCTGGCGCAGCAGGCGGCAACAGAAGCCGAACTGGGCAGCGGCTACCCCACGGTGGCCGCGAAAATCGCGTTAAACTAAACCTGAATTTTTCTGGCGCTGCGCTTTTTTCTCAGCGCGGCGCTGGCGGAAAAAATCACTCAGCAGCGCAGCACACTCCTCAGCCAGAATCCCATGCTCAAACTTAACCTGGTGATTCATTCCGGGATGGCCCAGCACATCCAGCAGGGAGCCTGCCGCGCCTGTTTTTGCATCGCGCGCGCCAAACACCAGCCGCCCAATACGGCTATGCACCATCGCACCGGCACACATAACACAGGGTTCCAGCGTGACGTAAAGCGTGGTATCCAGCAGCCGGTAGTTTTCAATGACTTTCCCGCCCTGACGAATGGCCATCATCTCAGCATGAGCAGTGGGATCATGATGGCCTATGGGACGGTTCCAACCTTCGCCAATGACCCGTCCCTGATGCACCAGTACGGCCCCCACGGGCACCTCGCCCTCCTCCCAGGCCCGTTGCGCCAGTTGAAGCGCATGGCGCATCCAGAATTCATCGTTATTATCGGTCACCTGAGTCTCCAGCAAAAAAAAGCGCGGCATTATATCGTTAGTTGCCGCTGAGAGACTATCCCATCGCGCGCTTATTCCAGCTGCTGCAATTCACCGCCAGGCGTGACCCGGAAACGGTGCTGGCAGAAGAACAGTAAAGGATTGTCCTGCTTGCTGTCGCTGTAGCCGCTGTAAAGCTGTAACGGCGTGCCGATTTGCTCTTCCAGTTGCGCCACCTTTTCATGGCCCAGGCAGCGCATTGCCAGCACCCTGCCACCATAAGCGCGTGACATCTGGCTGGCGATCAGTTTCACCCTTGGCAAAAATGCCGAATCAAAATAGACCTGCTCCACCAGCGGCTGCGGCGAGCCGGTGATGAGCCAGACATCGGCATCTTCGCTGCTAAGATAATCGGTCAGCCGCTGCACCACGACCGGAAAGGCGGTAACACGCTGGCGGAACCACTGGGCAAACTGCTGCTCACGCCGCACCAGATACGCTTCACTGCGACCAAAAGTAATTGACCACAGCAGCAGGCTCATTGGCCAGCGCGCTGCCCTGCCTTTTACCAGCAGTCCGAGGCCGGCCACCGGTAATAGCGGCACCACCAGCAGCAGATTGAGTGGCTGACGCCAGAGCAGCCAGCGCATAAAAGTGCCAAACATATCCTGTTGATGCAGGGTGCCATCAAGATCAAAAAATACCACGCGTCGTTCCCGACTGGTTGTCAAACCTGACTCCTCAGGATCATGAGATCCTATAAAACTAAAATCTATCGATCGCATAAGAAAGCATACCATCCGGTAGCTGTCACAGCACGGTGCACGGTATCGCAGTCATAAGTGTAGTCAGTCGCAGCCTGAGTTTTTCCACAGGATATCTTTTTACCGTCAGCCCCCTGAGAGTGCCGCGCGTAAAAAGCCCTTGTGAGCCGCCAGCCGCTGTTTTGCCTGCTCTGCGGGGAGATCACCCAGAATCATCAAAATCGCCGTCTTGACCTCATAGTGCACCTGTTGCAGTGCGCTTTCGGCCTGATGGGCATCACAACCTGTGGCTTCACATACCATACGACGCGCACGGTCGACCAGTTTGATATTGGTTGCCTGCATATCAACCATCAGGTTCTGATACACCTTACCAATTTTCACCATCGCGCCGGTGGAGAGCATATTCAGCACCAGTTTCTGTGCGGTGCCGGATTTAAGACGGGTCGATCCGGTCAGTGCTTCCGGCCCGACCACCGGCGAGATAGCAATCTCTGCTTCCCGGGCAATGGGCGAGTCGGGATTGCAAGAGATGGCAACGGTGCGACATCCCTGCTGGCGGGCATAGCGTAGTGCACCAATAACGTAAGGTGTACGGCCTGAAGCAGCAATGCCCACCACCATATCGTTCGCTGTCAGATTCAGTCCCTGCAAATCGCTGATACCCAGCTGTTCGTTATCTTCAGCCCCTTCCACCGCCTTGAGTAAAGCGCCAGGCCCGCCAGCTATCAATCCGACAATAACACCATGCGGTACACCGAAGGTTGGCGGACATTCCGAGGCATCCAGCACACCGAGACGGCCACTGGTGCCTGCGCCCATATAGATCATCCGCCCACCCGCTGAGAGGGCCTCAGCTGCGGCATCCACCGCCTGCGCAACCTGCGGCAGTGTCAAACTTACCGCCGCAGCAACGGTGGCATCCTGCTGGTTAAATTTGGTAACCATCGCAAGCGTCGACAAATTATCGAGGTCGAAAGTCTCCGGATTACGCGTTTCTGACACCAGTGAACCAAGATTCATTATCACTCCTTTCGAATTTTTAAATCATTCAACTGCATTATCATTGAATATTTTATTTATCACGGTAAGACATTTTACCTGTCTTAATCATGGAAACCGTCAAAACCCGCGTTAGACTTACAGCTCTGAATGTTATCATTACAGATAATTCAATATGATGGGCCTGAATTAGCAAGAGGAAAAATGATGAGTTCACTGCTGCGTATCCGTCAGCTTTATCCAAGCCTGGCGCTGAACGAACGTCGGCTGGCTGACTACCTGCTGTCGCAGCCAGACCGGGCACGCCACCTGAGTTCACAGAAGCTGGCGGATGAGTCAGGTGTCAGCCAGTCGAGCGTGGTGAAATTTGCACAAAAGCTCGGCTACAAAGGTTTTCCGGCGCTGAAACTAGCCCTGAGCGAGTCCCTGGCTGAAAAAGACCCCATCACTGTACATAACCATATTCTCAGCGATGATGCACTGAAGACGGTTGGCGAAAAACTGTTTACCGAAAAGAGCTCCGCGATCCGTGCCACGCTGGACATTAACAGTGAGGAGATGCTGCTGGAAACGTTGCGCCTGCTGAAACAGGCAAGGCGGATTGTGCTGGTCGGGATTGGTGCTTCAGGCCTGGTAGCAAAAGATTTTTCCTGGAAGCTGATGAAAATTGGCATCAGTGCGGTCGCCGAGCAGGATATGCATGCCCTGCTCTCCAGCGTGCAGGCACTAGAGGTTGGCGATGTGCTGCTGGCTATCTCGTATACCGGGGAGCGCCGCGAAATTAATCTTGCGGCACAGGAAGCGCAGCGTATAGGAGCTACTGTGCTGGCTTTTACCGGCTTTACCCCCAATACGCTGCAACAGTCGGCGAGCCACTGTCTGTATACCGTTGCAGAAGAGCAGACTACGCGCAGTGCCGCTATCTCTTCGACAACTGCACAACTGGCACTGACCGACCTGTTGTTTATGGCATTGATCCAGCGCGATCCGGAGCGCGCTTCCAGCCATATTCGCCACAGTGAAGCGCTGGTGAAAAAACTGGTCTGAGTAAAAAGTGCGCGTATATTACCCGCGCATTTTAAAGGCTCCAGGCTCTGAGCAAGGCTGACACTGATGTATTCGCCGTCATCCCTCTCTCCTTTATTCCGGTATTTCAGGAAATCACGGCCCAGACAGATCAGGCCGGGCCGTTGTTCCTGTCTCCTTTATTCCGCTTCCCTCCCGGCTTTACGCCTCCCCGTCAGCGTCAAAGCGCCGGATCCATTTCAGGCTCTCCGTCTTTTCATCAAACGGTTCCGGCAATTCCACGAAGGCCCGCTGATAGTCTTCAAAACGCACGGGCCGGGTCACCCTCGCTGCGGCCTGATAGCGCACCGGAATAAGGCCCGAGTAACGGTCGCCCGGCTGCGGCACCGGCCCGGCAATAATAATAATGCCCCCCCGGTAGGGTTTAATCCGGCACGCGCCCGCCAGCTGCGCCTCTACCGCCGCAAGACCGCCTAATTCAGCCACAATAGGATCGCTTAATACCGTCAGCCAGTTCACCCCTTTGATCCGGTTACAGGTTTGCCCGGCCTCCACAGAAAACTGAGCGATGTCAATGTGATCGATGCCGGGGCAGCGCTGAAGCAGCGCCCAGGTATATTTCGTCTCCGGCACTAAACCTACCGGATAGGTAAAGCAGAACCCCGCCGAGCCGTGCGCCGGCTGTAGCCGCTCGCACCAGGCCAGCACCAGATCCGCCAGCTCGCTAAAGCGGTTACCGCCCTCTCCGTTACCCACCGGCATCGAGGCGAAGAGCGCCGACAGGCCCTTTTTGTGCGGCGCCAGGCCCATCATTTCTACCTGCCAGGAGGTGGCGTCATAGCCCGGCCGATCCTGAAACCACAGCCCCCCGCCCAGGCCGTAATCCGGATCCTTACCCGCCAGCCCCCGCCAGAATTCCGGCATGGGGTCACCTTTTATCCTGCCGCTGCCGGCATCGTCCGGCAGCATATAGCAGTTAACATACTCCCCGTAACGCGAGTAGTAGTCCCCCACCGCCCAGATTAAATCCGCATAGAAGGCCGGAAAGTCCTCCGGCGGGGCAAAGTACAGCTCGCAGCCCAGAACAATCCGCGCCAGAATGTCCCCCTTGGGGTGAGAGATAAAGAGCTGATCCAGCTGGCCGATATCCGGCAGGCCGCGCAGGGCTGACTCTGATGTATTTTCCATTACCTTTCTCCTTTATTCCGCTTCTCTCCCGGCTTTACGCCTCCCCGTCAGCGTCAAAGCGCCGGATCCACTTCAGGCTCTCCGTCTTTTCATCAAACGGTTCCGGCAGCTCCACGAAGGCCCGCTGATAGTCTTCAAAACGCACGGGCCGGGTCACCCTCGCTGCGGCCTGATAGCGCACCGGAATAAGGCCCGAGAAACGGTCGCCCAGCTGCGGCACCGGCCCGGCAATAATAATAATTCCCCCCCGGTAGGGTTTAATCCGGCACGCGCCCGCCAGCTGCGCCTCTACCGCCGCAAGCCCCCCCAACTCCGCCACAATGGGATCGCTTAATACCGTCAGCCAGTTCACCCCTTTGATCCGGTTCCAGGTTTGCCCGGCCTTTACAGAAAACATTGAGATATCACTGTGATCGATGCCGGGGCAGCGCTGAAGCAGCGCCCAGGTATATTTCGCCTCCGGCACTAAACCCACCGGATAGGTAAAGCAGAACCCCGCCGAGCCGTGTACCGGCTGTAGCCGCTCGCACCAGGCCAGCACCAGATCCGCCAGCTCGCCGAAGCGGTTACCGCCCTCTCCGTTACCCACCGGCATCGAGGCGAAGAGCGCCGAGAGGCCCTTTTTGTGCGGGGCCAGGCCCATCACTTCTACCTGCCAGGAGGTGGCGTGATAGCCCGGCCGATCCTGAAACCACAGCCCCCCGCCCATATTGTAATCCGGATCTTGATCGGCCAGCGCCCGCCAGAATTCCGGCATGGGATCCCCTTTTATCCTGCCGCTGCCGGAATCGTCCGGCAGCGTATAGCGGTTAACATACTCCCCGTAACGCGAGTAGTAGTCCCCCACCGCCCAGATTAAATCCGCATAGAAGGCCGGAAAGTCCTCCGGCGGGGCAAAGTACAGCTCGCAGCCCAGGGCAATACGCGCCCGGATACTCCCTTTTGGGGAGGTAATAAAGAGCTGATCCAGCTGGCCGATATCCGGCAGGCCGGGCAGGGCTGACTCTGATGTATTTTCCATTACCTTTCTCCTTTGTTAACTGCGTGTGCTCACCATATGCCCATGGCCGCGGCCTGCGCGCCAAACGCGCCCCAGGCGACAACATCGCCCGCCGGGCCATCAAGCGGGAAGACCGTCACCGCCACCGCCACAACGCCCAGCGTGATCAGCCCGGCCCAGGCCCGGCCGCTATTTTCCTTCTTTTCCGCAGCCGGTGCGGGGGCCGGCTCTGGTGCAGGAGCGCGCCGTGGGTTGGGGCACTCATCGGGAAATCCATCGCACATTTCTTTGACTTCATAGGTCTGATATTTCGCATTCAGTTTTTCTGCCATATTCCTGTAATCTTCCAGCCTCTTATGGGGTAGCGTCGTTTTATCCGTTGGAAACTTTAAGTCATATAATCCCAGAGGCTGTTTAGTCACGGGATCAACCCGGATAATATCCATCCGCCGCCCTCCCTTCGGGGTTATCGGGCGGGCGCTGGGGAAAGGCCCCCTGCCCCCGCCCTGCTTTATCAGTTCGAGATTTTTATCAAAATGCACCTCTGACCAGACAGAGCTGTCGTCCTCTGGATAACGCCCGTTATAATTCTTCTCTCTTATTTTATCGTCCACGCACTGTTCAAACTGGTGATATTCAGCGCCTGACGCGCCTTTATTTCCCTTCAGGTTATTACAGTGCTGAATATAACATTCGACGGCAATCTCGCAGATTAACTTTAAAAATTCATCCTCCGGCAAACCCGGCTGGCGCAGCCCGCTCATATTGACGGTGTTACGACGGTTCATCCACATCTTATCCGATAACCGGCACGCGGATTTCTTTTCAATAAACACGTCAAAGGAACCGGTCATCCACTCCGCTTCCGCCATATTAGTGCCGGAAACAATCCCGCCCAGCGCCCCCGGCTCATCAAATATACTGCCGGCAAATTGTGACCCCATATTGGCAATGGTATTTCCCCCGTCAGCAAATACGCTGACGGTGCTTTTCGTCAGCGTCCGGGAAAAGGCCTCATTCTGGAACGGAACCGGAATACCGCTACCCGGTATTTTGCAGACGTCAGGAAGTGTATTATGGCTGACGCCCCCTGAGCCTTTATGGCATAAGGTCAGCCCGTTAACATTAATTCTGGCGGCCATCCCTGCTCTCCCTGTCATTTTCTGTCTCCTTTATTCCGCTTCTTTCCCGGCTTTACGCCTCCCCGTCAGCGTCAAAGCGCCGGATCCACTTCAGGCTCTCCGTCTTTTCATCAAACGGTTCCGGCAACTCCACGAAGGCCCGCTGATAGTCTTCAAAACGCACGGGCCGGGTCACTTTGGCAGCGGCCTGATAACGGGTGGGAATAAAGTTAATATAACGGTCACCCAGCTGCGGCACCGGACCGGCAATAATAATAATGCCGCCCCGATAGGTTTTAATCCGGCACTTGTCCGCCAAATGCGCCTGGATTGCCGCAAGCCCCCCCAACTCCGCCACAATGGGATCGCTTAATACCGTCAGCCAGTTCACCCCTTTGATCCGGTTACAGGTTTGCCCGGCCTTTACAGAAAACATTGAGGTATAGCTGTGGTCAATGCCGGGGCAGCGCTGAAGCAGCGCCCAGGTATATTGAGGCTCTGGTTTTAAACCCACCGGATAGGTAAAGCAGAACCCCGCCGAGCCGTGCGCCGGCTGTAGCCGCTCGCACCAGGCCAGCACCAGATCCGCCAGCTCGCTAAAGCGGTTACCGCCCTCTCCGTTCCCCACCGGCATCGAGGCGAAGAGCGCCGACAGTTCCTTTTCATGCGGGGCCAGGCCCATCACGCTTACCTGCCAGGAGGTGGCGTGATAGCCCGGCCGATCCTGAAACCACAGCCCCCCGCCCATGCCGTAATCCGGATCCTGAGCGGCCAGCGCCCGCCAGAATTCCGGCATGGGATCTCCTTTTATCCTGCCGCTGCCGGCATCGCCCGGCAGCGTATAGCGGTTAACATACTTCCCGTAACGCGAGTAGTAGTCCCCCACCGCCCAGATTAAATCCGCATAGAAGGCCGGAAAGTCCTCCGGCGGGGCAAAGTACAGCTCGCAGCCCAGAACAATCCGTCCCTGAATACTTCCTTTGGGGGAGGTGATAAGTAGCTGGTCCAGCTGACCTATATTGGACAAATCGGGTAAGACTAATTCTGATGTATTTTCCATTACCTTTCTCCTTTATTCCGCTTCTCTCCCGGCTTTACGCCTCCCCGTCAGCGTCAAAGCGCCGGATCCACTTCAGGCTCTCCGTCTTTTCATCAAACGGTTCCGGCAACTCCACGAAGGCCCGCTGATAGTCTTCAAAACGCACGGGCCGGGTCACTTTGGCAGCGGCCTGATAACGGGTGGGAATAAAGTTAATATAACGGTCACCCAGCTGCGGCACCGGACCGGCAATAATAATAATGCCGCCCCGATAGGTTTTAATCCGGCACTTGTCCGCCAAATGCGCCTGGATTGCCGCAAGACCGCCTAATTCAGCCACGATAGGATCGCTTAATACCGTCAGCCAGTTCACCCCTTTGATCCGGTTCCAGGTTTGCCCGGCCTTTACAGAAAACATTGAGATATCACTGTGATCGATGCCGGGGCAGCGCTGAAGCAGCGCCCAGGTATATTTCGCCTCCGGCACTAAACCCACCGGATAGGTAAAGCAGAACCCCGCCGAGCCGTGTACCGGCTGTAGCCGCTCGCACCAGGCCAGCACCAGATCCGCCAGTTCGCTAAAGCGGTTACTGTCCTCTCCTTTACCAACCGACATCGAGGCAAACAGTGATGATAGCCTCTTCTTACGTGGTGCCAATCCCACCACGTCAACCTGCCATGAAGTGGCGTGATAGCCCGGTTGCTCTTGCCGCCACAGCAACCCGCCCATACCTTCATCCGGATCCTGATTAGCCACCGCCTGCAAAAATTTCGGCATTGGGTCGCCGTTAATCTTGCCACTGCCTGCTTCGTTCGGTAGCGCATAGTGGTTCACAAACACACCATATCGGGCGTAGTAATCCCCAACCGCCCAAAGCAAATCAGCATAGAAGGCTGGATAGTCATCCGGTGGTGCAAAATACAGTTCACAGCCCAGAACAATCCGTCCCTGAATACTTCCTTTGGGGGAGGTGATAAGTAACTGGTCCAACTGACCTATATTGGACAAATCGGGTAAGACTAATTCTGATGTATTTTCCATTACCTTTCTCCTTTATTCCGCTTCTCTCCCGGCTTTACGCCTCCCCGTCAGCGTCAAAGCGCCGGATCCATTTCAGGCTCTCCGTCTTTTCATCAAACGGTTCCGGCAATTCCACGAAGGCCCGCTGATAGTCTTCAAAACGCACGGGCCGGGTCACCCTCGCTGCGGCCTGATAGCGCACCGGAATAAGGCCCGAGTAACGGTCGCCCGGCTGCGGCACCGGCCCGGCAATAATAATAATTCCCCCCCGGTAGGGTTTAATCCGGCACGCGCCCGCCAGCTGCGCCTCTACCGCCGCAAGCCCCCCCAACTCCGCCACGACAGGATCGCTTAATACCGTCAGCCAGTTCACCCCTTTGATCCGGTTCCAGGTTTGCCCGGCCTTTACAGAAAACATTGAGATATCACTGTGATCGATGCCGGGGCAGCGCTGAAGCAGCGCCCAGGTATATTGAGGCTCTGGTTTTAAACCCACCGCGTAGGTAAAGCAGAACCCCGCCGAGCCGTGTACCGGCTGTAGCCGCTCGCACCAGGCCAGCACCAGATCCGCCAGCTCGCTAAAGCGGTTGCCGCCCTCTCCGTTACCCACCGGCATCGAGGCGAAGAGCGCCGACAGACCCTTTTCATGCGGGGGAAGGCCCATCATTTCTACCTGCCAGGAGGTGGCGTGATAGCCCGGCCGATCCTGAAACCACAGCCCCCCGCCCAGGCCGTAATCCGGATCCTTACCCGCCAGCCCCCGCCAGAATTCCGGCATGGGATCCCCTTTTATCCTGCCGCTGCCGGCATCGTCCGGCAGCATATAGCGGTTAACATACTTCCCGTAACGTGAGTAGTAGTCCCCCACCGCCCAGATTAAATCCGCATAGAAGGCCGGAAAGTCCTCCGGCGGGGCAAAGTACAGCTCGCAGCCCAGAACAATCCGCGCCAGAATGTCCCCCTTGGGGTGAGAGATAAAGAGCTGATCCAGCTGGCCGATATCCGGCAGGCCGGGCAGTACCGGCGCTGATGTATTCCCTGTCATTTTCTGTCTCCTTTATTCCGCTTCCCTCCCGGCTTTACGCCTCCCCGTCAGCGTCAAAGCGCCGGATCCACTTCAGGCTCTCCGTCTTTTCATCAAACGGTTCCGGCAACTCCACGAAGGCCCGCTGATAGTCTTCAAAACGCACGGGCCGGGTCACCCTCGCTGCGGCCTGATAGCGCACCGGAATAAGGCCCGAGTAACGGTCGCCCAGCTGCGGCACCGGACCGGCAATAATAATAATTCCCCCCCGATAGGGTTTAATCCGGCACGCGCCCGCCAGCTGCGCCTCTACCGCCGCAAGACCCCCCAACTCCGCCACAATGGGATCGCTTAATACCGTCAGCCAGTTCACCCCTTTGATCCGGTTCCAGGTTTGCCCGGCCTCCACAGAAAACATTGGGGTATAGCTGTGGTCAATGCCGGGGCAGCGCTGAAGCAGCGCCCAGGTATATTGAGGATCTGGTTTTAAACCTATCGGGTAGCTGAAGCAGAACCCCGCCGAGCCGTGTACCGGCTGTAGCCGCTCGCACCAGGCCAGCACCAGATCCGCCAGCTCGCCGAAGCGGTTACCGCCCTCTCCGTTCCCCACCGGCATCGAGGCGAAGAGCGACGAGAGCATCTTTTTATGTGGGGCCAGGCCCACCACGCCTACCTCCCATGAGGTGGCGTGATAGCCCGGCCGATCCTCAAACCACAGCCCCCCGCCCATATTGTAATCCGGATCCTGACCGGCCAGCGCCCGCCAGAATTCCGGCATGGGATCACCCTTGATCCTGCCGCTGCCGGCATCGCCCGGCAGCGTATAGCGGTTAACATACTTCCCGTAACGCGAGTAGTAGTCCCCCACCGCCCAGATTAAATCCGCATAGAAGGCCGGAAAGTCCTCCGGCGGGGCAAAGTACAGCTCGCAGCCCAGAACAATCCGCGCCAGAATGTCCCCCTTGGGGTGAGAGATAAAGAGCTGATCCAGCTGGCCGATATCCGGCAGGCCGGGCAGGGCTGACTCTGATGTATTTTCCATTACCTTTCTCCTTTGTTAACTGCGAGTGCTCACCACATGCCCATGGCCGTGGCCTGCGCGCCAAATGCGCCCCAGGCGACAACATCGCCCGCCGGGCCATCAAGCGGGAAGACCGTTACCACCACCGCCACAACGCCCAGCGTGATCAGCCCGGCCCAGGCCCGGCCGCTATTTTCCTTCTCTTCTGTAGCAGGGGCCGGTACGGGCTCTGGTACAGGCACGGGCCGTGGGTTGGGGCACTCATCGGGAAATCCATCGCACATTCGTTTGACATTATAGGTCTGATATTTCGCATTCAGCTTTTTTGCCATTTCTTCATAATCACTCAGCCTGTTCCGCGGTAACGTTTTCACATCCGTTGGAAACTTTAAGTCATATAATCCCAGAGGCTGTTTAGTCACGGGATCAACCCGGATAATATCCATCCGCCGCCCTCCCTTCGGGGTTATCGGGCGGGCGCTGGGGAAAGGGCCACTGCCCCCGCCCTGCTTTATCAGTTCGAGATTTTTATCAAAATGCACCTCTGACCAGACAGAGCTGTCGTCCTCTGGATAACGCCCGTTATAATTCTTCTCTCTTATTTTATCGTCCACGCACTGTTCAAACTGGTGATATTCAGCGCCTGACGCACCTTTATTTCCCTTCAGGTTATTACAGTGCTGAATATAACATTCGACGGCAATCTCGCAGATTAACTTTAAAAACTCATCCTCCGGCAAGCCCGGCTGGCGCAGCCCGCTCATATTGACCGTGTTACGACGGTTCATCCACATCTTATCCGATAACCGGCACGCGGATTTCTTTTCAATAAACACGTCAAAGGAACCGGTCATCCACTCCGCTTCCGCCATATTAGTGCCGGAAACTATCCCGCCCAGCGCTCCCGGCTCATCAAATATACTGCCGGCAAATTGCGACCCCATATTGGCAATGGTATTTCCCCCGTCAGCAAATACGCTGACGGTGCTTTTCGTCAGCGTCCGGGAAAAAGCCTCATTCTGGAACGGAACCGGAATACCGCTACCCGGTATTTTGCAGACGTCAGGAAGTGTATTATGGCTGACGCCCCCTGAGCCTTTATGGCATAAGGTCAGCCCGTTAACATTAATTCTGGCGGCCATCCCTGCTCTCCCTGTAATAAGGTGACATCACTGTCGCGCTGCGTTGCCCGCTGTCCGCACTGGACAGTAATAAAGTATGATTGTTCGCCCCGTTATTTTGCGCGTAGCGCCAGGCAATAATAGCCATATGTAATAACATACTGGCACAGCCTGCGTCACCTGACGCCAGGGCTGGCGTAACTTGCTGAAAATCTTTCAATAATTGATTGTGCTTTAAACGTAATAAGGTAAAACCCAATTCATCTGCCCGGTAAGTCTCTCCGTTAAAATCTGTCACCAGCTGCGAAATTACAGGCGCCCCTGCTAACATTATTGCCTGTTTGGCAGCCTGGCTTAATGCCATTCCAGTACAGGGCAGGTCGCTATCTGCCAGCACTTCTTCCTGCGTAACTGCAATACTGGTAATCTGACACCAGGAGGACGTTGTCAGATTATGGCTAATCACGATACATGCAGCCCCCTCTCCTGGAACGCGCCCATAAGGGTTGGAACGCAGCGTGTCTTGATAAAAAGTATGACTGCCATGTAATAATGCTCGTGATTCTAACCATAACAGCGCTTCCAGCGTGGCCCAGGAATGTAAGGCAATCACGATATCCAGATGCTGGTCATGCGCTTGTTGAGCAGTGCGTGCTATATCCTCCAATACTTTGCCCGTCTGAGCATGCTCTCCATAATAAATATGCTTAACTTTCCATTGCGGTGCGTATTCGAATAATACCTGACAAAGTATCAATTCAATCTGCTCTGGAAATACAAAAATTTCTTTGGCAGGTAGAATAAACCAAATGTTTGCAGGTTGTTTTTTTATATCGAGATCTAATTCCCTTTGACTTACATCCTCCAGAATAGCCTTTAATAACGCCTCCCAGCGTCCGTTACCGAAATCCATACAGCCCCCAGAGAAATAACTCAGACTAACGGGAATGCCGCATTGATCGGTATAAAATGGATAGCGGCGCTGTAAGGAAAATTCAACGCTGACGGCAATATCAGCCAACGGCAGCGTTGGGCCTGAAGGGAAAATTCCTCCGGCAGCAATAATCGAAAGATTCATTGTAAGGTAGCCTCCCACTCAGGGAAAGATTTACCCTGTGCAACACGGACTGGTGTTAACCACTTTTTTTCCTTAATTAATACTTCGGCAAGCTGATTAACCTTGCGATGACATGATAATGTGGTATGCCACACCATCATGATTTGATTCCTGTCAGGCTCAATAGTGACGGTATGCAACTTTGCCCGGTGCTCTTGAATACTCCCATCAAAAAAACGCGTCCGAAATAGCAGAGACACTTTAGGTAAGAAGAAGCTTATCAGGCGGGACTCACTAAACGTCTTTGGCGTTACTCCTGCCAGAGTAACCAATTCACCACCTTTAAGCTGCCTGGCCTTTTTTTTGTCGGTTTCAGGGAGAAGCTGCCAATACAGCGGATTAAAATCTTCTGGTAGCAATGGTGCTCGTTGTAAAGACCAGTGATTGTCATAAGTGCCTGCATAACACACCCTATCAGGCCAGTGACTGGCGAGCGCCCCAAATCCGCGAATATCTGTGTCTGATTGTCCTAACATCTCAATGGAGGGAAGACGTGATAAAGACTCAAGCCGCTCCGTGCTAAGATTCACACCTACTGGATTGGCATAACCACTGGCATACTCAGGCCCGCAGACCATATTTTCATAAAGTAATTCTACACGCTCTGTAGGCTCAGGGGCGCTATACCCCCTTCCTTCCCAAACCCGTTCCCCATATACCCGCGCCAGTTTGACGTTGTTGTCGATACGCAAACCAATGCTGAATTCTGGTGAAGCAGAATCTGTAGGAGACCAGGCACTACCATTAAGAATTACATCCGTAAATGGTTTAGATGCCCCCACTTCATTGTCATATAGCAGGCTTTTCCCCGCAGAATGCATTACCGGGCCAGAATATAAGGGGTGCTGTATTTCTGATAACACCACCTGCCCATCAGGTAAAAAGTTATAGGTTGCTTTAACGGCGACAACCCATACCTCTGCTCCGTTACTATCCCTTATCCACGAACTACTTGCGGCATAGGGTGTTCGATTATCAATCCCCCACATAGTGCCTTATTCCCTTAATTAAGTTCGAGCCTGCCGCCACTTATACGGTTAACACCATTTGCGTCACTAAAGATGTACTCCCCTTTCAATACAATCTTGCCATTGGGGTGTAACGTAATACTGGATTTCCCACACTCTATAGTGATTTTTTTATTGGAACGTAACAGAATTTCCTCTGACGTCTCACTCTCTTCTTTTTCAGGAAATTTATTGCTCACAGTATATGTAGACTTTTTCAATAATGTATCAGTCATGGTTTAAGCTTCCTTTGCTAGATTTCTTATACTCTTCGTGTCATTTGACGAAACGCTGGCGCATCAGTGTTTAGTGTGAGAGATAATTTTTGATTCTGTAATCGCTCTGCCGCCAACCGTCGTAATATCAGACTACCGTGGCGAAGAACTAATAACAGGCCATCATTATGAACAGGTACGCCGTTAAGATAAGTAGCGCCAGGCTCATAACGCCCGGCATTTTTTTGCCACCAGCGCAAAAACGCAACTTTATTCGGCCAGGTTAAAGCGATATCAGGATCGTCGTCCGGAATTACTGAGCTCTCAACGATTGGCGGCAGAAAGCTCTCCGCACTTAGTTCATTCCAACCATATTTTTCCGGCAATGAACCGGTAATAGTGGTGATTGATGCCGCGCTTAATCTGCAATATTTAGGATCATCTAAATAATCGATTAGCAAAGGTATATTTGAAGCATAGCCAGACCAGCCCAGAGCTTGAATATACGCACGGCTACCGACTTTACATGGCGTCACCACAGTAGAGTATTCAGCCGCTGAATAATGAAAATTTAATGTATAAAGTCGTACTGCTTTCAAAACGACATCTGAAGGAGATGTATACATTAAAGGGAAGATGACCTCTTCTTTTTCGATGCCAACAGGAAAATGGTAGCGCAATAAAATATCTACTATCGCCACTTTCACAGATGGGTTGGCGATTGCTAAAAAACCCTCCGCAATATCATGCGCAGCGGGGTGATTTTTATAAAAAAGAGCATAAATCAGTAAGGGTGCGTATTCTTCCTTATCATGCAAATATGCAATATCACTTTCTGTCAATTCAATTACATGAGAGACTTCTGATCTCAAGTAAATTGCTAATATTTTAAGATGCGGATGGTTATCTAGCTGCTTCCATAGAATAGATTCTGTTGGTGCCCACTCAATAAGAGATTTTATTGCTGGAGTAAAATGAGAGACAACTTTCGCTAACGTTAAACACCCCTCCAGCAATTCATTATTATCCGTTTTCACAGAAAACAAGGCTATGGTAAATATATCACCAACGCTTAATGGTGAAAGAAGCTGCTCTTGCAGATAGCTTTTAGCATCACCCGACAATAGCTCAAGCCCACGCATATAATTAAACAACCTCATATCCAGTTGATATAGGTCATTAAGATCATGCTGATAGGATTCTAACAGTAGCCGTCTACGCCGAAAATCTACGGCGTGCATATCGGAATATTGCTCAACCAAAATAGGGTTAACACTTCTGGTCAACATTCAATCACCATTAATTCAAATTAATCTTATCAGCAATATTTTTGATGCCTTTATCGGCATCAACTAAGATACGAATCCCTTTCAAGATAATAGTGCCATCCTTTCTCATAACCAGTCTGGACTCACCTACTTTGATGGTTAGACTGTCACCAACTGTCAATTCGTAAAGTTTGCCGATTTCGATGGCCTGTTTGATACCAACACTCTCGATATCATTCTCTTTCACCTCCGTTTTTTGGCTAACATTGACCGTTTTCTGGCGGTTTTTCTCAACGAGCAGTGTTTGGTCATTGGTTACGGTAGTTTTTTGATCGTGCTTTACTTCGATGGTTTGATCGTGACCAATCGTCTCTGTGTGGTCTGTACCGACTGCTGTGCTACGGTTATCCAGCACTTTAGTATTCATATCTTTCTGCGCATGAATAAATACTTCCTGTTTACCTTTCTCATCGTCAAAGCGCAGCTCGTTAAATCCCTCTCCTTTATGGGTTTTTGTTTTAATTGTGGTGCGGGTTTTTTCTGCCGGTAAGTCCAGCGGCGGCTGGTTCAGGCCGTTATAAGTACAACCGGTAACGATTGGGCGATCAATGTCACCATTGAGATAGGAAATGATGACTTCCTGGCCGATACGAGGGGTGGCAAGAAAACCAAAACCGTTTCCGTTCCATCCCTGTGCCACCCTGACCCAGCAGGAGGCTGTGTCATCGGCTACGTCGTAACGGTTCCAGTGGAAATGAACGCGTACCGCACCATCTTCATTGACGTAAATTTCCTCACCCTTCGGCCCTACGACGGTAGCTACCTCATCACCGTCCGCCAGCGGTTTGTAATGATATGGCGGCCGCCAGTCGTTACGTCCGGGAATAAAATTCACTTTATTGGTGAGAAACGTCCCCTGCCCGCGGCTTTCTTCCTCCAGTGCGGCAGGTTGGACACCGTGGTGTATGGCGCTCACCACCTGCCAGCGGTCATTCATCGCTTCAACCGGATGGGCCGACAGCTTGAATATTTTTCCGGGCATAAGCCTGATGCAGTTAGAGTGTGCAACACCCGCTTTACTGTCAGCATTCAGTTGTTCCATCCGGTATTGTGCGAATGTTTTCGCCACATTATCCTTCTGAAAACGCCCGTAACTTTCAAATACTGAGTGCCCTGGTATTCCGCCCAGCTCCGCTGCGGCTCCGTGCTTCAGGTCATAGTCGGGATTACCGTAGTTACGATCCTTATGTACGGTTTCGCCGGGGCGGGCGCGGGAGCCAAAGCGGAGCCGGTTAATCACATTTTCTTCACTGACCGGGCGGGCGTCGGGGTTATAAATCACATCAATACCCGCCGTCATGCTCAGATGAGAATCACTGTAATAGACGCGCCCATCAGAGTTAAACCAGAATGCGATCCCTTCTTCTGCGGCTAATCGACTAAAAAAGTCGTAACTTGATTCCCGTTTCATGGTGACGTATTCACGGGGGTGATGAGCATCGAGAAACCGGCTGTTTCCCGTTACGCCTTTTTGCCGCAGGATTTCTTTTAATATATCCGGAACCGCGCTCTGATGATAAATACGGCTGTCCTGATCCAGTGTCAGCAGCCACATTTCAGGACGGATCGTGACATAATACCAGGTGCGATGAAAGCCGCTGTTTCCCAGCTCAATACTTTCTATTATTCCGTTAATCGTTCGCTGTTCTTCACCACTGACTTTAACGGTCAGCGAACCTTTTTGTAGCAGCTGTGCATCGGTATCAATGTCACTGCGCCGGCTCACCAGCGTGAGCGAAAGGGTAAACAGTTCAGAGAGACCTTCGGTCAGGGTAAATTCAGCAACATCAAACGTATCATCCAGCAGCTCCCCAAGCTGGCAGGAGAAATAAAGTCCTGTTTTTTTCATAATTGTGTCCTTACATGATCTTCCTGTGGCCATCTACCTGGGGTAAACACCATTGTTCCTGTGAATGTAGCTGAATAACATCCATGCAAATAAAGCTATTTTCCGTCTGACTGACTGAAAAAAGAGAGTTGAGCGCCACGGCAAACTTATACATTTCACCATCGCCTTCATAGCAATGCTCATCCATCGTCAGCGTAATACCCATTCCCCGGAAGGGCAGTCCTTTATGCAGGCGGTCAATCGGCCGTGCAACAATATTGATCAGCCCGTCAATAGAGCGCTGAATATTGCGGCTTAATATCACGTTGCGCTCAGGGTAGAGATCAAATACTTTAAGCAATGCTTTTATAGCGTTGATATCATTGAAGTAAAACGTATTTAACTGCAACAGGGAAAGCAGCGGCCACAGCGTTTTTATCATCACCGGGTAGTAAGGCGTTACAGGCGTTATGTTCCTCACTGCCAGATCGCTTTGAATGGTTTCACCCGGTATGCTGATCATGCCTGGCTCAAGCCTTTCTGCCTGTTTATCAGCTGCGGTGTAATGGCATATAAAGTACTCCAGATGAGATCTGACCATCGGTTTAGCGTCATACTGATAAAAAACCAGCTGGCATTGTTCTCTGTCAAACGCATCCTGCTGTCTTCTTAGTTCATAAAAAAAGTCCTGCTGTGGATACGTTAAATTGCGCCGGGCGGCTAACGCGCCTGCACTTATCGGTATGAACTGCTTTGGTTCACCCGGCTCGTTCTCAGGCTCCTGCTGGCTGACGACAGAATGGATAGAAAACAGCTGATTATCAGGCAGCGGCAGCGTGTAGCAGGCTTGATCCTGCTGAAAGTCAATTTTCGCGGTTTGCGCCCGGTACAGGTTAATCGCCGGAACGCAGTGCATTATGAAAGCGCCTTCAACCGTCCTGATGGGTATCGCTCCATCAAACTCAAAAGAAACAGCAAACTGTTGCCCCGGTGATAACGGCAACGAGCCTCGTTCATTGCAAATATCCAGTGAGATAAAGTCATGAACGTGAGGCAAATAAAACAGCTCTGGCAGCAGCTGTAACGGCCAAAAATCCGGTTTATCCGTGGGTAATATCAAATTATCAGCATCAGGCTCCCAGCCAGTAACAACCGGGTCAATACTAAGCGGATTGGAGTCATATTGGATTGTGATCCTGGTCAGATACTGTTCCAGCCATAGCATTAATGTTGCCGCAAGCGTTTTATCCTCAGACAAGAACAGCCGGAGTGGCCTGGCTTGCTGCCAGCTCACATCCCTGCCGTCATAACGAAATGTCAGCGTGATCCGGCTGTTGCCAGCGCTATGGGTTAACTCACGGTGAAGCAATGTCAGGGGTTCAACTTGCAGGTCATGGCAAGTCTGAAAAGAGAATGTGTTACCGTCATGTCGGGCAAACAGCTGACTCTGTTTCGGTACACTCATCGCCTTATCAATAGAATGCTTTTTTGGAGAAAAATGGATAATCGAAGTTGATGGGATCGGACGCAATGGAAGGTGCCAGACATCAGCCAGCAGATTCTGAGTAATTTCAGGAAAGTCATCAATAATTTTTTGCCGCAGGCGGGCTGTCAAAGCAGAAAACCCTTCCGCTAGTCGAGCCACATCTGCATCGCCCGAATTCGGCAAGAAATCAGAAAGGTGTGGGCTGGACTTAGCCTGATGTGCCATCAGCTGTTGCAGATAATCTAATTCATCACGAAAAAGATTTTCAAACGATTCCATGTCATTTTTCCATAGCAAGCATCATGTCCTGATTCATATTATGAATCAGACACAGACAAAACTGATTAATAACAACAAATATGAACCTTACAATTAGTAGTATTACTAATTATATAGTGCGACATTGTTATAATGACCGTTCAATACTACATCAAAAAAAGATGGAGTAAAGATCAGATACAGTTAAACCTTGATAAGTAGAAACAGTAAAAACTTTCAGTAATTAACAGGAAGACGACGCCTTTATCATTATAAAAAAGAGCCAAACCGTCACATTATCGTAAAAAATAAAATAACAAATTTACACTTGCTACCAGAGTTATATTATTTAACTTACTGCAAACGTTAAACTCCGCCTTTAAATTAACGATAAATATCATTATTATTCTATTCTGCCAGAGAAAATAACGATGCGGTTTTTGCGGGCAGAATAATAAAAGAGAGCAGTGACGACAGCTTACCCGCTCAGGCTGCGCTATCGATGTTGAAAACTCGTCGTTATTGGGTGTTTTCACTGTTTGTGTTACAGTGCGCGCCATTACGATTTCCTGACTTCAGGCGCTCTCAACTACTGTTACACAAATGAGGGGGGGGGTAAACCTGAAGCACAAACGGCCTGTATTGCGACTTTGTGTTAAGTGTCTGACCCACAAGCGTTCAGGACACAGGATTAATGTACGGAAGTTAATCTCGTAAGAAATACAAAACACAGCTAAAACACTAATTTAACGCGATTAAAAAGGTAAGTGATTGAAGTGGCTTTACTAATTACGAAGCGTTGTATCAACTGCGACATGTGTGAACCTGAGTGCCCTAATGAAGCCATTTCGATGGGGGACGAGTTTTACGAGATCGATACTGACCGCTGCACAGAGTGCATCGGCCATTATGATACCCCTACCTGCCAGCAGGTATGTCCAATTGATAACACCATTATTACTGACCCGCTGCATATCGAAAGTAATGACCAGCTGTGGGAAAAGTTTGTGGTGCTGCATCCGGCGGGTTAACTCTCAATAATCACCGTCGCGCAAGCATAGTGGCGCTCATCCGCTAACGTAACATGAACATGGGCTACGCCCAGTTTCTGCGCCACTTGCTCTGCATGCTGGAAAAAGCGCAGCCCCGGCTTGCCCAGCTCGTCGTTATAAACTTCAAACTGATTAAACGCCAGGCCGCCGCGAATTCCGGTGCCAAAGGCTTTGGCTGCTGCTTCTTTAACCGCGAAACGTTTAGCGAGAAAACGTACCGGCTGCTTATGCGCCTGGTACTGTGCCCACTCATTATCACTGAGCACCCGTTTTGCCAGGCGATCGCCGGAGCGGGAGATTACCGCTTCAATACGGGCAATCTCCACAATATCGGTACCGAGGCCAAGAATAGCCATTAACGTCGTGCTTCCCGCATCAGCAGCTTCATCTCTTTCACAGCTTCTGCCAGACCGCTAAATAGCGCGCGCCCGATTATCGCATGGCCGATATTCAGTTCGTGCATTTCTGGCAGAACCGCAATTGGCTGTACGTTGTGGTAGGTGAGACCGTGCCCGGCATTGACTTTCAGGCCCTTACCCGCTGCATAAGTGGCAGCCTCTGCAATACGCGCCAGTTCTGTGTCACGCTCCGGCCCCTCTTCCGCCTCAGCGTAAGCGCCGGTGTGGATCTCGATATACGGCGCACCGGCAGCGACAGCGGCATCAATCTGTCGATGGTCAGCATCAATAAACAGTGACACCAGAATTCCGGCATTGTTAAGGCGTTTAACCGCAGCGCTCACTTTCTCCTGTTGCCCGGCAACATCCAGACCGCCTTCGGTGGTCACTTCTTCACGTTTTTCCGGCACCAGGCAGCAGAAATGGGGCAGAATTTCACAGGCAATATCCACCATCTCATCCGTTACGGCCATCTCCAGATTCATGCGCGTCTGGATGGTCTGTCGCAAAATGCGTACGTCGCGATCGGTGATATGGCGGCGATCTTCGCGCAGATGCACGGTAATACCGTCGGCTCCGGCCTGCTCAGAAACAAAAGCAGCCTGTACCGGGTCGGGATAATGAGTGCCGCGTGCATTACGTACGGTAGCAATGTGATCGATGTTAACGCCCAACAAAAGCTCTGCCATGATAGTCCTCAGAAAATCGCGAAAAGTTTTGGTCAGTGTACAACGATCAATGCATGCAGGGGTATGACCCGTGGCTATTCATCGCCAGGAAGTGCTGCATCTGGTCGTTTTCTCGGCAAAAACTGGCGAAACAGTTCCGTGCTCTTCAGCGGTTTACCGCCAAGGTAGGGTTTCAGAGCAATGCGCGTAAATCGTTTGGCGGCACGCAGGGTATCCGCATCCGGGAATTCACGCAGATAGAGCGCCTTTAAATGGCGGCCGGTAAAACTACGATGGCCCACCACCAGGCTGGCGATAAATCCTTTCTCTTCGCGATAGCTGTAAGTCATACCATCGGCAACGTCTTCTCCACTACCTGCGCAGTGCAGAAAGTCAACGCCGTAGCCAAGATGACCGAGCATAGCGAGTTCAAAACGTCTTAGCGCAGGCTCAGGCGACCCAGCATCAGCTGCCAGCGTCTGAATACAGTGCAGGTAATCGAAGAAAAGCTCACTGAAGGGAGTTTCGTGTTCCAGCACGCGGGAGAGCAGCTCATTAACGTAAAGGCCGCAATAAAGAGTGGTGCCGCTAAGGGGTAACGCCATGGAGACCGGTTCAGCGCCGCGCAGAGTTTTCACTTCTCCGCGACCGCCCCAGCGCACCAGTAATGGCGTGAAGGGTTGCAACGCACCTTTCAGGCTGGATCGTTTGGAACGGGCGCCTTTAGCCAGCACCCGTACCCTGCCGTGCTGTTCAGAGAACAGATCAAGCAGCAGGCTGGTTTCGCTCCAGGGGCGTCCATGCAGGACAAATGCGCGTTGCCAGCCATCCATCAGGATCAGAGGTCGTCGGTATAGCCCAGGCTACGTAAGGCGCGTTCGTCATCCGCCCAGCCGGACTTCACTTTCACCCACAGTTCAAGGTGAACTTTCGCCTCAAACATGTCTTCCATATCACGACGTGCTTCAGTACCGATAACTTTAATTTTGGAGCCTTTATTACCGATCACCATTTTTTTCTGGCCTTCGCGTTCTACCAGAATCAAACCGTTGATGGTCAGGCCGCCACGCTCATTGGTGAGGAACTGTTCGATTTCAACCGTAACGGAGTACGGCAGTTCGGCACCGAGGAAACGCATCAGTTTTTCACGAATAATTTCCGACGCCATAAAGCGCTGGGAACGATCGGTGATGTAATCTTCCGGGAAGTGATGTTCCGCTTCCGGCAGGCGCTTACGCACGATGCTGGCGATGGTATCCACGTTGGTGCCTTTTTCGGCTGAGATAGGTACCACATCCATAAAGTTCATCTGCTGACCGAGGAACTGCAAGTGCGGCAGCAGAATGCTTTTATCAGTGATATTGTCGACCTTGTTGATCGCCAGCAGCACCGGCACCTTGCCATCTTTTAGCTTGTTCAGCACCATTTCGTCGTCGGCAGTCCACTTGGTGCCTTCGACGACGAAGATCACCATTTCCACATCACCAATCGAACTGCTGGCAGCACGATTCATCAGGCGGTTAATCGCCCGCTTTTCTTCCATATGCAGGCCCGGGGTATCAACGTAGATCGCCTGATACTCCCCTTCGGTATGGATGCCCATAATGCGGTGACGCGTGGTTTGTGGCTTACGCGAGGTGATGGAAATCTTCTGCCCCAGTAACTGGTTCAGTAAGGTAGATTTACCAACGTTCGGACGGCCTACAATAGCAATAAAGCCGCAATGGGTAGTTTGTTCGTTCATTCAATTCCCAGCTTAATCAGCGCCTGTTCGGCTGCTGCCTGTTCAGCTTTGCGACGGCTGGAGCCGGTTCCCACAACCGGTTCTGCCATGCCGCTTACCTGACAGTGAATAGTAAATTCCTGATCGTGCGCTTCGCCACGCACCTGCACCACCAGATAAGATGGCAACGGCAGATGGCGACCCTGCAAAAACTCCTGCAGACGCGTTTTTGGATCCTTTTGTTTATCACCCGGACTGATCTGATCGAGACGGCTGGCGTACCAGCTCAGGATCAGCTGCTCTACCGACTGGATATCGCTGTCGAGGAACACCCCGCCAATCAGCGCTTCCACGGTATCAGCCAGGATTGACTCACGACGGTAACCGCCGCTTTTCAGCTCACCCGGCCCGAGGCGCAGACACTCGCCCAGGTCAAATTCCCTTGCCATTTCTGCCAGCGTATTACCGCGAACCAGCGTTGCACGCATACGGCTCATGTCGCCTTCATCCACGCGCGGGAAGCGGTGATAAAGGGCATTAGCAATCACGTAGCTCAGAATAGAGTCGCCCAGAAATTCCAGTCGTTCGTTGTGTTTACTGCTGGCACTACGATGAGTCAGCGCCTGCTGTAACAATTCCTGATGGGTAAAAGTGTAGCCCAGCTTCCGTTGAAGCTTGTTAATTACGATGGGGTTCATGCGTTACCAATTTCTTAATGCGTCAATTATGCTGCACACGGAACAGGGCTGAACCTGAACACCAACACGATCTGTTTCGTGTGCAGTGGTCTGCCAATATGACAGACCACCCGTTTTAATGCCGCCCGCAGGCGCTCATTAGTGAATACCGCCAATACGGCTCAGGCGCACGCCAGTTGGCCACTGCCCTTCCTGCTTGTCAAAACTCATCCAGATAGCCGTCGCTTTGCCTACCAGATTGCGTTCCGGGACAAAGCCCCAGTAACGGCTGTCAGCACTGTTATCACGGTTATCACCCATCATAAAGTACATACCTTCTGGCACAACCCAGCTTGACTGCGGCTGACCTGGTTGCTGATAGTATGAACCCGGCTGGCTTGGCGCTTGAGCTATCAGCAAGATACGGTGGGTAACATCGCCCAGAGTTTCATTGCGGGTAACTAAACGAACCCCACCTTTGATGGTTTCACCTTTCGGTGTCTCAAAGAAACCGTTGCCGACTTCGTTACCGCTGAAGCCGCTGAAGGTCTGGATAAAATCACTCTCTTCAACATCAGAGTAGGTCACTGGCAGCGCGGTTGAGGCCTGCTGTACCGACACTGTTTTACTCAACGGATCGTAAGTCACACGGTCGCCGGGTAAACCGATCACACGTTTAATGTAATCCATACTCGGATCTTTCGGATATTTAAATACCGCAATATCGCCACGCTTCGGATGCCCGGTTTCAATCAGCGTCGTCTGGGTAATCGGATCTTTAATGCCGTAGGCATATTTTTCCACCAGGATAAAATCACCGATTAACAGAGTCGGCATCATTGAACCTGACGGGATCTGGAATGGCTCATAAATAAATGAACGCACCACAAACACCACGAACAGCACAGGGAAGACCGAAGCGGTAGTTTCTACCCAACCTGGCTGCTTATCGGCTTTGGTTGCTTCAATACCTGCTGCCTGCGCAGCCGCACGTTTAGCACGACGGGCGGGTGCCCATTTAAATTTGTCGATACACCAGATAATTCCGGTAATCAGCGTTGCTATCGCCAAAATCAGGGCGAACATATTAGCCATTCCAGTTCCCTCGAAGCCCGTATCCGGGCTTATTTACTGTCTTTACCCACGTGGAGAATGGCAAGGAACGCTTCCTGCGGTAACTCTACGTTACCTACCTGCTTCATGCGTTTCTTACCGTCTTTCTGTTTCTGCAGCAGTTTTTTCTTACGGCTGACGTCACCGCCATAACATTTGGCAAGAACGTTTTTGCGCAACTGTTTTACCGTAGAGCGGGCAATTATATGGTTACCAATTGCGGCCTGAATCGCGATGTCAAACTGCTGACGTGGGATCAATTCTTTCATCTTCTCGACCAGTTCACGACCACGATACGGCGCGTTGTCATTGTGCGTAATCAGCGCCAGAGCATCGACACGCTCGGAGTTGATCAATACATCTACGCGTACCATGTTGGAAGCCTGGAAACGTTTGAAGTTGTAATCCAGTGAAGCATAGCCACGAGAGGTCGACTTCAGACGGTCAAAGAAGTCGAGCACCACTTCGGCCATCGGGATTTCGTACGTCAGCGCAACCTGGTTACCGTGGTAAACCATGTTGGTCTGAACGCCACGTTTTTCGATACACAGCGTGATAACGTTACCGAGGAACTCCTGCGGCAACAGCATATGGCATTCAGCAATCGGTTCACGCAGCTCTTCAATGTTGTTCAGCGGCGGTAATTTGCCCGGGCTGTCAACATAGATAGTCTGGTTGTCCGTAGTAATAACTTCATAGACAACCGTTGGAGCCGTAGTGATCAGCTCGAGGTCATACTCGCGCTCCAGACGTTCCTGGATGATCTCCATATGCAACAGACCAAGGAAGCCACAGCGGAAGCCGAAGCCCAGCGCGGTAGAGCTTTCTGGTTCATAGAACAGAGATGCATCGTTGAGGCTCAGTTTACCCAGAGCATCACGGAAGGCTTCATAATCGTCAGAGCTAATCGGGAACAGACCCGCGTAAACCTGCGGCTTAACTTTTTTGAAGCCTGGCAGTGCTTTTTCTGCCGGGTTACGCGCCAGAGTCAGGGTATCCCCTACCGGTGCGCCCAGGATGTCTTTGATGGCGCATACCAGCCAGCCTACTTCACCGCAGTTAAGCACATCAGTATCAACACGTTTCGGGGTGAAGATACCCAGACGATCGGCGTTATAAGTCTGACCGGTGCTCATCACCTTAATCTTTTCGCCTTTGCGCATGGTGCCATTTTTAATACGCACCAGGGAAACCACGCCAAGGTAGTTATCAAACCAGGAATCGATAATCAGCGCCTGCAACGGGCCATCCGGATCACCCTGTGGTGGCGGAATGTCACGCACCAGACGTTCCAGCACGTCAGGAACGCCGATACCGGTTTTAGCCGAACAGCGCACTGCGTCAGTGGCATCGATACCAACGATGTCTTCAATTTCCTGGGCTACACGATCGGGATCGGCAGCTGGTAGATCGATTTTATTCAGTACAGGTACGACTTCCAGTTCCATTTCCATCGCGGTGTAGCAGTTTGCCAGGGTCTGGGCTTCTACGCCCTGTCCGGCATCTACCACCAGCAATGCGCCTTCACAGGCGGCCAGCGAGCGGGAAACTTCGTAGGAGAAGTCAACGTGGCCCGGGGTGTCGATAAAATTGAGCTGGTAAGTTTCACCATCTGGCGAATGGTAATCGAGGGTAACACTCTGCGCTTTAATAGTGATGCCGCGCTCGCGTTCTAAATCCATGGAATCCAGAACCTGTGCAGCCATTTCACGTTCGGTCAACCCGCCACAAATTTGAATCAAACGGTCAGAGAGCGTTGATTTGCCGTGGTCGATGTGGGCGATGATAGAAAAGTTTCTTATGTGCTTCATTATTGAGATTTTTCTGCCTTACAAATTCTGGAACTCTCGCGATGCGAAGTCAGGAGAGCGTGATATCACAGGCGGACACTGGCCCGAAAGGCAGCATTCTACACTACATATCAAAGGGGTGGAATCGTCGCGGGCAGGCAATAATGTTTGCAATGCCATATCGCAGGGGAAATAAGGAGTATTCGCAGGCTGAAACAGGACAGCTGGCAGGCTAAATAGCCAACCGCCCTTTCGCGGGTCAGGCATCGGTACTGACGTGAATAGCGTCAGGTGGCAGCGCCACGCTGAGGATCACTGGCTGAAATGAGGCGGAGCGTCCCAGTATGCCAGAAATACCTTTTGCAATAATAAACCCACCAACGCCACCGAGCAGCGCACCACAGGCAGTCGCCAGATCGCTGTGAAACAGCATCTGAAACAGACCCGCCAGGATAAACAACCCAATCAGGGGAGTCATATAGACCAGAAACGCTGAACTAAGCAGGCTATTTTCAGCAATACCCAGCTCAATACGCTGGCCTGGTATCAGCGGTTGTGCACTGGCTATTTTCATTACGTGGGCATTTTTTGGCCCCAGCTTATCCAGCATATGACTACCACAGCCTTTACGCGCGGAACAGCTGCTACAGGATGTTTTTATTTCGGAGTGCAGCGTGGCAATGCCGTTCTGCCACGACACTACCGTAGCCCATTCTCTCATCATCGCGTGGCCCCTAAAGTAACACTATCAGCAATACACTTCGCAGTAGCAGGAGGAAGTTCACCCACCACCGTTATCTCCGCATTATTACGCACTTCAGTTTGCACCGTACGACGCCCAGTGCGCAATTGTTGCGGCACGCTGTTTTTATCGGCCATCGTAATATTAATAGAGAAGCTAAACAGGCCATCAGAGTAGAGCCGGGTTTCTACAGGACGATCGAGAGATGGCAGCTGGCGGCGGCTTTGCGCCACTTCCTTCATACCCGCCGGTAACCAGCCCGCTTTCCAGTTAAATGTTACCGCATTTGCCGTTGGCACAGATAATACCGGAGGGAGTTTGGCGGTCTCCAGCCCCTTCATAATATTGCGCACGCCGTCATCTACCGCAAAACTTACTACCCGGTACTGCTCCAGCGTTTCGCCGTCACGATCGAGCAGATCTACCCGCAAAGGGAGCTTCGTTTCACTATCCAGCCAGACGATATAGCCGTAGCGCGTACCATCACGTGGCACGATACGGATAACTTCACACAGCTGATCGGCAATACGTGTGCGGCCAACGGAGACAAAATCGTAAGTTTCAGCCAGACGCGCAAAGTCGGCATAAACCAGCGAAGGCAGTGAATCAACAATATGATCCCCCACCATAGTGAACGGCTCCAGGCCTGATTCAAAATAGCTGACTTCATTGCCGCGCTGAATAATTTCACGACGAGGGCCGTCCATCTGCAACAGCTGCGCATAGACTTTGTTGTTGATGACAGAGTGACGATAACGTAATGATTCAATGCCTAAACGCGATACGTTGATATAGGCAAGCTCATAGTTGAGAGACTCGCTGGCCTGCTCCATCTGATGTAACAACGCCCCGGATGGCGTTTGAGCGGCCGGGGCGACAGAAGAGTAAATCAGGCTACCAGCGATAAGACTGACGGCGCACCAAAGCTGCTTCATTGCTGCGGTTGCATTCCTAACGACTGAGTACCAGGAACCTGAGCAGCAGCCTGTTGATCAGGACTCTGCTCAAACTGTAACTGTTCTGCATGCAGGCGACGTTGCAGCTCGTAGTCCTGCAATAGTGCATTAACGCGGCGACGCTGATCCTGCACCTGCTGATTAGCATTCAGCTGTGTGTTAGCGTTATCCGCTGGCACACCGAGGCTGACAGGAGATGCCTGGCCCATCATCGGCAGCGTATTGAAGACTGGCGAATCCGGAGACTGACTCTCACTTGGTTTGTTGTACTGCTGCACACCAACAATCACGGCCAGAGAAACGCAGGCGGCGAGACCGACCTGAGTGATCTGAGCAGCCCATGGACGCAGCTTCGCCCAAAATGGCATTGCAGCAGCCTGTTCTGGTAATGGCTGCGCTTCAGGAATCAGTCGCGTGATATTTTTCGCAGGCTCGTTATCAATCGCTGCCATAACACGGGCTGAGATATCAAAATCGAGCAATTGCGGGACATCACCGCGCAGTGTATCGCGGATCAGGTGATAGCTTTCCCAGTTTTTCTGCAGCACAACGTCTTTAGACAACGCAGACATAAGTTCATTGTCCAGCGTTTCACCGTCCATAAGAGCGGAAAGTTGTTCTTTCTGCATGCCTCAATACCCTTCCTGTGTCGCTATCGCTAGCGTTGGATAAGCGGTTGAATTTTATTATCAATAGCTTCACGGGCGCGGAAGATACGAGAACGAACCGTACCAACCGGGCAATCCATGATAACAGCTATCTCTTCGTAGCTCAGGCCATCGAGTTCACGTAGGGTGATTGCCATACGTAAGTCTTCGGGTAACATCTCGATGGTACGAAAAACTATCTGTCTCAATTCTTCCGACAACATTAAGTTCTCAGGGTTCGAAATTTCTTTCAGTGCTCCCGCACTTTCGAAATTCTCGGCGTCGATTGCATCCACATCGCTAGACGGCGGACGGCGCCCCTGAGCAACCAGGTAATTTTTGGCCGTATTGACGGCAATCCGATAGAGCCAGGTATAAAAAGCGCTGTCGCCCCGGAAAGATTCCAGTGCGCGATAGGCTTTAATAAACGACTCCTGCACTACATCAGGTACATCTCCAGACGGCACATAGCGGGAAACCAGGCTCGCCACTTTATGCTGATAGCGAACTACCAGTAAATTGAATGACTTCTGATCTCCTTTCTGCACTCGTTCAACGAGAACCTGATCCGTTAGCTGCTCGCTCATCCGAGGTAAGATCTCCCCAAACTTGTCTCCACGCGTAATCGCACTTCCAGCAATAACTCAATCATTATGAACGAGCATCCAGTCTGAGTCGTTTTCATCGGGAAAGTTCCATTACACCATTATATTTGTCTGGTCATCAGGGGATATTTACAAACCGGCACGCTTTTTTATGCATTCTCGCTGGTTTGTAAGCCACTGCCTCTCTTTAACTTCCGAAGTATCATAGTTCAGAAGCCTGATGACGCCCGCAGAGTAACGCAACAAGTCTTTTTTTTCATCTTATAATCACGTCATTCAGTGACAGTTTGTCTGAGAAAACAGTGCCCGGGCATTTCATCTGTCACGAAAGTGCAATGAAAGTTGTCCTTTTTGATTTAGTTCCAGCTGAAGCAGATCGCCGATAAAAAGCCTTTTTGACGGGATAAGTGAGTGTTATGCTCAACAAACACTCTGTTTAGTAAATTAAACAACATGACTCTTTCCTCCGATTACAGCTGTGATGTGTTAATTATTGGTAGCGGCGCAGCGGGTCTGTCACTGGCATTACGCCTGGCAGAGAAGCATCAGGTCACCGTATTGAGCAAAGGCCCGGTCAGCGAAGGCTCCACGTTTTACGCCCAGGGCGGTATTGCCGCCGTATTTGATGAAACAGACAGCATTGAATCGCACGTTGAGGATACCCTGATAGCCGGTGGTGGCCTGTGTGAGCGCGAGGCAGTCTCTTTTATCGCCAGCAACGCGCGCCATTGTGTGCAATGGCTGATTGATAATGGCGTGTTATTCGATAAAGAAACTCCGCTAAACAGCGAAGAGCGCTACCATCTGACCCGCGAAGGCGGTCACAGCCATCGCCGTATTCTGCACAGTGCAGATGCCACCGGAAAAGCGGTAGAAAACACCCTGGTCAGCCAGGCGTTAAACCATCCAAATATCACTCTGATTGAGCGCGGAAACGCCGTCGACCTGATTGTCTCTGATAAAATCGGCCTGCCGGGTGAGCGGCGTGTGGTGGGTGCGTACATCTGGAACCGCAAACGTGAAGCTGTAGAGACCTGTCGCGCACGCGCAGTGGTGCTGGCTACCGGCGGCGCAGCAAAAGTATATCAGTACACTACCAACCCTGATGTGGCCTCTGGTGACGGCATCGCCATGGCGTGGCGCGCAGGCTGCCGAGTGGCTAACCTGGAGTTTAATCAGTTCCATCCAACCTGTCTGTTCCATCCCGATGCACGCAATTTCCTGCTGACCGAGGCGCTGCGCGGCGAAGGTGCCGTGTTAAAACGCCCTGACGGCACCCGCTTTATGCCTGATTTCGATGAGCGTGGCGAACTGGCCCCGCGTGATATTGTGGCACGCGCCATCGACCATGAGATGAAGCGCCTTGGGGCTGACTGTATGTATCTGGACATCAGCCATCAGCCGCCGGAGTTTGTCCGTGCGCATTTTCCTACCATTTACGAAAAACTGCTGACGCTGGGTATCGATCTGACTAAGCAGCCGATTCCAATCGTTCCGGCAGCACACTACACCTGCGGCGGCGTAATGGTTGATCAGCAGGGGCGCACTGATCTGAACGGTCTGTATGCTATCGGTGAGGTGAGCTATACCGGGCTTCATGGGGCAAACCGCCTGGCGTCAAATTCACTGCTGGAGTGTCTGGTATACGGCTGGTCTGCGGCAGAAGATATTAACCAGCATCTGCCAGCGGTCGACCTGGTCGAGAGCCTGCCAGCCTGGGATGAAAGCCGGGTAGATGATTCCGATGAACGAGTGGTCATTCAGCATAACTGGCATGAGCTGCGGTTATTTATGTGGGACTACATGGGGATTGTGCGCACCACGAAACGGCTGGAGCGCGCGCTGCGCCGTATTATGACGCTGCAACAGGAAATAGATGAGTATTATGCGAACTTTCGCATCTCCAACAATCTGCTGGAGCTGCGCAACCTGGTGCAGGTGGCAGAGCTGATGGTGCGCTGCGCTATGGCGCGCAAAGAGAGCCGGGGCCTGCATTACACCCTCGACTATCCTGAGGCGCTGGGAGAAGCGCTGCCGACCGTCCTGGTTCCCTGATTAGCGGAACAGATAGAAGTCGCGGGTCAGACTACAGTGAGCATCAGAATACTGGTGGTCAGGCCCGCGTATCGTCATGCGATCCAGCAGCTGCTCACCCGGGTTTGGTGAGAGCGCCAGCAATACCCGGTTTGGCGGACGGTTATCGTTATCGGCAACATCAGTACGAAAACGCAGATGCCAGCCGCGCTGTAACGCCAGCTCCACCAGTTTACTCCCCGCCGATTCCGGCAGGATCACACAGAAAAAACCCTCTTCTGCAATCAGGTTTTCCGCACAAACCAGCAGCACGTCATGGGTCAGATCGGTGGTATAACGCGCCGAAGCCCGTTCAGGCGAGGCGCACTCTGAGCCGGGGGAGAAATAAGGTGGATTGCTGACGATCAGCGAATAACGCTGGTCACAGCGCTGTGACCACTCAACAATATCCGCCTGATGCACGTGCACTCGCTCCGGCCAGGGCGATGCCGCCACGTTTTCCTGCGCCTGGGCGGCGGCCATTTCATCCAGCTCCACCGCATCGATCTGCACCGACTCTGCGGTTCTCTGCGCCATCATCAGGGCAATCAACCCGCTGCCGCTGCCGATATCCAGCACCCGCTGAACATTGGCTACAGGAGCCCATGCGCCAAGCAGAACGCCGTCGGTGCCGACTTTCATAGCACAGCGATCGTGGGCGACAAAAAACTGTTTGAAGGTGAATCCGTTGGCGCGGAGAATGGCTTTCTGTTGTGACATTTGGCTGACCTGAAATGGAAACGGCGCTAGCATAGGACAAACTGTGACGAAGGAAAAGTCATTAACTCCACACAAACAGATGAAGATCGTGTTCAATCTGTCTATAATCAGCGCCCCAAACTGAGGTAGACCATGACTGTAACCACTTTTTCCGAACTCGAACTAGACGAGAGCCTACTGCAAGCCCTGCAGGAGAAAGGCTACACCCGTCCTACTGCCATCCAGGCAGAGGCTATTCCGGCAGCACTGGAGGGTCGCGACGTTCTGGGTTCGGCACCAACCGGTACAGGCAAGACTGCGGCCTACCTGTTGCCCGCGCTGCAACATTTACTCGATTTCCCGCGTAAGAAGTCCGGCCCACCGCGTATTCTGATCCTGACCCCAACCCGCGAACTGGCGATGCAGGTGGCAGACCAGGCGCGTGAAATGGCAAAACATACCCATCTGGATATCGCAACCATCACCGGCGGCGTGGCGTTTATGAACCATGCTGAAGTCTTCAGCGAAAACCAGGATATCGTGGTTGCCACCACCGGACGTCTGCTGCAATACATCAAAGAAGAGAACTTTGACTGCCGCGCAGTTGAAACACTGGTTCTTGATGAAGCCGACCGTATGCTGGACATGGGCTTTGCTCAGGATATCGAAACCATCGCGGCTGAAACCCGCTGGCGCAAGCAGACCCTGCTGTTCTCCGCCACGCTGGAAGGCGAAGCAATCAAAGATTTCGCCGAACGTATTCTCAACGAACCTATCGAGATCGAAGCCGATCCGGCACGTCGTGAGCGCAAGAAAATTCAGCAGTGGTACTACCGCGCAGACGATATCAAACATAAAACTGCGTTGCTGATCCACCTGATGAAGCAGCCGGAAGTTACCCGTGCAATCGTCTTCGTGCGTAAGCGTGAGCGTGTGCACGAGCTGTGTGGCTGGCTGCGTGAAGCGGGCATTAACACCAGCTATCTGGAAGGAGAACTGGTCCAGGCGAAGCGTAATGAAGCGATTAAGCGCGTTGCAGAAGGCCGTGTCAACGTGCTGGTAGCGACGGATATCGCGGCTCGCGGCATCGACATCGACGACGTCAGCCACGTGTTTAACTTCGATATGCCGCTGACCGCTGACACCTACCTGCATCGTATCGGCCGCACTGGCCGCGCAGGCAAAAAAGGTATCGCTATTTCACTGGTAGAAGCGCACGACAATATGCTGCTGGGCAGAATCAGTCGTTATATCAAGGAGCCGCTTAAGGCGCGTACCATTGATGAACTGCGCCCAAGCACCCGAGCACCAAACGAAAAGCTCAGAGGCAAGCCGTCGAAGAAAGTACTGGCCAAGCGTAAAGAGAAGAAAGAGAAAGAGAAGCTTGAAGAGAAACCACGCGTCAAAGAGCGTCACCGTGACGCCAAGAACGTGGGTAAACGCCGTAAACCTGCTGCTGCGAAAACCAACAGTGCTGAATAATCACACTGCATAACAAAAAAACCGCCTCACCGGGCGGTTTTTTATTATCTGAAACCAATAAAAATAACATTCAGATTCAGAAAATTCTCACACGGCTGCATTTTAACAAAAAAGTTAAATTTGTGACGCTTTATAAAGAAAAAATTACCTTTCACATCATTATGTTAATAAAAAAAGGCGGAGGGTGAGTTTTTCACCTTCCGCCCTGTTATCCCGCCCTGTTAGTGCTTACAGGCTTTCAGTAAAGGTACGGGTAATAACATCACGCTGCTGTTCTGGGGTCAGCGAGTTAAAACGCACTGCATAACCAGAAACACGAATTGTCAGCTGCGGATATTTTTCCGGGTACTTCACCGCTTCTTCCAGTGTTTCGCGGCTCAACACGTTAACATTCAGATGCTGACCACCTTCTACGCGCACCTGTGGCTGCACTTCCAGTGGGATTTCACGGTATTCAATCTGGCCAAGATCGCTGACGGGTACAATTTGATCTTCGCTGTAACCTGCTTTAGCACAAACGCAACGCGCTTCTGCTTTGTCACTGTCCAGCAGCCAGAAAGAATTCAGTAACGCACTGTTGGATGCTTGAGTAATTTGAATTCCGGTAATCATAATGTCGCCTCCCAGGCAATAGGGCGCTGATATCAATTCCAGCGCCGGGTCGATGGATAAAACCGTGATCTTCTGGGATCTGTATACCAGTACAAGAATGGTGTCTCTTTGATACAAATCAACCCGGGAGGGGTCATCAATGTGCTTAAAACAGCAACTTTATGTTTTATATCAATTTTATGCAGATAAAAAATTCTTCTTTTTTTGCAAATTTTCAATTTTTTTTTAAGTACTACCCCGCCGCAAAGCGCGATAAGCTACCCACTTTGATGACGAAAAGGAGACGGTGATGGTCAATAACATGACCTGGCACGATGTGCTGGCAGAGGAAAAAGAGAAACCTTATTTCAGGGAAACGCTGGCAATGGTCGCAGCAGAGCGTGCGGCCGGAAAGACCGTCTATCCCCCGCAGAAAGATGTTTTTAACGCATTCCGGTTAACCGAACTGGGAGAGATAAAAGTAGTGATCCTGGGGCAGGATCCCTACCACGGGCCGAATCAGGCCCACGGACTGGCGTTCTCGGTACTTCCAGGCGTTGCGGTTCCCCCTTCCCTGGTGAACATGTATAAAGAGCTGGTAACGGATATCCCTGGTTTTGAGCGGCCAAAGCACGGTTTTCTTGAAAGCTGGGCACGCCAGGGCGTGATGCTGCTCAACACCGTATTAACGGTAGAAGCAGGTCAGGCCCATTCGCACGCCAAATTTGGCTGGGAAACATTCACAGATAATGTCATTGCGGCGATTAATCAGCATCGGGAAGGGGTGGTCTTTTTGCTCTGGGGTTCTCATGCGCAGAAGAAAGGCAGCATTATCGATCGCAGTCGGCATTGTGTCCTGCAGGCACCGCACCCTTCCCCGCTTTCTGCACATCGCGGCTTCTTCGGATCAGCTCATTTTTCGAAAACTAATCAGTGGCTGATCGAACGTGGTGAAACGCCGATCGACTGGACGCCACACCTGCCTTCAGAAGAGAAGTGATTATCAGGGGGGTATCGGCCCCCCTGTTGATTTGGACGGGATTAGCGATGAATAACATTCACCAGCGCAGATGAAGACAAAAATAGCCGCATTACGCGGCTATTTTGATTTCAAACTATCAGTCCCTGGCTTTAGCCACTGCAACCATCGCCGGACGTAGCAGGCGACCGTTCAGGGTATAGCCACGCTGCATCACCATCAGCACGTGATTTGGCGCGACCTCTTCAGATTCCATCATCGACATCGCCTGATGAACTTCCGGATTGAACGGCACGTTCGTATCTCCCACGACTTCCACGCCAAACTTACGTACGGCGTCCAGCAGGGCTTTCTTAGTCAGTTCGATGCCTTCGATCATTGGAACCAGGTCAGGATTTGCTTTATCAGCAACTTCCAGGCCGCGCTCCAGGCTATCAATCACTGGCAGCAGCTCGTTGGCGAATTTCTCCAGCGCAAATTTATGCGCCTTTTCAACATCCTGCTCGGTACGGCGACGGATGTTTTCGATCTCCGCCTGCGCACGCAGCTGTGCTTCACGCACGCCGCCCTGTGATTCAGCAAGCTGTGCTTCAAGTTCTGCAATACGCTCATCACGCGGATCCACCACTTCTGCTGTCTCCGCGTCCTGGGTTTGCGCCTGCTCCATCTCAATTTCATCTGAGACTTGCTCGTAAGGTGTGTTCTGTTCTTTACTACTCATGAATTTCTCCGCGTTTGTACATATTCATCTCGCTGGTTCGCTTATTATGGGGATCAGAATCGCGGTTTCAAGGGAACCGGTCACATTGTCGAGGGAGTTTACCTCGTGAGGAATGCAAGGAACATGAATAACCACTTCAACTGCATCGGGATTGTCGGCCATCCACGTCACCCCACCGCACTGACCACCCACGAAATGCTCTATCGCTGGCTGACAGCAAGAGGCTATCAGGTAATTATAGAGCAGCAGATTGCGCGTGAGTTGAAACTGGAAGGCGTTCAGACCGGTACAATGGCAGAGATTGGCCGCAATGCTGACCTGGCGGTTGTCGTCGGCGGTGACGGTAATATGCTGGGTGCAGCGAGAGTGCTGGCACGCTACGATATCAAGGTTATCGGTATTAACCGTGGTAATCTCGGTTTCCTCACCGATCTCGACCCCGACAACGCCCAGCAACAGCTCGCCGACGTGTTGGAAGGGGAATATATCGCTGAAAGCCGCTTTCTGCTGGAGGCTCAGGTTTGCCGTCAGTCGGGTGCTCCGCGTATTGGCACCGCCATCAACGAGGTGGTGCTGCATCCGGGCAAGGTAGCGCATATGATTGAATTCGAAGTGTATATCGATGAAAGCTTCGCCTTCTCGCAACGCTCGGATGGTTTAATCATCTCGACACCTACGGGTTCAACCGCTTACTCACTTTCGGCTGGAGGCCCGATTCTGACGCCTTCGCTGGATGCCATCGCCGTGGTACCGATGTTCCCACATACGCTGTCAGCGCGCCCGCTGGTTATCAACAGCAGCAGCACTATCCGGCTGCGTTTTTCCCATATGCGCAGCGACCTTGAGATCAGCTGTGACAGCCAGATAGCACTACCGATTCAGCAGGGTGAAGACGTGTTAATTCGCCGCAGCGATTATCACCTCAATCTGATACACCCAAAAAACTATAATTATTTCAATACATTAAGTTCAAAACTTGGCTGGTCAAAAAAATTGTTCTAAAACTGATTGCAGCTAGTTTACTGTTTATAAAACCAGTATATACTGTATGAAAAACCACGACTGTGTTTTCATACAGGATACGACTATGCTGACGCAACTGACCATCAGTAACTTTGCGATTGTACGCGAACTGGAGATCGACTTTCAGCGCGGAATGACGGCCATTACCGGTGAAACCGGGGCGGGTAAATCTATTGCTATTGATGCGCTGGGTTTGTGTCTGGGTGGTCGTGCTGATGCCGATATGGTACGTCAGGGTGCGCCCCGTGCCGATATCTGTGCGCGTTTTTCTCTGAAAGATACACCCCCGGCACAGCGCTGGTTGAACGATAATCAGCTCGATGATGGCAACGAATGTCTGCTGCGCCGGGTAATTAGCAGCGATGGTCGCTCTCGCGGCTTTATTAACGGTACCGCGGTGCCCCTTTCACAGCTGCGCGATCTGGGTCAGGCACTGATTCAGATCCACGGGCAGCATGCCCATCAGCTCCTGTTAAAACCTGAACATCAAAAAAATCTGCTGGATGCCTATGCTGGTGAACCGCTGCTGATGCAAAACATGGCTCAACATTACCGTCAGTGGCATCAAAGCTGTCGTGCGCTGGCCCAGCATCAGCAACTGTCACAGGAGCGTGAAGCCCGTCGCGAACTGCTGCAATATCAGCTGAAAGAGCTGAATGAGTTCGCCCCGGTTAGCGGGGAATATGAGCAGATTGATGAAGAGTACAAACGCCTGGCAAACAGCGGTCAGCTGCTTTCAACCAGCCAGCAGACCCTGCTGATGCTGGCTGATGGCGAAGATAACAACCTGCAAAGCCAGCTCTATACCGCCCGGCAGCTGATGACAGAGCTGATTGAGATGGATGACAAACTCAGCGGAGTATCTGGCATGCTGGAAGAAGCCGCGATTCAGATCAGTGAAGCCAGTGATGAACTGCGTCACTACTGCGATCGACTGGATCTCGATCCTAACCGGCTGCATGAGCTGGAGCAGCGCCTGTCACGACAGATCAGCCTGGGCCGTAAGCACCATATTGCCCCGGAAGAACTCCCCGTCTTTCATCAGCAACTGCTGGCAGAACAGCAGCTGCTGGATCAGCAGGAAAGTGACCAGGATGAACTGAGCCACGCCGTCAGCATCCATTATGATGCGGCCCTCAACTGCGCCCGCCAGCTGCATGAACGGCGTGTACACTTTGCAGAAGAGCTGACCGGGCTGATCACTGAAAGCATGCATATGCTGTCGATGCCCCACGGGCGCTTTACCATTGATGTTCAGTTCAACCCTGACCATCTGACAGCCGAAGGTGCTGACCGTATTGATTTCCGCGTCAGCACTAACCCGGGGCAGCCCGTGCAGCCGCTGGCGAAAGTTGCTTCCGGCGGTGAGCTCTCGCGTATTGCGCTAGCTATTCAGGTAATTACTGCGCGTAAAATGGACACACCGGCACTGATTTTCGACGAAGTGGATGTGGGTATCAGCGGGCCAACGGCGGCCGTTGTGGGCAAAATGCTACGTCAGCTGGGCGAGTCCACGCAGGTTATGTGTGTAACGCACCTGCCACAGGTTGCTGGCTGTGGTCATCAGCATTTCTTTGTCAGTAAAGAGACCGATGGCGCAATGACTGAGACGCATATGCAGCCTCTGGACAAGCGTGCGCGCCTGCAAGAGCTGGCTCGTCTGCTCGGTGGCAGCGAAGTCACACGCAACACTCTGGCGAACGCAAAAGAACTTTTAGCCGCCTGACCATTGCACTTTTTTACCGGTTTGTGGTCATATCGTTGCTTCGCAGAGGTTTTAAACTGCGGAAAGGTTTATTATCATCGGCAAGTTACGCTGGTATCATCATTGCACACTGATAAACCCGAAAGACCCGGAGCTGCGGTTTCAGGGGATACGAATATAGCCACAAAGGAATAAACATTGATTATGCGCTGTAAAACGCTGACTGCTGCTGCAGTGGTTCTTCTGATGATGACCGCTGGTTGTTCCACTCTGGAGCGCGTGGTTTACCGCCCGGATATCAACCAGGGCAACTACCTGGTCGCTAACGATGTTGCAAAGATTCATACGGGGATGACCCAGCAGCAGGTGGCTTACACCCTGGGTACGCCAATGATGCATGACCCGTTTGGCAGCAACGTCTGGTACTACCTGTTCCGCCAACAGCCAGGGCATGAGGCAGTGAAGCAGCAGACACTGACTCTGACCTTTGATAAGAGCGGTACATTAATCAATATTGATAACAAACCTGCCCTGACTAAGAACGCAGGCTGACAGCAGTTTGTTTGATATGCGGGGCTGACTTCCCGGTTTCGGTCAGCTCACAAAAAATAAGGCGCTAATTGCGCCTTATTTTTTTGCCGCTCGCTCTGCACGCTGACGACGCAGATCTTTAGGGTCGGCAATTAACGGACGGTAGATTTCTACCCGGTCGCCGCTTTGCACAACATCATGCAATTTTACCGGGCGACTAAAAATACCCACTTTATTGGTCTTCAAGTCGATATCTTTGCGTAAATCCAGCAGACCGGATGCGATGATTGCCTGCTCAACGGTGCTGCCCTCTTCCACCTTCACGCTATAAAGATACTGTTTATCCGGCAAGGCATACACCACTTCAACGGCGATATCAGGCACTGTAAACCTCTTTAGCACGCTGAGTGAAGGCATGAACCATGCTGCTGGCCAGTTCCTTAAAGATGCGCCCAAAAGCAAGCTCGACCAGCATATTGGTGAACTCGAAATCCAGATTTAACTCTACCTTGCAGGCTTCATCACTCAGCGCGGTAAAACGCCAGCCACCGCTTAGTTTACGGAACGGCCCGTCCACAAGCTGCATATGAATACTTTGATTATTTGTCAGCGTATTACGCGTGACAAAGGTCTTGCTGATCCCCGCTTTAGAGACATCAACAGAGGCTGTCATTTGCTCGGAGCTGGCATCAAGCACCCGGCTCCCGGTACAGCCCGGCAAAAACTGCGGATAACTGTCTACATCATTTACTAAACGGTACATTTGTTCCGCACTGTACGGCACCAGCGCCGAACGACTAATCTGGGACATATCAATTCCTGTCTTTACTTTTAACTCCTAAATAATACCATCGCAGGCAATCAAACAAAAATTCTCTCCTGCATAGCATCTGTTATAACCTTAGCAATTCGAGCTACGTGCAGGTGCAGCTAACGCCTGTGCAGCCAGATGAACGACGGATATGGAATCGGCATTTTCTCATGCGCCTGACGCTACGGGGGGATGCCATTAATCACTGCTTCATGTACACTAAGTGGCACTATGACAAAGAAAAAAGCACATAAACCCGGTTCCGCGACCATTGCCATGAACAAGCGCGCCCGCCACGAATACTTCATCGAAGAAGAGTTCGAAGCCGGGCTTTCGCTCCAGGGATGGGAAGTCAAAACCCTCCGCGCCGGTAAGGCCAATATCAGCGACAGCTATATTATGCTGCGCGATGGCGAAGCCTACCTGTTCGGTTCAACTTTCCAGCCCCTCAGCGTGGCATCATCGCATTATGTTTGCGATCCCACCCGCAGCCGCAAGCTGCTGCTGAAAAAGCGCGAGCTGGATACCCTGATCGGTAAAGCCAATCGCGATGGTTACACTATTGTCGCGCTGTCAATGTACTGGAAGAACGCCTGGGCTAAGTTAAAAATCGGCCTGGCAAAAGGTAAGAAAGAGCACGACAAGCGCGATGACATTAAAGATCGTGAGTGGAAATTAGACAAAGCACGTATCATGAAGAACTCCAATCGCTAACCTACTGGTGCAGCGACAGGTTTTTCTGATATACTGCTAAACAGTACTTGGGGCTGATTCTGGATTCGACAGGATTTGCGAAGCCCTAGGAGCATGCCGAGGGGCGGTTTGCCTCGTTAAAAGCCGCAAAAAAATAGTTGCAAACGACGAAAACTACGCACTAGCAGCTTAATAACCTGCTTAGAGCCCTCTCTCCCTAGCTTCCGTTCTTAAGACGGGGATCAAGAGAGGTCAAACCTAAAAGAACTCGCGTGAATACCTTGCCTGGGGTTGAAGCGCTAAAATCTAATCAGGCTAGTTTGTCAGTGGCGTGTCCGTTCGCAGCTGACCGGCGAATGTAAAGATGGACTAAGCATGTAGTGCCGACGGTGTAGTAATTCTGGACGCGGGTTCAACTCCCGCCAGCTCCACCAAATCTTTTCGCGGCGGTTCCAGAGCCGACCGCAGAAGTCCTGAGAGCCCGCATGGTGTAAGCCTTGCGGGTTTTTTTGTGCCCTCAATTTGTCCCACTCAGTCTGAAGCCAGCTCGTCAAATTCGAACCTTTTAGGCACCTCGTAAAGTTTTATTTTTCTTGAGCTGCCTAAAACTATGGAAACACGGCAATCGCAAGACAAACCAAACCTTTATCCGTCAAGGAAATCGAATCCGCTAAACCTAAGGACGCTGACTACGTTCTTTACGATGGCGATGGCCTTGAGCTACTCATCAAATCCACCGGCAGAAAAATATGGCAGTTCCGCTACATTCGCCCTGTTACCAAAAAGCGTGCGAAAAAGAGCATTGGCCCCCCTATCCGGCAGTAACCTCCTTACCGATGCCAGAAACTTTCGGGCAGAGTCTCGCTCTCTCCTGGCAAAACAAATCGATCCTCAGGAACATCAACAAGAACAACTGCGCACTTAGCTTGAAGCTAAAACCAATACTTTCCAACTTGTGGCTGAACGTTGGTAGAATGTGATGAAAGCCAGTGTGACAGAGGACTATGCGGAAAATATCTGGCGCTCTCTTAAAAGAGATGTCTTTCCCAGAAGCCTTAATGTGACCTGCCCCACCAGTATTAGATATGTCTGTTAGTATGTCCGAACAGACATCTCAGATGCCGTATAAAGCAGAACTACGGGCGATGCTCGGTTCATAAAAATAGGGAAGGAACTGTGGCGGCGAAAAAAAAGGTTGCCGCCACAAAGAAGTCAGCAGGTTAACGTCATAATGAATTCCGCAACAGATGTTAAATTTGCAGTTGCAGATAGATATTCTGTAAACCCAATTTCAGATAGTTTTTGGAAGATAGAATTTTTATCATCTGAATCAATATTCTTCAGGGCATCATGCGCTTTTCTAAGTGCTTCAAATGAAACGGAGGGGTTGATTCCAGCTTCATGCAGTCCTTTAGCGGATGGTTGAACTGCAATGCCACTTCCAGCATTATCATGTATAACAGATTGATTCAAAGTAATATGGACTTTACAGTCGGCCTCTACGTGTAATCCATCTTTTCCGTTACATCGTATAACACTTTCAGATATCGTTATTTTATACATTTTCATCCTATTTTTTGCGCAGCTTCAGCTATTGAAGCTGATTCTACAATTACGCTCTTTATTCCAATGGGGTTTAAATAAAACCTGGCACATTATCCATACTGAATTTCATAGAATATTCCAGGTATGCCGCGATTCTGTCTAATGAAAACTAATCATTGAGCTAAAAATTCAGTTTTGGAAAAATCATTCAGGATAATTACACTCGCTCCCCCTCGGCCTTTGCCATATATCAACTCCTTTAACTGAACTTAACGGGATTTATTCGACTGTGACAACAATGATGCGGTATGGCTTTTTGTTTCCTCACTATATCATAACATCTAAAACTACCGTCTCCATATCAGCCCCTGTTTGCTTATCTGTACGAGCCAGGGAAACCACAGAAGCAGCAAGCTTCCTTTTAATTTCAGATGAATTTTCGTTTTGTAGAGCTTTAGCTGCTTGAGAGGCAAGCTTAGATGAGGATTACTTTTTGTTAATAGACATAGAATATTTCCTGGAGAAATACAATATATTGACTCTATGCAACCAAATACGATCGAACATAATATTCGAGAATAATATTGTTAACAATACTAACCCAAGGGCTAACCATGATGCAGATCATAGAAAGCACTGTTTTTATAAACAGTACCCACAACTTTGAAGCAAGGCTATTTTTCTATATGCTGGTGCGAAATTGATTCCTGCTACTTTGCCAAAGAATCAGAAAGTTAGTATTTAGCGTCATTCAGATTGAACTCCACTAAAATTTTCAATCATCATTACCAGTGTCATTCGATAACCTCTAAAGAGTCTATGTCACACAAACCAGATGGGCTTTTTTGTGCCCTCAATTTGTCCCACGAAGTCTGAAGCCAGCTCGTTAAATCCGCACCCGTACCCTCCCCACCTCTACTCAAATCTGCACTTTGCCCCCCATGATTTCTGTCACTTCACAACTCTGCGATTACCCGGTTAACGTCCAGATAATGGCGTGATAGTCTGCATGAATGTTAACATTTTGTTATATCCACAGCGGATGATATGAGACGCAGATTGTCTTTTCAGGTGAAACTCTTTTTGTCTCTGGTGGGATTTTCGTGCCTGCTGTTAACCCTGCTGGGCAGCATTTTATATCATGTTATTGACCGGCAAATTCATCACGACCTGGGACAGCGCGCACGGGTTCAGGCCAGTCAAATTGCGCTGATGCCAGGGCTTGCAGAGAAAGTCGCTGCCAGGGATATCTTCGGGATTGCGGCTATGATTCAACCGCTGCGCAATCAAAGCGATGCCAGCTATATCGTGATTGGCGACGTGCATGAGAATCATCTTTACCACTCTGCATCACCGGAGCGCCTTCATTTACCGATGATCGGCGGTGATAACGCCGAGGTTTTACAGGGCAAAACGATTATTTCGATGCGTCAGGGGGGCATTGGTGTCTCTTTGCGCAGCAAAGCGCCCGTTCTTGATGGCAATAACAAGGTGATCGGGATTGTTTCCGTCGGTTATCTCACCTCCTATATCGCCAATATTAATACCCGCCAGCTTGGGCAAGCCGCCTTATATGGCCTGCTGTTGTTGTGCCTGCTGTTTATCTTTTCATGGATGTTTAGCCGCAACGTGAAAAAACAAATGTTCTGGCTGGAACCTAAAGAAATTGCGATGCTGGTACGTCAGCAGAAAGCACTGCTCGATGCGTTATATGAAGGTGTATTTGCCATTAATGCCGAACAGCAGATAGTTTTAATTAACCATACGGCGCGTGAATTGCTGGATATTCGTCACCCGGAAAATAAACTGCTCGGAAGACCGTTAGCAGAGGTTATCCGCTTACCCTCAGCCTTTTTCAGCGAAAATGATTTCACCTCAACCCGCAGCCATCACGATCGGATAATGGTACTCAATCAGCGGCAGGTAATTGTTAACTGCGTGCCGATAGCGCTGGCCCCCGGTGACGAAAGCGGCTGGGTTTTTAGCTTTCGTGATAAAAATGAGATCAACACCCTGAGCAGCCAGTTGAGCCAGGTAACGCGCTATGCAGATAACCTGCGCATCATGCGTCATGAACAGCTGAACTGGACGGCAACGCTGGCAGGTTTATTGCAGATGAAGCGTTATGAAGAGGCGATGCACTATATTCAATCGCAATCAGCGGACGCACAGTCAGTGCTGGACTTTGTCTCGGCTCACATTACATCCCCTGCCCTGTGCGGTCTGCTACTGGGTAAGTACGTCAGCGCGCGAGAGAAAGGCATTGAACTGAAGCTCGATCCCGCCTGTCAGCTGACTCATATCCCACCAGCTATCAGCGAAACGGCATTAATGTCAGTTATAGGTAATTTACTGGATAACGCCGTGGATGCCACTCTGCAAACCCATCAATCTTCGCCTGTAGAACTCTATATTTCAGACAGAAATCAGGAGCTGCTTATCGAAGTCGCGGATCAGGGCTGCGGGGTGGAAGATGCAATGAAACCGCATATCTTCGAACAGGGCGTGACCACTAAGCTTTCGGATAATCATGAATTAGCCGGTTCCGATCATGGTCTGGGCCTGTACCTGGTGGCGGGTTACGTTCATCAGGCCGGTGGCAGTATCGAAATCAGCGATAATCAGTCACAGGGCACCATCTTATCGGTTTTTATTCCCTTCTCGTCAGATGCGTCAGGAGGAGAACATTATGAATCACAACTCGCTCTTTAATGTCCTCATTGTGGAAGATGAGCCGGAGCTTGCCGCTTTGCATCGTGATTTTATTGAGCAAAACTTTCAGCTACGCGTTGTGGGTATCGCCGGGACGATTGAGCAGGCGCGAACCCTCCTCAATTTACATCAGCCTCATCTGGTACTGCTCGATAACTACCTGCCTGATGGTCAGGGCGTGGAGCTGATAGCCAGTCCGTGGCTAAAAAGTTTAGATTGTTCGGTGATTTTCATCACTGCGGCCAGCGATATGCAGACCTGTAGTCAGGCCATGCGCAACGGTGCTTTTGACTACATCATCAAGCCGGTTTCGTTTCACCGGCTGCGCAGTTCGCTGGAGCGTTTCATGCACCTGGTTAAAACCTTACGCCATGTGAAAGTTGTCGATCAGAGCGCCCTTGACCGGCTTTATAACCTACCCACTATCAATACGCCGTCATCCCCTTCCACTAAAGGCATTGAACCCACAACGCTGGGTAAAGTGCAGCGCATTTTTACCGACGGCGCGGATATCAGCTGGTCTGTTGAGCAGGTAGTGGAGAAAGTCGGTATCAGCAAAACGACATGTCGCCGTTATCTGGAGTATTGCGTGGAGATGGGTTTTATTAGCATCGAGATGCAATATGGCAATATCGGGCATCCGAGACGGCTTTATCGTAAAAAAGCTGCCGTGTAACCGGCAAATTCACGGGCTGCATGATGACCATTCCCGTGGTGTTAATGGTGTTAATTGCCTAAAAAAAGCCCCGAATCACAGATCGTGAAGATAAAAAGTTCCCCCCATTGTCTGCCCGACACTATGCGCTATGTTGACTTTTAGTTACCGAGATAAACTAAAGGTTAATAATAATGTTAAACAAATTACATCTTTCCCTGCTCTCTGCCACTGTTCTGATCTCTTCCTCTGCCATTTCCGCATTACCTGAAGGCTACCCGGCCGACTACCAGAAAGTGGTGGATGCCGCGACCAAAGAAGGCAAAGTGGTGGTTTACTCTACAACGGATACCAAAGCCGCAGGCCCGCTAATTCAGGGGTTTGAGGCCACTTATCCTGGCATTAAAGTTGAATATAACGACATGAACAGCACCGAGTTGTACAACCGTTATATCAGCGAACAGGCATCAGGCGGCACCAGCGGTGATATCGTGTGGAGTTCGTCGATGGATACCGCCCTGAAACTGGCCGTCGACTATGCACAGGAATACCCCTCCCCCGAGCAACGCCAGCTGCCAAAATGGGCCGTATGGAAAAACAAAGCCTATGGCACCACCTACGAGCCGGTAGTATTTATCTATAACAAACGCCAGATCCCCGCAGGCGAAGTTCCGGACTCTCATAGCGCGCTGGCGAAACTGATCGCCAGCCAGACCGGAAAATTCAGCAAAAAAGTCACCACCTACGATATCGAGAAATCCGGCCTCGGTTTTATGCTGTCCGCCCAGGACTCCAAAGCCGACCCGAATTACTTCAAAACCCTGGCTGACATCGCTAAAGGCGGCCTGGCGGTACAGTCCTCAACCGGCACCATGATGGAACGCGTATCATCCGGCGAAAACCTGATTGGCTTTAATATTCTCGGTTCTTATGCGGAAGCTCGTGCGAAAACCGACCCGTCCCTCGGCATCTCTTATCCGAAGGATTACACCCTGGTGCTGTCACGCGTTTCATTCATCAGCCAGCAGGCGCAACACGGTAATGCGGCAAAGCTGTGGCTGGACTATGTCCTGTCTGAGAAAGGCCAGAGTATCCTGGCAAATCAGGCGGATATTCCATCGATCCGCAACGATATCGAAGGTAAAAACGACATTGATGGCATGACCAAAATGTTAGGCAATGCGCTCAAACCTATCCCTGTCGACGAAAGCCTGCTTGAGTATCTGCAACCGAAAAAACGTCTGGATTACATCAAAGAATGGCGCACTGCTGCCGCTAAATAAATATTCCGGAGGCGTTCGTCGCCTCCCTGTTCTCTTACCTGATGGCATTTTCAGGACGAATAAACTAAGGGAATTCGCATGAGTGCATTGTTTAGAAAGTGGCAGAACCTGCCGCGCGGCATTGTGGTGCTGATAACCACGCTGGTTATCTACATCCCACTGTCGTTTATCGTGATACAAAGTTTTCTCTCCGCGCCATTCTTTGCCCCATCGAAAGAGTGGAGCCTTGAGTCTTTTGAGTTCATTTTTACCGATCCCGATTTCTATAAGGCGCTTAAAAGCGGATTTATTCTGGCATTCGGTCTGGTGATTATCGCTATTCCTCTGGGGGGCATTTTAGCCTTCCTGATGGTGCGTACCGATTTACCCGCCCGGCGTTTTATTGAGCCGCTGATCCTGGTGCCCATTTTTGTCTCACCAATGGTGCTGGGATTTGGCTACGTTGTCGCCGCCGGGCCGGTGGGCTTCTTCTCGCAGTGGGCGCAGTCGATATTCGGTTTTGTACCGTGGAATATCTATGACATGTCGAGCATCGTGATCATCGCCGGTCTGACACACGTCCCGCATGCTTATCTTTATATCTCTTCAGCGCTGCGTAGCGTGGGTTCAGACGTTGAAGAGGCCGCACGAATCTCTGGCGCTTCACCGTTGCAGGTGATGACGGCAGTCAGCCTGCCGATGGTGCGTCCGTCGATTCTGTATGCTTCTGTTTTGCTGTTCTTCCTCGGTCTGGAAGTGTTTGGCCTGATGCTGGTACTCGGCGATCCCGAAGGCAACATGGTGCTGGCCACCTATCTGTATCAGTTAACCAATAAGCTCGGTACGCCGTCATACCACCTGATGGCAGCAGTTGCCGTGGTGCTCATCTGTATCACTATCCCTTTGGTGGCGTTGCAGCGGCGCCTGATGCGCACCGCAAATCGCTTTGTCACGGTGAAAGGCAAAGCGTCTCAGGCGCGTGCCCTGCCGCTGGGGAAATGGCGCTGGGTGGCCGGTGCCGTGGTGGCCTTCTGGCTGACGGTGACCATCGGTGTGCCGTTAATTGGCGTGGTGCTGCGTGCGTTTATCTCCAACTGGGGCGTTGGTGTTTCCCTTTGGGATGAGCTGTCGCTCAATACGTTCCGTAATATCTGGGAACAGCCAAATCTGCTGCGGGCCATCGTCAACTCAATGGCGATAGGTGTGATTGGCGGTGCGCTGGCCGTGGCCTGTTATCTGTTTATCGGGATTGCCATGCACCGTAAACCCGATAACGTCACGCGTTTTCTTGATTACAGCGTGCTGGTGCCACGCGCTGTTCCCGGGCTATTGGCCGGGCTGGCATTTCTTTGGGTATTTCTCTTCCTGCCTATGTGGCTTGATAACGCGCTTAAATCCGGCTGGCTTTCAGGGATGCCGTGGTCGCAGTGGCTGCGGGATAATCTGGTGGTCTGGCTACGCTCGCTGCGCAGTACCATTTTCAGCGTCTGGCTGGCTTATACCGTGGTATGGATGGCCTATGGCTTACGGCTGATCTCCTCAACGTTATTACAGGTTGGCCCGGAACTGGAAGAAGCGGCACGCAGTACGGGAGCGACGCGGGGACAAATTACCCGTCACGTCACTATCCCATTATCACGCTACGGACTGATTGGTTCCTGGCTGCTGATGTTCCTGATTTTCGAACGCGAATATTCCACCGGTGTATACCTGCTTTCTCCGGGTACTGAAACCATCGGCTCCATGCTGGTTTCCCTGTGGGCGGCCGGTGCCATTGATATCGTTGCTGCACTCTCCTTTATTAACATCCTGCTGGTCGTCGTAGGTCTGGGTATTGCCCTGCGCTTTGGAGTGAAATTACATGATTGAATTACTGGTCGAGAATCTGCACTTAACTTACGGCGACAATCCGGTGTTAAAGGGTGTTTCCATGGAGCTGAAACGCGGGGAAGTGGTCTCTCTGCTCGGCCCTTCCGGAAGCGGAAAAACGACGCTGCTACGTGCGGTTGCTGGTCTGGAAAAACCAACCGAAGGCACGATTTTTATCGGAAAAAACAAGGTTTATGACGGCACGCCCCGCAGTGAAATCCCGGCAGAAGAGCGCAATCTTGGGCTGGTGTTTCAGTCCTACGCGCTGTGGCCGCACAAAACCGTTTTCGAGAATGTGGCCTATCCGCTAAAACTGCGAAAAGTGGCAACAGCGGAGATTGCGCAGCGCGTTCAGGCCGTGCTGGATCAGCTGGGACTCGGGCATCTCGGTAAACGCCATCCCTATCAGCTTTCCGGTGGACAGCAACAGCGCGTTGCGATTGGTCGTGCGCTGGTTTATAACCCGCCAGTCATTCTGCTGGATGAGCCGCTATCTAACCTTGATGCCAGGCTGCGAGAAGAAGCCCGTGTGTTCCTGCGCGAGCTGATTATCAAACTTGGTTTATCTGCGCTGATGGTCACGCACGATCAGAATGAAGCCATGGCGATTTCCGATCGCATTCTGTTACTCAACAACGGCAAAATCGAACAGCAGGGCACGCCACAGGAGATGTACGCAACGCCTAAAACGCTGTTTACCGCAGAGTTTATGGGAAGCAATAACCGCCTGCATGGCAAAGTAACTGAAGTACGCGAGGGGAAAGCACGCATCGAAGGCAGAGGCTGGGCGCTGTGGGGGCTGGCGGGCGAAGGTGTACAACCCGGTCAGGAAGGAACGGCGATTATCCGTGTAGAGCGGGTGATACTGAGAGACCAGGCAACGGAGAGTCATAACCAGCTGGAATTGCCGCTGTTAACCAGCATGTATCTCGGGGATCGCTGGGAATATTTGTTCCGTACTTCAGGCGATGATTTTGTTATCCGCGCTTACGGTAATGAAGTTGGCGATCCGCTGCATTGTTATCTGGAGCTGCCTGAAAATCATGTGTGGATCTTCCCTAAACCCTGATTTCATAAAGCGTGAAAAGGATATGTTTTACTGGCTTTATTGCTGAGTCACGCAGGGGGATAATTAGATATAATCCCCCTCAGAGATCACCATTCTGGCCGTCATGTGGCCTGCCTGTGCCCGGACAGGCCACAGGGTGTTTTTTTCTGCCCTTTCTCAACTGGCGAAAGCCATTTTTTTCTGTAAAATTGAGATCTTTTTTCAACCTCCACCATTTTCTCCAGTCTCGTCGTTTCTGTTATTGATACGAAAGGCGGCTGAAATAAGGTATAAAGCCGCATGAAAATCCCAAACAGAATACAACCCCTGGTCGATGATGGTCTGATAGACGATGTGCTGCAACGGCTGAAAAGCGGTAAAGAAGCAGATGTCTACACCGTGCTATGCGGTGACAAGATCAACTGTGCCAAGGTTTATAAAGAAGCATCGCAGCGCAGCTTTAAGCAGGCTGTGCAGTACCAGGAAGGGCGCAAGGTGCGTAGTTCGCGTAATACCCGCGCCATGCAAAAAGGTTCAAAGTTCGGCCGTAAGCAGCAGGAAGAGACCTGGCAGATGGCGGAAGTTGAAGCGCTGTTCCGCCTGGCTAATGCTGGCGTCCGCGTGCCGCAGCCCTATCTTTGCGTTGATGGCGTGCTGTTGATGGAGCTGGTCACTGATGCAGAAGGAGGGGTTGCTCCACGTCTTAGCGACGTGACCCTGACGGAAGAGTGCGCAGTAGCTGATTTCCATACGATGATCCGCAACATCGTACGTATGCTGTGCGCTGGCCTGGTGCATGGAGATTTATCGGAGTTTAACGTGCTACTTGATGCGCAAGGCCCGGTCATTATCGACCTGCCGCAGGCCGTCGACGCCGCCGCCAACAACCATGCGCAGGCCATGTTTGAGCGTGATGTGAATAATATCACCGCTTACTATGGGCAGTTCGCACCGCAGCTTTTGCAGACACGCTATGCGAAAGAGATCTGGATGCTGTTTGAAGACGGCAAATTAACGCCAGAGACACCGTTAACCGGTCTCTTCGTCGAGGAAGTTCATGAGGTGGATATGGATTCACTGATGGACGAAATCATTACAGCGGAAGATGATTATTACGAACGCCAGCGGGCAGCCAGAGAGCGCGACGACGAGTAAGATTGGTGTTGTCGCAGCGCCGTTAGCAATAATCTTCAGCATCAGCTAATAAGCCCACCGGGCTAGCGCCGGGTGGGCTTTTTTGTCTGTTTTATTTGTTCTTCAATGAGGGGCTGCCGGTCGCTATCTGCATAAAATTACTGGAAACGGATTCAGGAAGACGTTGACATTAAAGCCGGTAAAAGGCAAATTGGTATAAATTTTTTATCGTTAGGGAAACCTAAATTGAGTACCACTTTAACAGTGAATGAAGCTGCTGAAATCTTAGAAATTTCCCCACAGCGTGTGCGCTCACTTTGCCGGGCTGGTCGCATTCCAAATACTCGTCAATCAGGGAAAATATGGTTAATTGATGAGCAAAGCGTGTTGAATTATAAAAGCAGCTTAAATGCAGAAGACAGAGTGGCGAACTTTACCACTACAGCCCCTATCGCATTAAGTTTTTTTACAGGTGCAATGGGGTTGGATTTAGGTATTGAAAAAGCCGGATTCAGAACTCTGCTTGCCTGTGAAATTGATAAAAGTGCGCGCAAAACGATCAAAGCAAACAGACCCGACATTGCATTAATCGGGGATATTCGTGACTACTCTCCTCAGGAGATTATGGAACATGCCGGACTTAATTTAGGCGATGAAGTCGACCTCATTATGGGTGGTCCTCCGTGCCAGGCATTCTCAACTGCGGGAAAACGCCAGGGTTTAGAGGATGAAAGAGGAAACGTATTCCTGAAATACCTTGAGACGGTGTTTGAGATAAGGCCAAAATATTTCTTAATCGAGAATGTTCGTGGTCTTCTTTCTGCCCCATTACAACACCGGCCACATAGCCAGAGAGGCGATGACTTCCCTCCTTTAAAAAGTGAAGAGGAAGCGGGTGGTGTATTAAGCTATGTCTATCGCATGATTAAAGCGTCTGGATACAGCTGCTCATTCGAATTATATAACTCGGCGAACTTTGGTGTTCCTCAAACAAGAGAACGCGTGATTATGATGTGCTCCAGAGATGGGGAAAAAATCCCGTATTTGGAACCCACGCACTCTCAAAGTGGCGAGTTTAATCTCCCCGCCTGGAAAACATTTAAAGATGCGGTGAGCGACCTTGATATCTCCTCACACTCCCATCTTGATTTTCCGGAGAAAAGAAAGAAATATTACAGATTGCTAGGGCCTGGTCAGTACTGGAAAAACTTGCCGACTGACTTGCAAATGGAAGCGCTGGGAAATTCATATTTCTCCGGTGGCGGCAAAACCGGATTTTTAAGAAGATTGGCCTGGGATAAACCTTCGCCTACATTAGTGACTCACCCGGCGATGCCTGCTACTGATCTGGCACATCCTGAAGAGTTACGCCCTCTTTCTGTTGAGGAATATAAGCGAGTACAGCAGTTCCCTGAAAGCTGGAAAATTGAAGGGAAGCTTCTTGATCAGTATAAACAACTGGGAAATGCTGTACCGATTGGTTTGGGTTATGCTGTTGGTCGGCATATCCTTGCATTTGATCAAGGGGTTAGCTTTAAAGAGTATCCGGGCTTCAAATATTCGAGATATAAAAACACCTCGGATCTCTATCTTGAAAAGCATCTTGCAATGATAGTTAATAAAAACTAATCACCCTGTACAAACAAAAAAGGAGGCATCTGCCTCCTTTTTTTAAAGACTGTCGATACCATACTGCCTTACCTTGTGCTGTAACTCCTCGCTAACAGATTGAGCAATTTCCAGCACGGCATCATAGGTTCCTCTTCCACCTAACGTGTCCCAATAGTCTCTGCCGATAAGAACGCAGGGATCGCGATGAAAGTTAAATATCTTCATAGGTGGTGTCCAGCGATATAACTCCCGCCCCTCACCAAATGGATTATAATAGAGACCAAAATATACATTAGCAGAGCTATCAGCCAGTTTTAACTTTAACAAATCTCGTTTAGCTTCTGCGGTTTGATCAATATTTGGCTTAACGGTTTTTATTGAGAAGTAATTTGCCTGACCATCACGTTCAAAATAGAGATCGGAAATAACCCGCTGAGTCTCCCGCATACCACCTGAATGCATACTAAAGATATTTTCAACTTCAGCATTCCAGTTTGGAGAGTGCCCTAAAGTATTTGATCGTGCCGTATGGATATTGTTCTCTATTGCTGAAAACTGAGATGCGCTTAATGTGACTAAAGTCTGCTTTTGAGTGGTCACATTGCGGGCACCAGAATACCGCGCTATATCTGCTGATATTTTTTCAATGACTCGCTGTCCAAAACTTGTACTGAAAGAACGTTCAAAACGGCTCCAGAAGATTGCTTCACGGCTTAACAGCGCCTCATGAAAAGGCATGCTTGTAGGGTCACGCTGTAGCCTTGCCAAAGTTCTCTCGATGCAGTCCTTAAATTCGCTGCGGACAAGATTTTCACATTCAACATCCATGGTTGTCACCCGTAATTATATTATTACTAACTAGTTATCGCTTTCACCAGGTTCTGCGTAACGTTACGCGGTGAACCTCGAATACAATTCGTTATGTTTCCTGCAAACTCTATTACACCTTAAACTGTGTGAAACAAAATAACAGACAATAATTAAACCATCAATATTCGACTGATTAGGCGGGTTTTTCTCTTCGACCTCACTGTCGTCATACTGTTTCAATCTGTTTATCGCTCATCTCAACGCAAATCCCCTTGCCCGGCAAGCCAGATTAGTTTAGATTTATCTAAATTAAGTAAATGCTAAAGTAAAACCATGACAGATACGGATTTGACTCTTTTGCGCGACAGCGCCGCCCAGGCAGCACAGCTGCTGAAGTCGATGAGCAACCCTCACCGGCTGCTGATTCTTTGTATGCTGATTGATTCACCGGGCACCTCCGCCGGAGACTTATCCCGGTTGACAGGATTAAGCGCCTCAGCAACGTCTCAGCATCTTGCACGCATGAGAGAGGAGCATCTGATTGAATTTAAAAGGGAAGCGCAGAGGATTAACTACTTTATTAAATCCCCCTCAGTGCTGAAAATTGTGACAACGTTAAAAGCTATTTATTGTCCTTAAGGAGTCATTATGAAATATCAGGTTATCTCTCCAACTGAAGCTAAGGATCTTCAGGCCCGGGGAGCGACGATTGTGGATATCCGCGAGCCTGCGGAGTTCCTGCGCGAGCATATTGCTGATGCGCTCACCCTTCCCCTCTCAGAGATACAAAAAGGAAAGGCTTTGCCCCCGGTTTCATTACAGCACCCGGTAATTTTCCACTGCCTGTCTGGTGCCAGAACCCAACAGCACACGGATATTCTTATCAAAGCTGCACATCCTCATAAAGTCATGCTGCTGGAGGGGGGATTAAGCGGGTGGAAGCAGGCGAAACTCCCCACCATTGAAGACAAAAAGCAGCCTCTGCCGCTTATGCGTCAGGTACAAATCACCGCTGGCAGCCTGGTGGTTATCGGAGTGCTGCTCGGTTACACCCTTGGAACCGGATTCTTCTTACTATCTGGCTTTATCGGGGCGGGTTTGGTCTTCGCCGGTCTTAGCGGATGGTGCGGAATGGCAAACGTGCTGGCCAAAATGCCATGGAACAAAATTAAGTAATGTTGTGACGTACAGAATGCGATGATAATGCGACCGGGAATAATAAGCGATATATTATTCTGATATATTCAGTAATCTTCACAGGCAATGATTACTAACAAGAAATAAACGATAGTAACAATCATTAGCCCAATTTGTTTAGAAAAAAAACAAAAATTACCAGAACCAATAATACTTAAGCCAAACATAGAGCCGGCCCCCGCACATCGCATTTTCTGGAATGCAAACCCATCTTACTATCGCTATGCTGCCCGCCCATACTACTTGAAATACACGGAATGTAATTATGAGGAAATATCCCTGCACAAAAGTAAATGTGCTTACCGGCCTTTTTCTTTTTGCTGTGCCGTTAACGTTTGCCTGGGCTGATGTGCCTAATGCCAGAAAAACACCGCTCTCTCTTGATTATCACAATGACGGAACAGATTCACTGGGGGACAATGAGGTACAGGCACCAGAACCACCTGATTTATTTGGAAAATCTACCGGGCCTCTGCCTTTTTTTGGTGATGAAATTCGCAAGCGTGGTTATGATTTACCCGATCCCTATGGGATAGGGTTTAATTATATGAACATACATCAGAATATTAAGGTAAAAAGCATTCAGTTTTCTAACCTTAAAATTCCAGGACTGTTCCCGGGTATGAAACCTATACCGCTGCCCGGAAACATGTTCAATATCAACGTTGGGCGAACCCGGGAAAAATCGAAAACCGAAACAGCACGGCTGGACACCTGGTTATTCCCATTTTTAAATGTGTATGGGATTGTTGGCCATACAAGGGGAAGTTCCGTATCTAATGTTTCCGTCTGTACGCTCGGTACCTGCCCGGGTCAATTAAAAAATATGGATTTTACATTAAAATTCAAAGGTACCACTTACGGAGGGGGGACAACTCTGGCCTATGGTTATCATAACTGGTTCGGCACGTTAGATTTTAACTATACCCGTACCAGCTTTAATATTCTTGACGGCAGCATCTCTGCCTATACGTTTACACCACGCGTAGGTTACCGGTTTACCATTCCAGGCTCTGCTAAATATTCTATTCCGGTATCTCACGCCAGCTTATGGGTTGGCAGTATGTATCAGGATGTGGATCAGGATTTCAGAGGCAGTCTGAGCAACCTTCACATGCCAGCGAATCTTGTCGATCTGGTCAACTTCGTTAACCAGGATAAGAAGGGACACTTTCGGGTGAAACAGCACCTTAAGTCGCCGTGGAATATTCTGGTCGGAGGCCAGTATGAGCTTACGCGCAACTTTAATATCATCACCGAAGTGGGCTTTGAAAAGCGTAACAGTTTAATGGTGGGCGGTGAGTTTCGTTTCTAAATATGCGAACACACCTTACGTTGTTGGTAATTTTGATGCTCTCGTCCCCGCTGTCGCAGGCTTCCTTTTTGCCCAGCAGGGAAACTGTGGATGAATACCTTTGCAAGCTGAGTTCTCACAACGTTGACCCACGAGAAAGCATCGACTGGGGCACGGTGGTAGGGCCTTTTTACACCCCTGAGCTGGGCATCGGCATCGGGGTAGCTGCTGCTGGTTTTTATCGACCTGATGACTATCAGCAAAATACCCCGCTCTCTTCGCTCTCGTTAACCGGTTTTGGCAGCTCAACCGGAGCGCTGGGAGTGGGTTTCGAAAACAACACGTTCCTGCGTAATGACCAGTGGCGCTTTTATCTCAACGGTCAGTTCAGCCATCGCCCGCTTCACTACTGGGGCGAGGGATATTCTGCCGGGCGAAATAATCATGGCAAGCAGTCCTACAATTCTCGCAATATCTCAGCGAATCCGCAGATCCTGTATCGTCTGCAACAACATACCTACGCGGGGATTGGTGCGGCGATTGACAGTCAAAGAGCGACAAAGCTGCAACATAAGGCATCAGGAAGCTTTTACCAGCATCCGGTACCGTTAAACGAACTGAATGTTGGCGTCAGCGTCATCTTCCTCTATGACACACGTGATTTCCCTGTTAATCCCACCCGGGGCCAGCAGATGAATATTCGCTACACTGATTACACCCCGGCCCTGGGCGGAGATCATCATCTGACCGTCTGGGATATGCAGTACGATCTGTACCATCCGATAAATCCAACCACCCTGATTGCCTGGGATCTGTACGGCCGTTTCGCCGCAGGTCATGTCCCCTGGACCATGATGGGAAGCCTGGGCGACAGCCACCATCTGCGGGGCTACTACGAGGGGCGTTATCGCGAACGTAATGCGATGACGACTCAGCTTGAATTACGTAAAAAACTGAGCTGGAGGCACGGTGTGGTTGCCTGGGTCGGCGCTGGCAGTATGTCCTCTCGCCCGAGTGAAGTGATAGATGGACGCTGGCTGCCTTCGGTGGGCGTAGGCTACCGTTTTGAGATTAAAAAAAGAATGAATCTGCGCTTTGACTATGGTGTCGGTGAGAGGAGCTCAGGCTTTTACTTTCAGATAGGAGAAGCCTTCTGATGAAAAAGTGCATGGTGCTGTTAAGCCTGCTGCTGAATGCCTGCCATATTTCACCAAAGCCATTTAAGCCGATGACGACGGGAGATTTAGAGCACCCGGCAACGCAGGCGTTACGCGTATGGCCAACAATTTCTAAACTCTCAGCGCCAAATGGTCTGCGCCCGTGCTGCGCCTTTGGCTATGACGTGCGTGCAAAACTTATTGGTATTCCGGTTCCGTTATTTAAGTTAGGCAATATCGTCGCGCCGGATGATACCGGGAAGCATCACTACAATGACAGCTGGATCAGCATCCTCTCTACCCTGAGTGGGATCAACAGCGAACATGATGGCATTGTCTACACGCGACGAGGCGGCTTTATTGACCTCGCCCACGTGCGCGATACCGCGGACAACACTCTGTGGTTATTCAATCAAATTTTGCCGCAGCTGGGTCAACCCGCCACGATAAAGTTGGACGATGAGCTGGGGCAGCGAATCATCCGGCTATGGCGGTTCTCCCCACCAAAAAGTGAACTGGCTCGATACCAGCTGTCCGTCAGTCTGGCTGCACATCTCGCGTTTCAGATCGCTACCTGGCATGAAGTCGCCCAGTGGTATGGTTTCCAGTCTGTTCCCGGTTACTCAGAAGCTATTTCTGCGTTTTCACCGGAAGATCTTTATTCCAATCTGATCGGCGCACGTATAGCCACCGACCTGCTGAATAATGGCGGGGGGTCGTCACTGCGTCAGTATCAGCATTCGATGGCACAAATGATCCCACAGGCGCTGGCACAGCTACAGGCGGTCAGCCCGCAGGCCACACGTTTCCATTTTGATATGGTGGATGGCACATGGTGGAACAGCCACTGCCGTGTGCCGGATAAGTTTCTGGTCAGGCTACGCAACTACAGCGTCAGCGACAGGCGTTTACCCTCTCGTCCGGCAGATACGCTGCCAGAACTTTGGCTGACGCTGCCCGATCATTTTGGCCATCAGCCCCTTTCGCACTTTGGCCGCCTGGAGATTTGGCAGGGTAATCATATGGCTAACCTGCCCGCCCCTTCACTGATGTACAGCTATGATGATTTTCCCCGTCTGGCGCAGCAGGCGGAAAAATCCGACCAAAAAACGCTGGCGCAACTCGGGGATGGATGCAACTAAAACCCCCGCAGCGACGCTCTTTTTTATAAGAAATTCTTATATTTAAAGCAGACTGCGAGCGTGCACGGGTAGCGTTATGAATGACCGATTTTCCTCTGAACAGGCCATCTTATCGCAGGCAACCGTTTACTTAGGTTTTCAGGCGCAGAAAACCGCAATTATTGAGAAAGTTCCCGGCACGGGTGATTATTTGTGACTTACATCACACTTTAGCTGAATTGAAATGAAACAGAATTTGACAAGTGTGAGCAATCTCTATTTCCTAATGACCTGTTAGCGGCACACTGCCGCAGTATTCATGGCGGGTGCTTTCTTCCTATCAATAATCACCCATTTGTCGCCCTTAGATAACCTGACCCCTCCAGCGCGCTGGCTGTTGAGCAAGGTCTCAGAGCATGTGGTAATAAAAAATGAAATATAAAATTATGATGGCTGGCGCACTGGCAGCACTTTCTTATACCAATGTTTCAATGGCTGAAGAGAGCAACCCGGAATACCTTTCCGACTGGTGGCATCAGAGTGTTAACGTAGTGGGAAGCTACCATACCCGTTTCGGGCCGCAGCTGAATAACGACCTGTATCTTGAATACGAAGCCTTTGCCAAAAAAGACTGGTTTGATTTTTATGGCTATATCGATGTGCCAAAAGTGTTCGGCGTCGGTAATGGCAACGATGTCGGCGCATGGGACGATGGTTCTCCGTTCTTTATGGAGATCGAACCGCGCTTCTCTATTGATAAACTGACCGGCACTAACCTTGGTTTTGGTCCGTTTAAAGAGTGGTATTTCGCCAACAACTATATCTACGATATGGGCGACAATAAGGCGAGCCGCCAGAATACCTGGTACATGGGTCTGGGTACCGATATCGACACCCATTCCGATATTGGCCTGTCACTGAACGTATATGCGAAACACCAGTGGGAAAACTACGGTGCAGCAAATGAAGATAGCTGGGATGGCTACCGCTTCAAGGTGAAATACTTTGTACCACTGACCCAGCTGTGGGGCGGCAACCTGACCTATATCGGGTTCACCAACTTTGACTGGGGCTCCGACCTCGGTGACGATCCAAACCACCAGCGCACCAGTAACTCTATTGCTTCCAGCCACATTCTTGCGCTGGGCTACGACCACTGGCACTACTCGTTTGTGGCGCGTTACTTCCACAACGGCGGCCAGTGGAACGACGGCACCGAGCTGAACTTCGGTAAAGGTAACTTTAACGTGAAATCTAATGGTTTCGGTTACTACCTGGTTGTCGGTTACAACTTCTGATTGACCGTATCATCCAATACTGACTTAACGCGCCTCAGGGCGCGTTTTTTTTGGCCGTGATAAACCGTTATACTCTCCGGGCAATGTTGCTTTTGCTAAAAGGAATTTTTATGTCTGCCAGGTATGTTGATAACAGCGTAAAACTGCGCCCGCTGGAGCGTGAAGATCTGCGGTTTGTCCACCAGCTGGATAATAATGCCAGCGTGATGCGCTACTGGTTTGAAGAGCCGTATGAGGCATTTGTGGAGCTGTCCGATCTTTACGACAAGCATATCCACGACCAGAGCGAACGCCGCTTTATGGTGGAACACGATGGATGTAACGCCGGGCTGGTTGAACTGGTGGAGATCAATCATATCCATCGCCGCGCAGAGTTTCAGATCATTATTGCCCCCAGCCATCAGGGAAAAGGGCTGGGCAGCAAGGCGGCGAAACTGGCGATGGATTACGGATTTTCCGTGCTCAACCTCTACAAACTCTATCTGATTGTCGATAAAGAGAATGAGAGAGCGATACATATTTACCGCAAGCTGGGTTTTGAAATTGAAGGCGAGCTGATCCACGAATTCTTTATCAACGGTGAATACCGCAACACTATTCGTATGTGCATCTTCCAGCATCAGTATCTGGAGAAATTTAAACCTGCACAGGGCATGGTAAAAACCACTGCACAATAAAACGACAACGGCAGGGGGATAATCCCGCCTGCCGTTTGGTTTTAACCGCCGCGTGCGCCAACCGGATTCATAATGGTCTGCAGGCGTTCCGGTTCAATCTTGTACATCCCCCCGTAGAACGGGTCAACCACCAGCCAGCCCGGGAAGCCGAGCAGCGGAATATTACCCAGCAAATACCACAGGTTTGGACTCTCTTTCAGCGGCAGCGTCTGCGGCACATAGCCCGCGCGTTCCAGCATCACCAGATACTTTTTCTTGCCGAAGTAATTCCCATTGGACTTTTTCAGCGTCACCGTTTTCGGAGTGTAACCTTCGGCCACCGCTTTTCCGGTTTCATCCTGCACAACAAACTTCACCCCCGGGGGCTGAGTCTGGAGTGTTACGTCCTGAGTTTCGCTACCAACAATTGTCGCGCAGCCAGTTAACATCCACACTGCTGCCAGCGCTGCTATCAGCCGTTTCATCGTTCATCCTGCCTGAGTCTGTCATGCTAACAGTCTAGTCGCTGGCTGCGGCAAACTAGCGTGCTAATACCGCGACTAATTGGCGGCTTATCCAGCCATTGGCTCGTCAACAACCGCAGGATTTTCCTCAAACGTAACGCAAACAGCTAATGGAAAAATTAACCAAACATCCTTTCCAGATAACGCTCCAGCGCCATTCGCGAGCTGAAACCATGTGGAATGCCGTAGTGATCGTTGGTATCACCGGCCAGATACATCGGGAATCGTACGTAGTGATCGCAGGTTTTAACATCTGAAGATGCCGCCGTTATGGCCTGGCTTCGCTCTTTAAGCGTGGGATGGATGACCAGTGCAGTACGGCCCAGGCGTGCCTCACGGTTGACATACACATAGTCTTCACCGCGACGAAAACCGTAGGTTTTTGCGGTGACCGCATCCATTTCAAATCCCGCTTTTTCCAGTACGCGAGCTACCTCATCAGGTCGTAAATACATGCTTGCTCCTCTAAGTCTGCCAACCCCGCAACCTTACATCAGGCTGTACAGTCAGGGCTTTCGGAATAATCCATAAACGCCGTCAATCGCGTGGCGTTCTGCGAGGGTGTTCTATACTTAATAGTACTTTTTCAGACTAAGGGAGCAAAAAATGTTCAACCGGACAACGAAAAATAACGATATCGACCTGAATCAGGATGTTTCTCTGCTGGCTGATAGCCTGGATGACCTGCTGAAATCCTGGGGCAGTAAATCAAAGGAAGAGGCAGAGGAAGCACGCTCCAGGGCCGAATCCCTGCTGAAAGAAACCCGGGCTAAACTTCAGGGCCCTAACCGTGTGACGCGGGCGGCAAAAGATGCCGGCAGCCATGTGGATGAGTATATCCGTGATAAACCATGGCATGGTGTCGGTATTGGTGCCGCGCTGGGTATCCTGGTTGGAGCACTGATCAGCACCAGTACATCCGGCAGATAGTACATAAAACAGGCAGAACAGAGAAGCCCGTGGCGAAAGCTGCGGGCTTTTTTTATCAGCAAAATTTTTTATTCTGGCGAAATCCTTACGCCACAAGGCTTGTGTGAGCACTGAATAAATAAATATGAAAAACCTATATGTTGTGTGGTTGCAATCCAGATGCACTATATCTAGTATTTACCCCATCAAGACCACACAACATGGTGTGGCAGTGGCGGCGCTCTCCATGCAGTAAATCAGCGCCTGAAGATTTGAGATATCCGGCCAACAAGGTAAATACGAATCATGCGCATTATTATTTACACTAAAGATAACTGTGTCCAGTGCAACGCAACTAAAAATGCCATGGATAAGAAGGGAATTGATTATCAGCTGATCAACCTGGACAGCGAGCCTGCCCACGTAGAGACCCTCAAGTCTCTGGGCTACCGCCAGGTACCGGTGGTTATGGCAGAGCAGGATCACTGGAGCGGCTTCCGTCCGGACAAAATCCATGCGCTGAGTCATCTGGCGGCGGCACGGGGATAACATTATGAGCACGCTGGTCTACTACTCCAGCCTGTCTGAAAATACCCACCGATTTATCACCCGTTTAAACCTGCCGGCTGTGCGTATACCGCTGGAATGCACTCAGCAGATACAGGTGGAGCAGCCCTACATTCTGGTGGTACCCAGCTATGGTGGCGGGACGCCTCAGGGCGCGGTTCCCAAACAGGTGATTCAGTTTTTGAACGACACCAATAATCGTCAGCTGATCCGTGGCGTTATCGCTGCCGGTAACCGCAACTTTGGCGAGGCTTACTGCCTGGCTGGCGACATTATTGCGCGAAAATGTCAGGTGCCTTACCTCTATCGCTTTGAGCTGATGGGCACCGCTGACGATATCGCTCACGTATACAAGGGAGTAACCCAATTTTGGCAGCAACAGACAGCACACTCATAGAGGCCACTGCGGCAACGCCTGATTATCATGCGCTTAATGCCATGCTTAATCTGTACGATGCTGATGGCCATATTCAGTTCGAGAAAGATCGCGAGGCCACGCGCCAGTATTTTATCCAGCACGTGATCCCTAACAGCGTTCAGTTCGATTCCATTGCTGACCGCTTACAGTATCTGGTTTCCGAAGGCTATTACGAAGCTGACGTTCTGAATGCCTATCCGTTTGAGTTTGTCTGTTCGCTGTTCCAGCAGGCTTACGATCGCCGCTTTCGCTTCCAGACGTTTCTGGGGGCGTGGAAGTTTTACACCAGCTACACGCTGAAAACCTTTGATGGCAAACGCTATCTTGAAGGATTCACCGAACGTGTCTGCATGGTAGCCCTGACGCTGGCACAAGGCGATCAGGCACTGGCGCTGGCGCTGACGGATGAAATTCTCGCCGGGCGTTTTCAACCTGCGACCCCCACCTTCCTTAACTGTGGTAAACAGCAGCGCGGTGAGCTGGTTTCCTGCTTCCTGCTGCGCATTGAAGACAATATGGAGTCGATTGGGCGTGCGGTTAACTCAGCGCTACAACTCTCCAAGCGCGGCGGTGGCGTAGCCTTCCTGCTCTCGAATCTGCGTGAGTCCGGTGCACCGATTAAGCGTATTGAAAACCAGTCTTCCGGGGTGATCCCGGTGATGAAAATGCTGGAAGACGCTTTCTCTTATGCTAACCAGCTGGGAGCGCGTCAGGGGGCCGGAGCCGTCTATCTGAATGCTCATCACCCTGATATTTTGCGTTTCCTTGATACCAAGCGCGAAAACGCCGACGAAAAAATCCGTATCAAAACGCTCTCTCTGGGCGTGGTGATCCCGGATATCACTTTTCAGCTGGCGAAAGATAATCAGCAGATGGCGCTGTTCTCTCCGTACGATGTGGAGCGCATTTATGGCCTGCCGTTTGCCGATATCAGCATCAGCGAGAAATATGAAGAGATGCTGGCCGATGAGCGTATCCGTCGTACTTTCATTAATCCGCGGGAGTTCTTCCAGACGCTGGCAGAGATCCAGTTTGAGTCCGGCTATCCGTACATCATGTTCGAAGATACGGTGAATCGTGCCAATCCGATACACGGGCGCATCAATATGAGCAATCTGTGTTCGGAGATTTTGCAGGTCAACACGCCAACTGAATATAACGATGATCTCAGCTATAAGCGCATCGGTAAGGATATCTCCTGTAATCTGGGTTCACTGAATATCGCCCATGCAATGGATTCTGTAGATTTTGCCCGCACGATTGAGATTGCCGTGCGCGGTCTGACGGCAGTCTCCGATCAAAGCCATATCCACTCAGTGCCCTCTATCGAACAGGGTAATGCCCGGTCACACGCTATTGGTCTGGGGCAGATGAACCTGCACGGCTATCTGGCGCGTGAAAGTATTCAGTACGGATCGGAGGAAGGGCTGGATTTCACCAATATTTACTTCTACACCGTCACCTACCACGCGCTGCGCACCTCGAACCTGCTGGCGCGGGAGCGTGGCACCAGTTTTAGCGGTTTCGCAGAGTCGCGCTATGCCAGCGGTGAATACTTTAACCAGTACGTTGAGCAGAGCTGGCAGCCACGTACAGCTAAGGTCGCAGAGCTGTTTGCTAAAGCCGGAATTGCCATTCCTGGCCAGCCGCAGTGGCAGGCGCTGAAAGAGGCGGTGATGCAGTACGGTTTATATAACCAGAATTTACAGGCTATTCCGCCAACCGGTTCGATCTCCTATATCAATCACGCCACGTCAAGTATCCACCCGATTGTGTCGCGTATTGAGATCCGCAAGGAAGGGAAAACCGGTCGCGTGTACTACCCGGCACCGTTTATGAACAACGATAACCAGGCGTTCTATCGTGACGCCTATGATATTGGCCCGGAAGCGATTATCGATACCTATGCTGAAGCCACCCGCCACGTCGACCAGGGGCTGTCGCTGACGCTGTTTTTCCGCGATACCGCCACCACGCGGGATATCAATAAGGCACAGATTTATGCCTGGAAGAAAGGCATCAAGACGCTGTACTACATTCGTCTGCGACAGATGGCTTTGCAGGGTACCGAAGTTGAAGGATGCGTATCCTGTTCGCTGTAGCAAATGACTGAATGACTGAGGGCGAGGCGTGCCTCGCCCCTGTGGTGAACGAGTGTACAGAGGCGACGGTGTGCCTCGCCCCTGCGTTGAATGAATATCTTGTAGGGGTCAGGCATGCCTGACCCGCTAAGATCTGCCCAGGAACAATCGAAAATGTTATTAAAAAAAATTCACGCCATTAACTGGAATAAAATCGAAGACGACAAAGATCTGGAAGTGTGGAACCGTCTGACCAGTAATTTCTGGCTGCCGGAAAAAGTGCCGCTTTCCAACGATATTCCCTCGTGGAACTCCCTGAATCACAATGAACAGCAGTTAACCATTCGCGTGTTCACCGGCCTGACGCTGCTGGATACTATTCAGAATACCCTTGGAGCTCCGGCGCTGATGGCTGACGCGCTGACGCCTCACGAAGAAGCGGTGATGTCTAATATCAGCTTTATGGAAGCCGTGCATGCACGCTCCTACAGCTCGATCTTCTCGACGCTCTGCCACACCAGCGATGTGGATGCCGCCTACGCCTGGAGCGAGGAAAATGGCCCCTTGCAGCGTAAGGCTGAGATTATTCTTCAGCATTATTACGAAAACGATCCGCTGAAGAAAAAGATCGCCAGCGTATTCCTTGAGTCTTTCCTGTTCTATTCCGGCTTCTACCTGCCGATGTACTGGTCAAGTCGCGGTAAGCTGACCAACACCGCAGATCTTATTCGTCTGATCATCAAAGATGAAGCCGTACACGGTTACTATATTGGCTACAAGTATCAAAAAGCGCTGGAGATGCAAAGTGCCGCGCGTAAAGAAGAGCTGCAACAATTTGCCATTGAGCTGCTGCTGGAACTGTATGAAAACGAGCTGGAATATACCGATGCGCTCTATCAGGACGTAGGCTGGCAGGAGGATGTGAAGAAGTTCCTGCATTACAATGCCAACAAGGCGCTGATGAACCTCGGCTATGAAGCGCTGTTCCCTTCTGAGATGACCGACGTCAACCCGGCAATCCTCTCTGCACTGTCACCCAATGCCGATGAGAACCACGATTTCTTCTCCGGCTCCGGCTCCTCCTATGTAATGGGTAAAGCAGTCGATACTGAAGACGCCGACTGGGACTTTTAATCCCTTCAGAGATGGCTGCATCCTGCGGCCCTCTTTCTTATATTCCCCTTCTAATTAGTTATTGTTTTTCAGTGTCCGCATACTTTTCCGATGACATAAATATGGCATTTTTCTGACGATTATTTGTCGATCCCCTCCCCCTGCTGAGGGCATAATTCAGCCTTCTACAGGATATTTCCTAACGAAATATCCATTTTTTTCAGCCTGACTCAATTCGCCCTCATCCCTTACCTGCTCTGGCATTAGCCGGGACGGGCATCTCATCCGGCATTTCCTTTGTGACCCTTTAGGGTTGTCTCAGATTCTCAGTGTGCTACGGTATATGCCGCTAATATTTACCCAAACAGAAGAGCTGAATATATAAAACCAACCAATCACCAGGAAATTAATTAATGCATGGCTATTAAACTTGAAGTAAAGAATTTATATAAAGTTTTTGGGGAAAACCCCGAGCGCGCATTTAAGCACATCGAAAAAGGGATCAGTAAAGAGGCGCTACTGGAGAAAACCGGGTTGTCTCTTGGCGTGAAAGACGCCAGTCTGGCCATTGAAGAAGGCGAGATTTTTGTCATCATGGGATTATCCGGTTCAGGTAAATCCACCATGGTCCGCCTTCTCAATCGTCTGATAGAACCCACCCGTGGCCAGGTCATCATTGATGGCGTTGATATTGCAAAAATATCTGCAAATGAATTACGCCAGGTGCGCCGAAGTAAGATCAGCATGGTATTCCAGTCGTTCGCATTAATGCCTCATATGACAGTATTAAATAATGCTGCATTCGGCATGGAACTGGCCGGAATTCCGTTACAGGAACGCCAGGATAAAGCGCTGGATGCATTGCGTCAGGTCGGGCTGGATAATTATGCTCACGCTTACCCGGATGAACTCTCCGGTGGAATGCGGCAGCGTGTCGGATTAGCCCGTGCGCTGGCAATCAACCCCGATATATTATTGATGGATGAAGCCTTCTCTGCGCTGGATCCATTAATTCGTACTGAGATGCAGGATGAGCTGGTAAAATTACAATCTCGCCACCAGCGAACCATTGTCTTTATTTCCCACGATCTTGATGAAGCAATGCGCATCGGTGACCGTATTGCGATTATGCAAGGCGGTGAAGTTATTCAGGTTGGTACGCCAGATGAAATCCTCAATAATCCTGCTAATGACTACGTACGCACCTTCTTCCGCGGCGTGGATATCAGCCACGTGTTTAGCGCGAAAGATATTGCCCGTCGTAGTGCAGCCGCACTGATTCGTAAAGCACCCGGCTTTGGCCCTCGTTCAGCGATCAAACTGCTTCAGGACAACGACCGTGAATACGGTTATGTGCTGGAAAAACAGCGCTTCGTCGGTACCGTTTCCATTGATTCACTGAAAATCGCGCTTGCCGCTGGCGAAGGTCTGGAGCATGCGCTGTTGGATAGCCCGGCGGCTGTACCCGCCGAGACCTCATTAAGTGACCTGCTCTCTCATGTAGCGCAGGCTCCTTGTGCCGTGCCTGTTGTTGGTGAAGAAGGTCAGTACGTTGGGATTATTTCTAAAGGGATGTTGTTGCAGGCGTTAGACCGTGACGGAGGCCAGCCATGAGTGAACAAACCAGTAACCCGTGGGATACCAGCACCACACAAAATGCCGCCCCTGCTGGCAATACACCAGCGGATAACAGCCCGGCGATGACCAGCAGCGATCCATGGGGTTCACCAACCGATGCTGCAACCAGCCAGCCAGCAACAGATGCGGCTACTGGCGGTGCGGGGCATGATGCTGTATCCAGCAGCAGCGACTGGCTGAACAGTGCTCCGGCACCACAGGCAGAACACTTCAGTATCCTGGATCCCTTCCATAAAACACTTATCCCCCTCGATAGCTGGGTCACCACCGCCATCGACTGGATAGTTACGCACTTCCGCCCCCTGTTCCAGGGCATCCGCCTGCCGGTGGATTATATCCTCAGTGCCTTTCAAAACCTGCTGCTGGGAATGCCGGCACCGGTAGCGATTATCGTGTTCGCGCTGATTGCCTGGCAGCTTTCCAGCTTCAGTATGGGCGTTGCCACGCTGGTATCGCTGGTGGCCATCGGTGCCATCGGCGCCTGGTCGCAGGCAATGGTGACGCTGGCGCTGGTGCTGACCGCCCTGCTGTTCTGCATCATCATTGGTCTGCCGCTGGGGATCTGGCTGGCCCGTAATGAACGTGCAGGAAAAATCATCCGTCCGCTGCTGGATGCGATGCAGACTACCCCGGCGTTTGTCTATCTGGTGCCTATCGTGATGCTGTTCGGTATCGGTAATGTGCCTGGCGTAGTGGTGACGATTATCTTCGCCCTGCCGCCGATTGTTCGTCTGACTATCTTAGGGATCAAACAGGTGCCTGCTGACCTGATCGAAGCGGCAGAGTCGTTTGGTGCCAGCCCGCGCCAGATGCTGTTCAAAGTTCAGCTACCGCTGGCAATGCCAACCATTATGGCCGGAGTCAATCAGACGCTGATGCTGGCACTGTCGATGGTGGTTATTGCTTCGATGATCGCAGTAGGCGGTCTCGGTCAGATGGTACTGCGCGGCATCGGCCGTCTGGATATGGGCCTGGCCACCGTTGGCGGCGTCGGCATTGTGATTCTGGCGATTATTCTCGACCGCCTGACTCAATCGCTGGGACGCGACAGCCGCAGCCGTGGCAACCGCCGCTGGTACACCACTGGCCCTGTTGGCCTGCTGGCTCGTCCTTTCTGTAAAACTAAATAAAAAGAAGGTACTCATGACTATGCGAAAAATTACACTGCTGGCCGCCGCGTTTACTACGCTTGCTGCCGTACAGGTATCCGCCGCCGATCTGCCTGGTAAAGGCATTACGGTTAAACCCGTTCAGAGCACCATTACAGAAGAAACTTTCCAGACCCTGCTGGTGAGCCGTGCGCTTACCAAACTGGGCTATACCGTAGAAGAGCCAAGCGAAGTCGACTATAACGTTGCCTATACCTCCCTGGCCTCCGGCGATGCCACCTTTATCGCGACCAACTGGAAGCCACTGCACGATGATATGTATAAGGCTGCCGGGGGCGATGCTAAATTGTTGCGCCAGGGAACCTACGTGCAAGGTGCGGCCCAGGGCTATCTGATTGATAAGAAAACTGCGCAGAAATACCACATTACGCGTATTGATCAGCTAAAAGATCCAAAGCTGGCGAAGCTGTTTGATACCAATGGTGATGGTAAAGCTGATATGACCGGCTGTGCACCGGGCTGGGGCTGCGAGGCGGTGATCAACCACCAGATCAATGCCTTCGACCTGAGTAAAACCGTTGAGCATAACCAGGGTAACTACTCGGCGATGATCGCCGACACCATCACCCGCTATAAAGAAGGTAAACCGATCCTCTACTATACCTGGACTCCGTACTGGGTAAGCGACGTGCTGGTTCCTGGTCGTGACGTCGTTTGGTTGCAGGTGCCATTCTCTGCGATGCCTGGCGAACAGAAAGATGTGGATACCAAACTGCCTAACGGCGCGAACTACGGTTTCCCGGTGAACACCATGCATATTGTTGCCAACAAAGCCTGGGCTGAGAAAAACCCGGCAGCAGCAAAACTGTTCGCGGAGATGAAACTGCCAATTGCCGATATCAATGCGCAGAACTCACGCATGCATCAGGGACAGTCTTCTGACGCAGATATTAACGCACACGTTGATGGCTGGATTAAAGCGCACCAGGCACAGTTCGATGGCTGGGTAAAAGAGGCGCTGGCTGCCGGTAAATAACAACCAGTAAACCTATCTGTTACTGGATTGAATGCAGGGGCGACCATCTACTGGTTCGCCCCTTTTTTTTATGGCAGAAACATTGATGAAGCGGCATTCAGACTGGCCCATTTCAAGGCGCTAACTGGTTTGTCCTGTCAATAATCATGTGAGTGAAATAGTTTTTTAGGTTATTATTAGGCACTAAGATAATTCTCACACTCATATTGGTTGTTATGAAATCCCCCCGTCCCGGACTTAATCCTGCACTGGTTGCCCTGATGTCGATCGCCACCGGCCTCTCCGTTGCCTGTAATTACTATGTACAGCCGCTGCTGGCAACTATTGCGCAGACTTTTGCGCTGTCATTTCATCAGGCAGGCTTTATTGTCACCACCGCGCAGTTAGGTTACGCCGCAGGGCTGCTGCTGCTGGTACCGCTCGGCGATATGCTGGAGCGCCGGGGATTGATCGTCATTATGAGTCTGCTGGCTGCGGGAGGAATGGTGATTACTGCACTGTCCTCTTCGCTAGCGATGATGCTGCTGGGAACGGTGCTGACAGGACTGTTTTCGGTAGTAGCACAAATTCTGGTACCGCTGGCAGCGACCCTCGCTGCTCCTGAAAAGCGCGGCAAAGTGGTCGGCACCGTGATGAGTGGTTTACTGCTGGGGATCCTGCTGGCACGTACCGTCGCTGGCGGGCTGGCGCAGTTAGGCGGCTGGAGAACGGTCTATTGGGTGGCCAGCGTACTGATGGTGCTGATGGCAATGGCTCTGTGGCGCTGGCTTCCGCGCTATAAGCAATCGGTTCCGTTGAACTATGGTCAACTGCTGCGCTCCATTTTTACCCTGTACGCACAGCATCCGATACTGCGTACCCGGGCCATTATTGGCTGCCTGGCGTTTGCCAATTTCAGCGTGCTCTGGACCTCAATGGCATTTTTACTCTCATCGCCTGAGTGGAACTATTCCGAAGGTGAGATAGGCCTGCTGGGCCTGGTAGGCGCGGCGGGGGCACTGGCGGCACGTCAGGCCGGTTCACTGGCAGATAAAGGCAAAGCCCGTCAGACCACCAGCGCAGGTTTGCTGATTCTGCTGGCTTCCTGGGGGTTGACCGCACTGGGAGCAAACTCCTTAGTCGCCCTTATTTTCGGGATTATCCTACTCGACCTTGCGGTACAGGGTGTGCATATTACCAATCAGAGTGTGATCTATCGTCATATGCCAGAAGCGCGTAACCGGTTGACTGCCGGGTATATGACCAGCTATTTCATCGGCGGAGCAGCCGGTTCACTGTTATCTGCATCAGCGTTTCAGGCTGCTGGCTGGTATGGCGTCTGCGCGGCGGGCGCTCTGTTAACCGTCGTTAATCTATTTTTTTGGTGGAAAGGCCATGTGTATGAGTCAGAAGCACATTGATTTTTTGCGAAGAAAATGAAGTTTTTTCAACGCCTGCCGCCTGTTAAGACTTTTCGTACTCTGGTAAGGTTAGGCGCAATTTATTCAGGTCGGTTATGTTTTCAGATGAAATTATTCAGTAACAGCAGAGTAACATTGTCTCATGTTTGAGCGACAAGGCATGGTTATGAATGAAAATATAACCCACCTCAACTGGCATGGGTGGTATCAAACCTGCCCGATACTCGCGCGCATCACGCCCCTTTTTTGCCACCCCTGCCAGGCTTCGGCTTGTCGGGTATCACCCTTCTATTTTACGCGCAGCAATGTTGTTTCAATGCTGTTAAGCGCCCTGGGTTATGGAGTGACCTGGAAACTACTGATGATGGCGGCCGTACCGTGAATATTTCACCGTCTGCATAAAAAGTGGCATTACTTATTAATCATCATCGTTATTATACCAGTTGCAACTAGTGAGGTTCCTACATAATGGAAAGTTCGTTTACTCCCATTGAACAGATGCTGAATTTTCGTGCTAATCGTCAGAAAGATTTCCCGTTACAGGAAATTATGCTGACCCGTCTTTGCATGCATATGCAAAGTAAGTTGCTGGAAAACCGCAACAAGATGCTGAAAGCGCAGGGGATCAACGAAACGCTGTTTATGGCATTAATTACGCTGGATGCGCAGGAAGATCACAGCATTCAGCCTTCGGAATTGAGTTCCGCTCTGGGGTCATCCCGAACCAACGCTACGCGTATTGCCGATGAACTGGAAAAGCGCGGCTGGATCGAACGTCGTGAAAGCGATAACGACCGCCGCTGTCTGCACCTGCATCTGACGCCAAAAGGCCATGAATTCCTGCGTCAGCTCTTACCACCACAGCATCAGTGTTTGCAGCTGTTGTGGTCGGCATTAAGCGCATCGGAAAAAACACAGCTTGAAGGAATCACCCGTAAGCTTCTGAACAGACTTGATAAAATGGATGAAGAGCAAGTCGTCGCCTCTCTTTCCAGATAATTGTTCCACTAATAGCATATTGTGCGACACACCATTTTTTGGAAATCGCTACTTTAAGCCCCCTGTAAATTTATTTATGCCAGCGCTAACCCCGCTGGCATTTTAGACTCGGGCGATCATAAACCATGGTGATAGCACGCCCGAATGGCAAGAGAATCAGGAGAACATCATGAGTGCAAGCGCGGTGACACAAGACCCGCAGCAGCCAGGAAAGAAGAAAAAGACGCGCAAAAATGCACTGATTTTTCTGGCTGTCGTGTTCGTTATTATCGGGGTGGCTTATCTGACTTACTGGTTCCTGGTATTGCGTCATTTCCAGGAAACAGATGATGCCTACGTAGCAGGCAATCAGGCGCAGGTGATGGCGCAGGTATCCGGCAGCGTTAATAAGGTGTGGTTTGACGATACTGACTTTGTGAAAAAAGGGGATGTGCTGGTAACGCTGGATCGTACCGATGCTGAACAGGCTTTTGAGAAAGCACAAACAGCACTGGCCACCAGCGTACGTCAGACGCATCAGCTGATTATTAACAGCAGGCAGTATCAGGCCTCTATCGCGTTGCAGAAAACCGCGCTCGAACAGGCTCAGGCGGATTTACGCCGTCGCGAGCCCCTGGGCGCATCAAACCTGATCGGCAAAGAAGACCTGCAACATGCCCGCGATGCTGTCACCACAGCAAAAGCACAGCTTGATGTGGCGACGCAGCAATACAACGCTAATCAGGCGATGATCCTTGATACCTCGCTGGAAAATCAACCAGCAGTGAAACAGAATGCCGCGGCACTGCGTGATGCCTGGCTTGCACTACAGCGTACTAATATCATCAGCCCGATTGATGGCTATATATCACGTCGTAGCGTGCAGGTAGGCTCACAAATTGGTACCACGACGCCGTTACTGGCGATTGTGCCTGCTGATAATCTCTGGGTTGATGCCAACTTTAAAGAGACACAGCTGGCTGGCGTACGCATCGGTCAGCCAGCAACGGTGATCAGCGATATCTACGGCGATGACGTGGTTTACCACGGTAAAGTGGTCGGCCTGGATATGGGCACCGGGAGTGTGTTCTCACTGCTGCCAGCGCAAAATGCTACGGGCAACTGGATCAAAGTCGTTCAGCGTCTTCCTGTACGTATTGAACTTGATCCGCAGGAAGTGGCAAAACATCCGCTACGTATCGGCCTGTCGACGCTGGTCAAAGTCGATACCAGCAACAGTGAGGGTGCAGTTCTTGCCACCAGCGTGCGCAGTAAACCCGCATATGAGAGCGATGCACTGGCGCTGGATCTGGCACCAGCGAATCAGCTGATTGCCGATATCATCCGTGCCAATGCCGGCTAACTCGGCGGGAGACTGTTATGGCGCGTAAACCGCTTGAAGGCACGCAGCTGGTTCTGATGACCATTGCGCTGTCGCTGGCTACTTTTATGCAGGTGCTGGACTCCACGATTGCTAACGTGGCGATCCCCACCATTGCCGGGAACCTGGGAGCCTCTAACTCTCAGGGCACCTGGGTGATCACCTCATTTGGCGTGGCGAATGCCATTTCAATTCCGATCACCGGCTGGCTGGCCAAGCGTTTCGGGGAAGTGAAACTGTTTCTGTGGTCGACGGTGGCGTTTGTCGTCGCTTCATGGCTGTGCGGCATGTCCGAAAGCCTGAGCATGCTGATCTTCTTCCGCGTAATCCAGGGTATCGTCGCAGGCCCGCTGATCCCGCTATCGCAGAGCCTGCTGCTAAATAACTATCCTCCGGCCAAGCGTAGTGTGGCGCTATCGCTATGGGCGATGACGGTGATCGTTGCCCCGATTTGTGGCCCGATCCTCGGCGGCTGGATCAGTGATAACTATCACTGGGGATGGATCTTCTTTATCAACGTACCGATTGGTGTGGTCGTCGTGCTGCTGGCATTTCAGACGCTGCGCAACCGCGAAACTGCCACCGTCATCCGTCCAATCGATACCGTCGGTCTGGTCTTGCTGGTGGTGGGTATTGGTTGCCTGCAGGTGATGCTGGATCGCGGTAAAGAGCTGGACTGGTTCAGTTCCCCGGAAATTATTACATTAACGGTGATAGCCGTCGTAGCCCTGGCGGTGCTACTGGTGTGGGAGTTGACCGACGATCACCCGATTGTCGATCTGTCGCTATTTAAATCGCGCAACTTTACCATCGGCTGTCTGTCGATAAGCCTTGCCTATATGCTCTATTTTGGCTCGATCGTCCTTCTGCCGCAGCTGTTGCAGGAGGTATACGGCTACACGGCCACCTGGGCAGGGCTGGCATCGGCGCCCGTCGGAATTATTCCGGTGATCCTGTCGCCGATTATCGGTCGCTTTGCGCATAAGCTGGATATGCGGCGGCTGGTGAGCTTCAGCTTCATCATGTATGCGGTGTGCTTCTACTGGCGTGCCTATACCTTTGAACCGGGTATGGATTTTGGTGCGTCGGCCTGGCCGCAATTTATCCAGGGCTTTGCAGTGGCCTGCTTCTTTATGCCTCTGACCACCATCACGCTCTCGGGGCTGCCTCCGGAAAGGCTGGCGGCGGCTTCCAGTCTGTCGAACTTTACCCGAACGCTGGCAGGTTCGATTGGTACCTCGATTACCACAACCATGTGGACTAATCGTGAGTCGTTGCACCATGCACAGCTGACGGAATCAGTTACGCCATACAACGCGAACGCACAGCAGATGTATGCGAAGCTGGAGCAAATGGGCATGTCGCACGAACAGGCATCGGCCTACCTTGCACAGCAGATCACTAATCAGGGGCTGATTATCTCAGCCAACGAGATCTTCTGGGCGTCTGCGGGGGTCTTCCTGGTGCTGCTGATTCTGGTGTGGTTCGCACGTCCACCGTTTGGAGCTGGTAGCGGCGGCGGCGGTGCTCACTAAGTCGCAGGTATAAAAAAAGGGCGACCGAATCAACGATCGCCCTGCACAGAATGTTCACAGAGCGGATTAGCAAACCGCTCTTTTTTTATTCTGCTTTACGCGTTTTGACGCCACCATTCAGCCAGCAGAACACCCGTTGCCACGGAAACGTTCAAGCTTTCCACTTTACCGGTACCGCTGATTGAAACGCTCAGGTCACCCTGATCGAAGGTGCTGTCGGACAGACCATCACGTTCCTGACCAAGAACCAGTACCATTTTAGCTGGCAGTTCTGCCCTTGAGAGCGGTACGCCTTTATGGCTGGATGTGGTCACAATGGTATAGCCTGCTTTGCGGAACGCGCTCAGACCGGCAGCAAAGCTTTCACCGCTAATTGCCTGAACATGTTCTGCGCCGCCTTCTGCGGTACGCACAGCTGCGCCCGACTCCAGCAAGGAGGCATCATCTACCAGCAAACCTTTCACGCCAAAGTGCGCACAGCTGCGCATAATGCCACCCAGGTTATGCGGGTTGCCGATATCTTCCAGCGCCAGCACACAATCTTTCTCACCGGCGATTGCCAGCCATTCACTGACGGGCATGCCCACGCGTTTTTTGATCAGGAAGCAAACACCACCATGGTGTTCAGTTCCGGAAGCCTTTTGCAGCTCGGCTTCATCAACGGTGTGGTAAGCCTTGCGGTTGGCCGCCATATACTTTAACGCTTCACGGAAGCGCGGAGTTACGCTCTGGATAAACCAGGCACGCACAATGCACTCCGGACGGCTCTGGAACAGCGCCTGGCAGGCATTTTCGCCATACACACGCGTCTCTTCCATACGCTGACGGCGTATCTGTTCTGGATCGATATAACTTTTACCGCTGATACCACCGTGATCCGGCTTATCATCAGCTGCGGGTGCTGCGTTTGGTGCACGGGAAACGGTACGCCACGGAGAGTCAGAACGCCCTTCGTCGCGATCGCGCCCGCCACGTGGCTTGCTGTCTGCATTTCGTGATGGACGGCGTTCACCATCCGGACGAGAACCACCTTTACCGGTGCGCGGATTTTTCCCGCCATTACTGCTCTCATCATCACCGCGGACATACATCACTTTGACCTTGCCGCTCTTACCTTTAAATTCGTCGTTCATTTTTCCTCCACCTGGCCTGAGCGCGAAGCGCGCAGATTACCTGATGTGGCAGCACTTAGCTATCAACTTCCAATAAAAGCCAGTAGCTGTTTATCCGCAACATCGTTATGAGACATTACCTATTATACCCATTGAACAAACCACATTGTTAGCCTGTCTCCTCGTCAGCATAATGTCGGCTGATTTACTAAAAATGCTGTAAGTAATCACTTACTCCTGAACCGAGGTGAATAATGAATACGGTTTGTGCATCCTGCCAGGCAACCAATCGCGTTCCGGCAGAACGGCTGACTGACGGTGCGAAATGCGGCCGCTGTGGTCATGAGCTGTTTGACGGTCACGTGGTCAGTGCCACCGCTGCCACACTGGACAAATATTTGCAGGACGATCTGCCAGTGGTCATCGACTTCTGGGCGCCCTGGTGTGGCCCGTGCGTTAACTTCGCCCCGGTATATGAAGCGGTGGCGCAGGAGCGTAACGGTAAGATTCGTTTCCTGAAGGTGAATACCGAAGCCGAACCTGAACTGAGCGCTCGCTTTCGTATTCGTAGCATTCCCACCATCATGGTGTTTAAACAGGGCCAGATGGCCGATATGCTCAACGGTGCAATGCCAAAAGCGCCTTTTGAAGCCTGGCTGGACGAAAATCTCTAACCAACAGGCCGGGCATGCCCGGCCTGATTCCGATAGAATAGTGTTTTTCGCCGATGAACGATCATGACTGATAACGCTGTTCTGCTGCTGCGCGCTGCGCGCCTTGCCCGAGCCACCCGCCCATTTCTTGCACGGGGCAACCGCATCAAACGCTGTCAGCGCTGCCTGTTGCCGCAAAAAAATTGCCTGTGCATCACCATTACTCCCCAGCAGGCACGCAGTCGTTTTTGCCTGGTCATGTTTGATAGCGAACCGATGAAACCCAGTAATACCGGGCGACTGATTGCCGATATTCTGCCGGATACGCTGGCTTTTGGCTGGTCACGTACCGAACCAGACGCGGCGCTGCTTCAGGCGGTGCGCGACCCGCAATATCAGCCGGTAGTGGTTTTCCCGGAATCCTATGCCGACCCAGGCAGACCGGTATTGAACGCGCCTCCCGTCAGCGGAAAGCCTCCGCTATTTATCATGCTGGACGGTACCTGGACTGAAGCGCGTAAAATGTTTCGTAAAAGCCCCTGGCTGGACAACCTGCCGGTCATGTCTTTGGCCCTGACACGCCCTTCCAACTATCAGCTGCGCGTGGCGCACGCTGAAGGGCAGCACTGCACGGCAGAAGTCGCCGCCGAACTGCTGTTGCAGGCGGGTGACGACTGCGCAGGGGAAGCGCTGTTCCGCCATTTCGATCTGTTTCGCCAGCGTTATCTGGCAGGGAAGCCCCATCATCTTCAGCAGCTGGCTGAAAATGATGATTAAATTCTGTCTGTGATCAATTAACTGATACGCAACGCAGCATCTTCGCCTGACCCGGAGTAGACTCAAACTACTGTGCCCAAATGGCTTAAACGGGTAGATTTTCAAAGGGAGCGGAGATGAGTCAACGTGGATTAGAAGCACTGCTGAAACCGAAATCCATTGCCGTGATCGGCGCCTCCACCCGGCCCGAACGTGCCGGATATCTGATGATGCGTAACCTGCTGGCCGGGGGCTTCAGCGGGCCGGTATTGCCGGTCACGCCTAAATATCAGGCGGTATGCGGCGTACTGGCGTGGCCCGATATTCCCAGCCTGCCGCTCTCTCCCGATCTCGCCATTATCTGCACCCATGCCAAACGTAATCTTGAACTGCTTACCGCGTTAGGTGAACGCGGCTGTAAAGCCTGTATTATTCTCTCGGCTCCCATCGACCAGCTTACTGAACTAAAAGCCTGCGCCAGCCGCTGGCAAATTCGCCTGCTTGGCCCTAACAGCCTCGGGCTGCTCGCGCCGTGGCAGGGCCTGAATGCCAGTTTTTCTCCGGTACCGATTACAGCCGGTAAGCTGGCATTTATTTCCCAGTCTGCTGCGGTATCCAATACTATTCTTGACTGGGCGCAGCAGCGGCAGCTGGGATTCTCATGGTTTATTGCGCTCGGTGACAGTCTGGATATTGACGCCGATGACCTGCTGGACTTTCTGGCTCGCGACGGTAAAACCAGCGCTATTTTGTTGTATCTTGAACATCTCAGCGACGCCCGTCGCTTTGTCTCTGCCGCCCGAAGTGCTTCACGTAACAAACCCATTCTGGTGATTAAAAGCGGCCGCAGCCCTCATGCCCAGCAGCTGCTAAAAACAAACGGTGGAATGGATGCCGCCTGGGACGCCGCCATTCAGCGCGCGGGTCTGCTGCGCGTGCAGGATACGCATGAACTGTTCTCTGCCGTGGAAACACTCAGCCATATGCGCCCGCTGCGCGGCGAGCGGCTGATGATTATCAGTAACGGTGCCGCGCCGGCAGCCCTGGCGCTGGATGCGCTTTACGCACGCAATGGGAAACTGGCAACCCTTAGTGAGCCTTTACTTACCGAACTGGCTGCGCTGCTACCGGAAAGTGTTACGCCGGGTAATCCGCTGGATCTGAAAGATGACGCTACACCGGAGCACTATTTACAAGCGCTCTCCCTGCTACTCAATAGCCACGATCTTGATGCAATACTGATTATTCATGCGCCCAGTGCTGTCGCGCCACCAACGCTGACTGCCCAGAAAATCATCGGATTGGTAAAAGAGCATGTGCGTGGCAAACAGCTTACCCTGCTTACCAACTGGTGCGGCGAGTACTCTTCGCTGGAAGCGCGCCGCCTGTTTAATGACGGCGGTATTCCAACCTATCGCACCCCCGAAGGTACCGTTACCGCATTTATGCATATGGTGGAATATCGGCGCAACCAGAAACAGCTACGTGAAACTCCTGCCCTTCCGGCGAACCTGACGGCGAATACGGCTGATGCCCATCGGCTGATTCAGCAGGCCTTAAAGGAGGGTGCGTCCTCGCTGGATACACATGAAGTACAGCCAATTCTCCAGGCCTACGGTCTGAATACGCTGCCAACGTGGATTGCCAGCGACAGTGCAGAAGCCGTTCATATTGCCGGACAAATTGGTTACCCGGTGGCGCTGAAGCTGCGTTCGCCGGATATCCCGCATAAATCAGAAGTGCAAGGTGTGATGCTCTATCTGCGTACCCCGAATGAGGTACAGCAGGCCGCTAATGCCATTATCGATCGTGTAAAGCTTGCCTGGCCGCAGGCGCGTATCCACGGATTGCTGGTACAAAGTATGGCGAACCGTGCCGGGGCGCAGGAGTTGCGTATTGTTGTTGAACAAGACCCGCTATTCGGGCCGGTGATCATGCTGGGAGAGGGTGGAGTGACCTGGCACGCCGATCGACAAGCTGTTATTGCCCTTCCTCCGCTGAATATGACGCTGGCTCGCTATCTGGTCATTCAGGCAATTAAACAAGGCAAAATACGCGGCCGCAGTGCCCTTCATCCGCTGGATATTGTCGGCCTTAGTCAGGTGCTGGTTCAGGTATCGAACCTGGTAGTCGACTGCCCTGAAATTGTCCGACTGGATATTCATCCGTTACTGGCCAGCCACAATGAGTTTACCCTGCTGGATGTCACGCTACAGCTCGCTGAGTTTCGCGGAGATGCTGAAGCGCGGCTGGCGATTCGCCCTTATCCTCATGAGCTGGAGGAGGCAGTGCAATTGAAGAATGGCCAGCAGTGCCTCTTCCGCCCTATTCTTCCGGAAGACGAGCCGCTGTTACAGCAGTTTATCTCGCAGGTCACTAAGGAAGACCTCTATTATCGCTACTTTAGTGAGATCAATGAGTTCACTCACGATGATTTGGCTAACATGACTCAGATCGACTACGATCGGGAAATGGCCATCGTTGCAGTACGCCAGCATCAGGGCCACGACGAGATCGTTGGTGTTACCCGGGCCATCTCCGATGCTGATAATATTGATGCGGAATTCTCAGTGCTGGTACGTTCCGATCTGAAAGGATTGGGGCTGGGTCGTCGCCTGCTTGAGAAGATGATTATCTATACTCGTCAGCACGGACTACTTCAGCTTAACGGCATTACCATGCCGGGAAATAAAGGGATGATTACTCTGGCGCGCAAGCTGGGATTTGCGATTGACGTACAGCTGGAGGATGGCATCGTCGGGCTTTCACTGCAATTGCAGGGAGTGGAAGACGCTGCAAAATAGTAAATCTGATACTATCATGACGAACTAATGGTATTATTCGCGGTTAGAGTCATGATTTTATGGCAAAAGGCCATTCTATGAACAGAGAAGAAACGCACTGTGATGTTGTCAAAATTTAAGCGTAATAAACACCAACAGCACCTTGCACAACTGCCTAAGATAGCTCAGTCAGTTGCTGACTTCACCACGCTGTATTCACCGGCAGAGTTTCGTGAGACGCTGCTGAAAAAAATCGCGTCTGCCACCCGGCGAATCTGCATAGTGGCTCTTTATCTGGAAAATGATGAGGGTGGCCGCGCAATACTTTCTGCGCTCTATGCAGCTAAACAGCAGCGTCCTGAGCTGGATATTCGTGTACTGGTAGACTGGCATCGTGCCCAGCGTGGGCGTATTGGCGCAGCCGCCGGATCAACCAATGCCGACTGGTATTGTGATATGGCATCCCGACATCCCGGCCTTGCTATTCCGGTATATGGTATCCCGGTGAATACGCGCGAAGCGCTTGGCGTATTACACCTGAAGGGTTCCATCATTGATGATACCGTGCTGTATACCGGAGCAAGTTTTAACGATGTATATCTGCACCAGCAGGACAAATATCGTTACGATCGCTATCAGCTGATCGGTAACCGTACGCTGGCAGATACCATGTTTGACTGGATTGAAACCAATCTGATCCAGGCCGAAGCGGTCAATCGTCTTGACCAGGTTGAGCGGCCGAAAAGCCCGGAAATTAAAAATGAAACCCGTCAGTTCCGGCAAGATTTACGAGGTTTTGACTACCAGTTTCACGGAGACGCCAATAACGAAGAGCTGGCCGTTACACCGCTGGTTGGCCTTGGCAAGCGTAGTCTGCTGAACAAAACTATCTACCATCTGATGCCCTGCGCCGAGCAAAAGCTCATCATCTGCACGCCTTACTTTAATCTTCCCGCCATTCTGGTGCGTAATATCATCTACTTATTGCGGCAGGGTAAAGAGGTGGAGATTATTGTCGGCGATAAAACCGCTAATGACTTCTATATTCCGGAAGATCAGCCATTCAAAATTATCGGTGCGCTGCCTTATCTGTATGAAATTAACCTGCGTCGCTTCCTCAGCCGCCTGCAATATTACGTCAATAGCGGGCAGCTTACGGTGCGCTTATGGAAAGATGGCGAGAACAGCTACCACCTGAAAGGGCTGTGGGTCGATGATGAGTGGATTATGGTGACGGGAAATAACCTGAACCCGCGCGCATGGCGGCTGGATCTGGAAAATGCGGTGCTGATTCACGATCCGCTCCAGCAGTTAGCAGAGCAGCGCGATCGTGAACTCAGCCTGATCCGCGAACATACCAGTACGGTGCAGCATTTCCACGATCTGGAAAGTATCGCAGACTACCCGATAAAAGTGCGTAAATTGATCCGTCGATTACGCCGTATTCGTATCGATCGGCTAATCAGCCGCATACTGTAATCCATTATAATCAGAATATCTGGCCCCGCTAAGACGGGGCTTTTTTACAGGAGTTGATAATGCGTTTCAGTGTACTGGCGCTCCTGCTGTTTTGTAGCGGTTGCACCCACATGGCTCAGGATGAGTGGACAGGGCGGGATAAAGCCCAGCATTTTCTCTCTTCAGCATTTCTTGCCGCCGCTGGTAGCGCCTATGGCGAACATCAGAACTGGAGTGAAGGCCATAGCGGCAGCTTCGGTGTGATGTTTGCCATTAGCCTGGGAGCAGCTAAAGAGCTGTACGACAGCAGGCAAGGTGGAACCGGATGGAGCTGGAAGGATTTTACCTGGGATATAGCGGGTGCTGCTACTGGTTATGCCTTATGGAACCTTGGCCAATAATAGATTAGTGGCATAGCGGAAAAACAACAGACGAAAAAAAACCCCAACCTTACGGTCGGGGTTCTTTCTTCGTTTGATGCCTGGCAGTTTATGGCCCACTTCCCTGTGGGCCACCCTACGGGCCGGCGCTGCGCGCCGTTCAGATGCGCTCCCGGCGCATCTGTCCTACTGAAGAGCAGCTCACCGACAAACAACAGACGAAAAAAAACCCCGGCCTTTCGGTCGGGGTTCTTTCCTTATTTGATGCCTGGCAGTTCCCTACTCTCGCATGGGGAGACCCCACACTACCATCGGCGCTACGGCGTTTCACTTCTGAGTTCGGCATGGGGTCAGGTGGGACCACCGCGCTAAAGCCGCCAGGCAAATTCTTTGCGCATGAAACGAATATTTTGCACGCCTGCTGCGTTGGCTGCGCTGGCAAAGTCAGTCACATACTCATGTATGCTCCTTCCTTTCCTGCGTTTGCCGCCTTGCATCAGCACAAAATCTTTCGTTTCCGCTAATTCTTATCCGGTACAGGCTGAAAATTGTCTTCGCGTCTCTCATAACGCTCACCAGAACGCTTCTGGCGTTGTAAGGTTAAGCCTCACGGGTCATTAGTACCGGTTAGCTCAACGCATCGCTGCGCTTACACACCCGGCCTATCAACGTCGTAGTCTTCAACGTCCCTTCAGGGATCTCAAGGACCCAGGGAGAATTCATCTCGAGGCAAGTTTCGCGCTTAGATGCTTTCAGCGCTTATCTTTTCCGCACTTAGCTACCGGGCAATGCCATTGGCATGACAACCCGAACACCAGTGGTGCGTTCACTCCGGTCCTCTCGTACTAGGAGCAACCCCTCTCAATTCTCCAGCGCCCACGGCAGATAGGGACCGAACTGTCTCACGACGTTCTAAACCCAGCTCGCGTACCACTTTAAACGGCGAACAGCCGTACCCTTGGGACCTACTTCAGCCCCAGGATGTGATGAGCCGACATCGAGGTGCCAAACACCGCCGTCGATATGAACTCTTGGGCGGTATCAGCCTGTTATCCCCGGAGTACCTTTTATCCGTTGAGCGATGGCCCTTCCATTCAGAACCACCGGATCACTATGACCTGCTTTCGCACCTGCTCGAGCCGTCACTCTCGCAGTCAAGCCAGCTTATGCCATTGCACTAACCTCACGATGTCCGACCGTGATTAGCTGACCTTCGTGCTCCTCCGTTACTCTTTAGGAGGAGACCGCCCCAGTCAAACTACCCACCAGACACTGTCCCCACGCCGGATCACGGCGCCAGGTTAGAACATCAAACGTTAAAGGGTGGTATTTCAAGGTTGGCTCCACGCAGACTGGCGTCCACGCTTCAAGCCTCCCACCTATCCTACACATCAAGGCTCAATGTTCAGTGTCAAGCTGTAGTAAAGGTTCACGGGGTCTTTCCGTCTTGCCGCGGGTACACTGCATCTTCACAGCGAGTTCAATTTCACTGAGTCTCGGGTGGAGACAGCCTGGCCATCATTACGCCATTCGTGCAGGTCGGAACTTACCCGACAAGGAATTTCGCTACCTTAGGACCGTTATAGTTACGGCCGCCGTTTACCGGGGCTTCGATCAAGAGCTTCTCCTTGCGGATAACCCCATCAATTAACCTTCCGGCACCGGGCAGGCGTCACACCGTATACGTCCACTTTCGTGTTTGCACAGTGCTGTGTTTTTAATAAACAGTTGCAGCCAGCTGGTATCTTCGACTGGCTTCAGCTCCGGGAGCAAGTCCCTTCACCTACGCGCCAGCGTGCCTTCTCCCGAAGTTACGGCACCATTTTGCCTAGTTCCTTCACCCGAGTTCTCTCAAGCGCCTTGGTATTCTCTACCTGACCACCTGTGTCGGTTTGGGGTACGATTGATGTTACCTGATGCTTAGAGGCTTTTCCTGGAAGCAGGGCATTTGTTACTTCAGCACCGTAGTGCCTCGTCATCACACCTCAGCCTTAAAGAGTTCCGGATTTGCCTGGAACTCAAGCCTACATGCTTAAACCGGGACAACCGTCGCCCGGCTAACATAGCCTTCTCCGTCCCCCCTTCGCAGTAACACCCAGTACGGGAATATTAACCCGTTTCCCATCGACTACGCCTTTCGGCCTCGCCTTAGGGGTCGACTCACCCTGCCCCGATTAACGTTGGACAGGAACCCTTGGTCTTCCGGCGAGCGGGCTTTTCACCCGCTTTATCGTTACTTATGTCAGCATTCGCACTTCTGATACCTCCAGCAGCCCTCACAGGCCACCTTCGACGGCTTACAGAACGCTCCCCTACCCAACAATACTTGCGTATCGCTGCCGCAGCTTCGGTGCATGGTTTAGCCCCGTTACATCTTCCGCGCAGGCCGACTCGACCAGTGAGCTATTACGCTTTCTTTAAATGATGGCTGCTTCTAAGCCAACATCCTGGCTGTCTGTGCCTTCCCACATCGTTTCCCACTTAACCATGACTTTGGGACCTTAGCTGGCGGTCTGGGTTGTTTCCCTCTTCACGACGGACGTTAGCACCCGCCGTGTGTCTCCCGTGATAACATTCTCCGGTATTCGCAGTTTGCATCGGGTTGGTAAGCCGGGATGGCCCCCTAGCCGAAACAGTGCTCTACCCCCGGAGATGAGTTCACGAGGCGCTACCTAAATAGCTTTCGGGGAGAACCAGCTATCTCCCGGTTTGATTGGCCTTTCACCCCCAGCCACAAGTCATCCGCTAATTTTTCAACATTAGTCGGTTCGGTCCTCCAGTTAGTGTTACCCAACCTTCAACCTGCCCATGGCTAGATCACCGGGTTTCGGGTCTATACCCTGCAACTTAACGCCCAGTTAAGACTCGGTTTCCCTGCGGCTCCCCTATACGGTTAACCTTGCTACAGAATATAAGTCGCTGACCCATTATACAAAAGGTACGCAGTCACACCACGAAGGTGCTCCCACTGCTTGTACGTACACGGTTTCAGGTTCTTTTTCACTCCCCTCGCCGGGGTTCTTTTCGCCTTTCCCTCACGGTACTGGTTCACTATCGGTCAGTCAGGAGTATTTAGCCTTGGAGGATGGTCCCCCATATTCAGACAGGATGTCACGTGTCCCGCCCTACTCATCGAACTCACAGCAAGTGCATTTTTGTGTACGGGAGTATCACCCTGTACCCTGCGACTTTCCAGACGCTTCCACTAATGCACAAACTGATTCAGGTTCTGGGCTGTTCCCCGTTCGCTCGCCGCTACTGGGGGAATCTCGGTGATTTCTTTTCCTCGGGGTACTTAGATGTTTCAGTTCCCCCGGTTCGCCTCATGCCACTATGTATTCATGACATGATAGTGTGCCGGAGCACACTGGGTTTCCCCATTCGGGTATCGTCGGCTGTTGCGGTTCATATCACCTTACCGACGCTTATCGCAGATTAGCACGCCCTTCATCGCCTCTGACTGCCTAGGCATCCACCGTGTACGCTTAGTCGCTTAACCTCACAACCCACAAGATTCTGGCCGCGTGAACCCTCTGAACTGCGGCGTTGCCCGGTGCTCACAGCTGCTCATGGACGTTAAGTCCACTCCGCGCTGCTGTGCGCCGTGCGCCTTGCATTTCAGCCGTTCACCCGACCCTCAGCTTAGTGAGGAGCGAGCATTTGAGAGACTCGAACATATCGTTGATTTCATTCTTATTTACGGAGAATGAAAACGACATGTCGTTTCAATTTTCAGCTTGTTCCGG